>JALYGE010000071.1 GCA_030777225.1 Actinomycetota bacterium
TCGTAGTCGTCCTCGCTGGCCCCGCCCCCACCCGAGCTTTGCAGTCTGCCCGGGCTGTAGCCCTCCGGCGGGTTTTGCATGAACATCGCCCCACCCACGACCATGATCAGGTAGATGATCCCGAGGATGCCGAAGGTGGTGAATACGCTGACCCCCGTGGCCAGTATGGCGCGCGCGATGATCGTCGTCACCAGGGCGCCGCCCCCGAAGCCGGCCACGGCGACGCCGGTGATGAAGCCTCTCCTGTCAGGGAACCACTTCACCAGTACCGCGATCGGAACGATATAGCCGAGGCCGATGCCGACACCGCCCATGAACCCGTAGGTCAGATAGAGCAGGAACAGGCTATTATCGGCGAAGCTCGCCAGGAAGACCCCGCCCCCGTAGAGTATGCCGGCCGTGATAGCCACGATACGCGGACCGACGGAGCGCATCCACAGGCCGCCGAAGAAGGCTGCGAAACCGAGCGTGAGTATTACGATGGTGAACGCGATGTTGGTCGCGGTAACGGAGGTACCGTATGTCTCGGTTAACGGTATCCGGAATACGCTCCAGGCGTAAACTGCGCCCAGGGCTACCTGTATCAACACCCCTGCCACGGCGATCAGGTTCCGGTTCGGAACGCTTGAACTTGCTGCTTGACTCGACACTATTGTCCCTCCCTTTCCAACTTAGCTTTCCCTATTTCCCTACTCGCCTCAAAATCTGGCCAACTTCCCCCGGCCGGTGGCGAGCCGACCTTCACATTCCTGCCCAGTATAGTCTAAGCGTAAACTCTTTCACTGCCACTATATACGTTGAACCGTCTATCGCGCAAGAACCCCACCAGCGTGATGCCGAACTGACGGGCTACGTCCACTGCGAGGCTACTCGGGGCGGAGACGGCACACACGATGGGTACTCCGGCGGTGAGGCATTTCTGCAGTATCTCGAAACTGCTGCGGCCGCTGACCATGACGATGTGATCGTTTAGCGGGAGCTTTCCGTCGAGTAGCGCCCACCCGACGAGCTTGTCGGTGGCGTTGTGGCGGCCAACGTCTTCTCGAAGCGCGAGGAGCTCTCCTTCTACATCGAAGAGCGCCGCCGCGTGGAGACCGCCCGTCGCGTCGAAGAGCCCCTGGGCCTCACGGAGTTTCTCCGGCAGAGAGTAGATCGTTTCAGCCGAAACTTCGGGACCGGAGGGGATCGTGGGGCATCCGCGAAGCTCCAGTTGTTCCAGGCTGGCCTTGCCGCACACGCCGCAGGCGCTCGTGGTGTAGAAATGCCGCTCCAGAGAACGAACGTCGTAAGTGGCGCCGGGCCTCAACTCGACGTTGACGATGTTGTACTGCTGCTCGGCGTCCACCTCGGGGTCTACGCAGTAGCTGATGCGACGGATGTCGTCCCGCGAAGAGACGATGCCCTCTCCGTAGAGGAAGCCGGCAGATAGCTCGAAGTCCGCGCCCGGCGTCCGCATGGTGACGGCGACGGTCTGGGTATCGCCGCCGGATATCAGGCGTATCTCCATCGGCTCTTCGGTGGCGAGCGTGTCGGGTCTCCGGCGCGTCGTGTCGTCCTCATATACCTTTACCCGGGTCTTTGTCTTGCTCCCGCGCCGTTTTGTATTTTGCTTCTCTAGCATCCGACTCCCGTCGCCGACGAACCGCGTTTTTGAGTGTAGCACCACGAACATGCGGAGTGCGCTAACATTACGTCAAGATGTTGAGGCTAAACGGACTACCGCATATCAGCCGCTACCCGGAAGCGACCGTAAAGCGGATGGAAGAGCACGTCGAGATCCACTTCGGCGGACGCGGCGACGAGCAGGTCATGAACGTGCCACTCAAGTACCTGGACGGCGAGGACGAAGAAGCCGCCGAACTGCGGTTGCTCGCCCAGCTACAGCAGATCGGCTACAAAGTCCGGCGCGGGGAGTAATTTAGCTGGAGTCCTCCCGGACCGTTTCGCGTACCTCTCGCAGCTAGGAGGCGAGTCCGAGCGACTTGCTTCTATTCTCCCTACGACCGGACAGCAGGCTCTCGTAAGTTTCCCAAACTACGTTCTCTAGTAAGACTCTCTGTTCCGCCGGGGTCTTTACCGTCTCCACAATCGTCCTTCCGGGATGTTCATCTCTATCCCAATGATAGCAGCGTTGCGAGGAGAGCCACTAGCAAAAAGAGAGGCCTGGGAGTCCCGGCCTCTCGAAATCTGGCGCTGTTTATGGCGCTTAGGCGTTGATGTACCCGTTCGGGTTGATGACGAACTTCTCGGCCGCGCCCTTGTCGAAGTCCTCGTAGCCCTGCGGCGCCTCGTCAAGGCTGATCACCGTGGCGTTGACGGCCTTCGCGATCTGAGCCTTGTCGTACAGGATGCTCATCATGAGCTCCCGGTTGTACTGCATGACCGGGCACTGGCCGGTGAAGAAGGCGTGGCTCTTGGCCCAACCGAGGCCGAACTTGATCTTGAGCGTCCCCTCTTGGGCGTCGGGGTCGGCCGCGCCCGGGTCGCCGGTCACGTACAGACCTGGGATGCCCAGCGAGCCGCCCGCTCGGGTGATGGTCTGGATCTGGTTCAGGACCACGGCCGGCGCTTCCTCGCCGCCGGGACCCGAAGCCTCGAATCCCACCGCGTCCACCGCGCAGTCCACCTCCGGTATGCCGACGATCTCCGCGATCTTATCCGCGAGGTCGCCTTCCTCGCCGATGTTGACCGTCTCGCAGCCGAAGCTCCGGGCCTGCGCCAGCCGGTCCTCGTTCAGGTCGCCGACGATAACGACCGCCGCTCCGAGGAGCTGCGCAGAGTGGGCCGCCGCGAGACCGACCGGGCCCGCGCCCGCCACGTAGACCGTTGAGCCCGTCCTGACCTGCGCCTTGTAGGCGCCGTGGTAGCCGGTCGGGAAGATGTCCGAGAGCATGGTGAGGTCCAGGATCTTCTCCAGCGCCTGGTCGGGGTCCGGGAACTTGAGCAGGTTGAAGTCCGCGAACGGGACCATGACGTAGTTGGCCTGGCCGCCCTTCCAGCCGCCCATGTCCACGTAGCCGTAGGCCGAGCCCGCCCGCGCCGGGTTGACGTTCAGGCAGATGCCCGTCCTGCGCTCCTTACAGTTGCGGCAGCGCCCGCAGGCGATGTTGAACGGCACGCTGCAGATGTCGCCCTCGTTGATGAACTGGACGTCGTTACCGATCTCGATGACCTTGCCTGTGATCTCGTGCCCGAGCGTCTGGCCAACCGGCGCCGTCGTCCGGCCCCGCACCATGTGCTGGTCGGAGCCGCAGATGTTGGTCGCGACGATCTCGAGTATGGCCCCGTGCGGCGCCGCTGCGCTCCTGTACCCCATCGCCTCGGCCACGTCCTGGGGGACCTCCAGCTTCGGATACTCGGTGTCCTCCACCGCGACCTCACCCGGTCCCTTGTAAACAACGATCCTGTTGTCCGCCATAGTTTGGCTTCCTCCAAAGTGTTTTTATGCCTGATTTTGAGCTCAAGCACTAAATTTGCAGAGTGTCGTCGGTCGGTTTGCTGGCTCTAAAGAATCTCCTCCTTTCCCTTTCCTTGTGGCTAACGTCGATTCCTATCGCGTATCACGCTAGCAGACGCCTCGATTCCGCACAATATGTTTTAGATTAAATTTTGTTTACCCGTTTCTTCGAATATGAAAGGAGGGTATAATTCGGCCCAGGGTACAAGACAGGTATGGTTCGCGTGTGAAAGGGGTGGGGTTTTGTTCTTTAAGCTCACCGAGAAGGACGGTCTCTGGTCTAAGGTCAAGAGTCATATTGGAGTAAAGGTCGAGCACCCGGTCAGCCCGGCGACCCGTAACATCCGCTCGCGCATTTCCGACGAGGGCGTGGAGAAGTCTGTGAGCGTGTGTCCGTACTGCGCGGTGGGCTGCTCGACGCTGGTCTACCATCGCGACGGACGCATCATAGACATAGAGGGCAATCCCGACAGCCCCATAAACGCCGGCACGCTCTGCCCGAAAGGCTCGGCGATCTTCGGCATGATCGTGACGCCCCACCGGTGGACGAAGGTACGTTACAGGAGGCCGTACTCGGACCATTGGGAGGACCTCTCTCTGGATGAGGCGCTGGACATGATCGCCGAGCGCACGAAGAAGGCTCGTGACGAGAACTGGGAAGAAGAGAACGAGCAGGGCAAGAAGCTAAGCCGCTCGCAGGCGGTCGCCTCGATCGGCGGGGCCACCATAGACAACGAGGAGAACTACCTCATAACGAAGCTCCTGCACTCGATGGGCTTTACGCGAATTACCAACCAGGCCAGGATATGACACTCCTCCACGGTGCCCGGTCTGGGCATCACGTACGGTAGGGGCGG
>JALYGE010000072.1 GCA_030777225.1 Actinomycetota bacterium
ACGGCACCGGCAGCTTCGTGGAGCCGAAGAAGATCAAGGTAGAGACCGGGGACGGCGAAGAGGAGCTGGAGGCCGAGAACGTCCTCATCTCCACGGGATCGGCGGTCAAGAGCCTGCCGGGACTGGAATTTGACGGCGAGAGGGTCATCTCCAGCGACGACGTGGTCATGGTAAAGGAGAACATCCCCGGGTCGATCATTATCCTCGGTAGCGGCGCCGTGGGCGTCGAGTTCGCCAGCATGTACGACGACTTCGGTGCCGAGGTTACGGTGGTCGAGATGCTGGACCGCATCGTGCCTCTGGAGGACCCGGAGATCTCTGCTGAGCTACAGAAAGAGTTCGAGAACCGCGGCATCAACGTCCTGACCGGCACGCTGGCCGACTCGGAGAGCCTGGAGAAGACCGACGACGGCGTGAAGATAAAGATCTCCGCCGCCGGTGGCGAGCAGGATGAAGAAGGTGGCGAGGGCGGCTCCTACGGCGGTGAAGAAGCCCCCACCGGCGAGGGCGAGGGCGGCGGCGATACCCTGGAGGCCGAGTGCATCCTGGTCGCCGTGGGCCGCAAGACCGTCACCGAAGAGCTCAACCTCGACGCCACAGGCGTGGAGCTAAACGACGATGGCACCATCCGGGTTGACCAGTACGGCAGGACCGACGAGGACGGTGTGTATGCTGCGGGTGATGTGATCGGCGGCTACTGGCGGTCCCACGTCGCCGGACGCGAGGGCATGATCGCCGTGGAGCACATGGCCGGGGAGGACCCGATGCCGATGGACCAGACCCTCGTCCCCCTTGGAACCTTCTGCCGGCCCGAGGTCGCCTCGTTCGGGCTCACGAAGGCCGAGGCCGAGGAAGAAGGGTACGAGGTAAAACAGTCCAAGTTCCCCTTCCGGGCCATCGGCAAGGCGCTCATCGAGGGAGAGCCCAACGGTTTCGTGAAGGTCGTCTCCGACGCGGAGACCGATGTGCTCCTCGGGATGCACGCCATCGGGCCGCACGTGACGGACCTTATCACCGAGGGGGTCTTCGCCAAGCTGGTCGAGGGTACTCCGCAGGAGATTGGCATGACCATCCACCCGCACCCGAGCCTCTCGGAGGTCATCGCCGAAGCCTCGATGGCCGTGGACGGCCACGCCATACACATGTAGGAGACGCCGCTCGCCGGGCCGGGGTTTCTTGGCCCCGCGAGCGCAAAATCATAGCAGGGTTTCCGGCGTGGGGTAACATATCGCTGAAGAGAAACCGAGAAAGAGGAGAGCGGTGGCTCGCAGACAGATCAACCTGAAAGTCCTGGACGACGGCACGAAGACCTTCGAGGTGCGCCATCGCTGGGAAGACAAGCCCGTAGCACCCCCGCCGGACGGAACCCCGACGGAGTACCTGCCCTTCAAGCAGCAGAAGGGCCAGCACGGACGGCCCGACTGGCTCAAGGCCCGCGTCCCCGGTGGTGAGGGCTTCCGCGACATTAAAGAGACCATGCGCGGCCTCTCGCTGCACACCGTCTGCGAGGAGGCCCGCTGCCCGAACATCGGCGAGTGCTGGAACAACCGCACCGCCACCTTCATGATCCTGGGCAACGTTTGCACCCGCTCCTGCGGCTTCTGCGCCGTCCTCACCGGCAAGCCGACCGAGCTGGACTTCGACGAACCATACCGCGTCGCCGACGCCGCGAAGCAGATGGGCCTCCGGCATGCCGTCATCACCTCGGTCAACCGCGACGAGCTAAAGGATGGCGGGGCCTCCATCTTCGCCGCCACCATCCAGGCCATAAAAGAAGAGGTCCCCGAGTGCGCCGTGGAGGTCCTCACGCCGGACTTCAAGGGCGACCGGGACGCCATAAGAACCGTCATAGACGCCCGGCCCGAGACGTTCAACCACAACATCGAGACGGTCCCGCGTCTGTACCCGGCGGTTCGTCCGCAGGCCAAGTACAGAAGGTCGCTAGAGGTCCTGCGCTACGCCAAGGAGTTGAGCCCCGATGGCCTTACCAAGAGCGGTTTCATGGTGGGCCTCGGCGAGGTCGAAGAGGAGCTTCACCAGACCATGCGCGACCTGCGCGAGCATGACGTGGACATCCTGACCATCGGCCAGTACCTCCGTCCGTCGGAGAACCACCTGCCGATGAGCCGTTACTACACTCCGAAGGAGTTCGCGCTGCTGAGGCGCTACGGTCTCGAAGAGCTGGGCTTCAAGCACGTTGAGAGTGGCCCGCTGGTGAGGAGTTCGTACCACGCCCACGAGCAGACCGCCGACGCCCGCAAGAACCAGGTCGGCGCGGGCGTCTAAACTCAGCGTGGAGCTAGAAAATCTAGAAAAACGCTCCCTGCCGGAATCCGGACTCCAAGTCCGGCGGCTGCCGAGGCTCGTGCCCTACGCTGAAGCCTGGGACATGCAGAAGGAGCTGGTGCGGCTCCGCAAGAAGGACGAGTTGCCGGACACCCTGATCCTGCTGGAGCACCATCCGGTCTACACGGTGGGCAAAGCGGCGAGCGACGCCTCCAACCTCGGCGTGGGAGAGGAGTATCTGCGGTCTCTGGGGGCGGAAGTCTTCTGGAGCGACCGCGGGGGAGACGCGACGTTTCACGGGCCGGGTCAGATCGTCGGCTACCCGATCCTGCGGCTCAGAGTGCGCGACACCCACAAGTACCTGAGGGATCTGGAAGAAGTCATCATCGGCGTGCTCGGCGACTACGGGCTCGAAGGTTGGCGACACCCGGACTACACGGGGGTGTGGGTTGGGGAGCGCAAGATTGCGGCGATTGGGGTGAAGTTCTCTTCTGGTTGGATCACCTCTCACGGCTTCGCGCTCAACGTAAATACGGACCTTTCCTGGTTCGACAGGATCACACCCTGCGGCATTCGGGAGTTCGGCGTGACGAGTTTGGAGCGCGAGTTGGCGGGAAAGATTCCGCTGGATGAAGTCGAACACAAAATAACCGAACATTTTCTGCGAACGTTCTACTCGTAAACGAGTTAGAGAGGAGCAAGAACATGGCAATGGGTTTCGCGAACGTCTGGTTGCCGGTCGAAGACGTGGACCGGGCGGCAAACTTCTACGAGGACACCCTGGGCCTCTCGCAAGTAAAGAAAGACGGAGACTGGGTCGAGTACGAGGCGGATGGGGTCAGGATCGGCCTGAACGGCCACGAGCCCGGCGGCGCCGGGGTGGACGGCGGACCCGTCCTCACCTTCCAGCCGGAAGGCGGCCTCGAGTCCGCTATCGAGGATCTCGAAGGCAAAGGCGTGGAGTTTCCGGCCGGAGTCTCCGAGCACGATTGGGGCCGGGTCGCAACCTTCGAAGACTCCGAGGGGAACAAACTGCAACTCTACGAGCCGCCGCAGAGCTAGACTAACCACAACAAAAACGAACTGCCGGGGCCGGGGGCTAAAGCTTCCGGCCTCTCGCTCCGAGTAGTATAATGGCGCCCGCTTCCGATACGCGGGTAAGCGGAAGAGCGGGCAAACGAAGAATAATCCGGATACTGGAGGGGAAATGGCGGCTCTCGGGCGACACGTCTACGTTACCTTGATAGGCTTGATCTCTGCCATAGCCTTGCTAACTCTTTCTTCGTCCGCTTGGGGTAACCCGGAGAGGGAGCAATAGACGAAGATCCTGCGGGCGTTCCATACGCTGCCGGCGAATTGCTCGTCACTTACAGAGAAGACGTGCCCGCAAGAGTAGTCCGCAAACGAATGATGCGCACCGCGCAGGACATTGGCCCGAGAGGCCGCAACCGCTACTACGGACGGGGTCTTATCCGGGCCGATAAGGCCGTGAGGTAAGAGTTGGTGGTCGCCGGACCTCTCGCTCTCAAACACGCCTCCCGGCTACGGCCCGGTAGATCGCCAGGATAACTACGGCCCCAATGACCGCCAGGGCCATGCTGCCAAGATCGAAATCCATGTACTGTCGGCGGCCCGTAAGCAGTTCGTAGAGAAAGCCGCCAACGAACGCGCCCGCAATGCCGATCAGCATGGT
>JALYGE010000073.1 GCA_030777225.1 Actinomycetota bacterium
CTCAGAGGCCGTCTCGACCCCCGTTGCGCCGCCGCCGATGATAACGAAGGTCAGCTTTGATTGCGGCTCATTACCCCGGGCCAGGGTAGCCTGCTCGAAGCGTTCGATCACCCGGCTTTGGATACGCTTTGTCGTCTGTATGTTCTTCATACTTATGGCATGCTCCTCGACCCCTGGTATGCCGAAGTATGCCGGCTCTCCGCCAAGGGCTATGATCAGCTGGTCGTAGGGAATCTCCCTTTCATCGGTGGTCTCCTGATCGTAGGGCTCCTCCACTTCCTCGGCAGTTTTGCCGGTGACTTTCACGACCTGCCGCTCGAAGTCTATGTCCTCGACCTCGGCCCTCCGGAAGCTGGCCCCCTGATCGATCAGCGAGCGCCGCAGCGGCTGGGCGACGTTATGGATCTGAATGTCGTTGCTTATTACTCCCGCGAGCATAGGCCAGAATGTGAAGTAATTCTCCCTACTGATGAGCATCACTCCTAAATCATCGCGGTCTCTAGTTAGCTTGCAGAGCGTCTTGGCCGCTGTGTAACCCCCGAACCCGCCGCCCAATATAAGCACCTTCTTCTCGAATTCCCGGTAGGGGGGACGCTCCCACGGCTCGTAGCGCGGGTCGGGCTTGAACGTCAGGATCCGGCGGAGCATCTCGAAGGCGACGGCTCCACCTCCTACAGCAAGTCCTCTCTTGAGCAGCTTGTTCATCTCTCTACCCCTTCCGCTAGACAAGGCTCAGGTATCCATCACAGTTAATATTTAATGATATTAATACCCCTCGCACAAGAGCCAAATCGCGTCACACACTCAATCTGCTCCCGGTCGGCCTCACCTTGAGGAGCTATGCGACGCGGGATTGAGAGCTTCGCGCGATGCTAATATGTCCGGATGACTAAGACTCCCGAGAATGCGCTGCGGGCTTTGAGAGGGCGGTTGGCGACTATCAGCGACCTGGGCGCCGCCGGCCTGACCCTCACTTGGGACCGTCAGACCTACCTGCCGGAGGGTGGCGTCCGGGGCCGCGCCGAGCAACTGGCCACCCTGGCCCGTCTCTCGCACGAGCTACTCGTCGCCGAGGAGACCGGAGAGCTTCTGGAAGCGCTGGAAGATCTGGACCCCGACACGGACGACGGCGCGATCGTCCGTGTCGCCCGCCGCAACCACGAAAAAGCCACGAAACTTCCGGCCCGGCTCGTCGAAGAGGTGTCCCGCGCCCGCTCTCTAGCCGAGCCGGCGTGGGCCAAAGCCCGGGAAGAGTCCGACTGGAACGCCTTCGCCCCGCACATGGAGAGATTGCTCTCCCTAAAGCGGGAGACCGCCGAGCACCTAGGATACAGAGACCACCCTTACGACGCGATGCTCGACGCCTTCGAGCCCGGGGCGTCCAAAGCCTCGCTGGAGGCTATGTTCGAGGCGTTAGAGGCTGGGAGCGTCTCGCTGCTTCGCGAGATCTCCGGCGCCCTGGATGAGGACCACACCCTGCCGCTCCGTGGCGTCTTCGACGAGAAGAAACAGGAAAAGTTTGGCGCTTCCGTGGCCACCGCCTTCGGGTATGACTGGAGCCGGGGACGCCAGGACCGGGCGATCCACCCGTTCTGCGTCGGCATGAACCCGGGCGACGTCCGGATCACGACGCGCTTCGACCCCGAATATCTCTCTACCGCGCTCTTCGCCACGTTCCACGAGTCGGGACACGCCATGTACGAGCAAGGGATCCACCCCAACTACTTCCGCACCCCCCTCGACGGGGGCGCCTCGATGGGCGTCCACGAGTCCCAGTCCCGGATGTGGGAGAACCTGGTCGGCCGCTCGCGCCCCTTCTGGAACCGCTACTACCCGGAGCTGCAAAAGATCTTTCCCGAGTCCCTCGGCGGTACGGACCCGGAAACCTTCTACCGCGCGATAAACGCGGTCCACCCTTCGGAGATAAGGGTCGAAGCCGACGAGCTGACCTACGACCTCCACATACTGCTCCGCTTCGAGCTCGAAGTGACGCTCTTCGAAGACACCCTCTCCGTCAAGGACCTCCCCGCCGCCTGGAACGCCGGGATGGAGGAATACCTGGGCGTCACGCCGGAGAGCGACGCCCGCGGCGTGTTGCAGGACGTTCACTGGGCCGCGGGCCTCTTCGGCTACTTTCCCACCTATACGCTCGGAAATGTCCTCTCCGTCCAGCTATTCGAAGCGGCCGTAGACGAGCATCCCCAGATTCCAGAAGACATAGAACGCGGCGAGTTCGGGACTCTACTCGGCTGGCTGGGCGAGAACGTCCACCGCTACGGTCGCAAGTACGAGCCGGAAGACCTGATCGTCCGCGCTACCGGCCGTCCTCTGGACACTACCCCTTACCTCAAGTACCTGAACGCGAAGTTCAGAGAAATCTACAGTTCGTGAGCACCTTTGAGCATAGCGGCTTTTTCGCGAACCCCAGAGTACCCGGAATGGTGGACGCTAACTTTGATCTTACCCTCGTGAGGCCATCCCGATGATACAGGCGTTGGTATTCGGTGCGCTGGGTTCGAGCGCCCTCGTGCTGGGGGCCCTGTTGGGTTCGGTATGGGAGGCCTCCACGAAGGTGACCGGCATCATGCTCGCCTTCGCCAGTGGAACCCTGATCTCCGCGCTCTCGTTCGAGCTCTTCCCCGAAGCGGTAGAGATGGGCGGGTTGTGGTCGGCGGCGGCGGGCCTGCTGGCAGGAGGCGCGACCTTCGTCGTCGTCAATACCTGGATCGACAGCCGCGTGGCGGAGGGAGCCGGGGACCCCGAAGACGTCCCGGCTACCGGGGAGTTGGCGGACGAACTGTCCGGCGCGGAAGCCGAACAACGGGAGAAGCTACAGGACGCCGCCCGACCCGATGGACCAAACGGTGTCGGTCTGGGGATAGCCCTAGCGCTGCTGGCCGCGGTAACACTCGACGGCGGCCCCGAAAACCTCGCCCTCGGAGTGTCCCTACTCAGTTCGGAGTCGGAGGGCGCCGGCGTAGGCGGAAGTTTGGCGCTGCTGGTGGCGATCTTCGCCTCCAACTTCCCCGAGAGCCTGGTTGGGTCGCTGGCGATGCGCCGGTCCGGGCGGTCCAAACGGTTCTCCGTGCTTGTGTGGTCCGCGACCGCGCTGCTACTAACGGCCGCCGTGGTGGTAGGTTACGCGGCGCTGTCGGGGGGCAGCGAAAGCGTGCTCGGGTTCTCGCTCGCGTTCGCCGGAGGCGCGGTGCTGGCGTCCCTGGCCGATACCCTGATGCCGGAAGCCTTCGAGCACGGACGCCCGCTGAACTCCTTCGCCACTGCCGCCGGGTTCTTCTCTCATTTGTGCTCGCCGGATAATCTAGCGGGTTGTCCGTGGCGAAGTTCTCGACAACACACAAAAGAGCGCGGCGAAGAAGCTTGGTGAACTCCTTCGCCGCACACGCTCTCTGTTAGTTCAGGAATGAATCAGCCGGGGATGTAGTCGAACGTGTCCGGATGGGGACCGGTACGTCCGTCTTCCCCCTTGTCCAGCGCGGAGATCTCATCCACGTCGCCCTGTTCGAGCTCGAAGTCGAACAGCTCGAAGTTTTCCTTTATGCGCGAGGGCGTCACCGACTTGGGGAACACGATGTCGCCACGCTGTATGTGCCACCGCAGGACGACCTGAGCCGGCGTCTTGCCGACCTTCCCGGCGATCTCGTTAATGGTAGGGTCGTCCAGTACCTCACCCTGGGCGATCGGGGACCACGCCTCCGTGGCGATGCCGTGTTCCTGTCCGTAGGCGCGTACGGCGTCGTTGGCCAGGTAGGGGTGAACCTCTATCTGGTTCACCGCCGGTACCGTGTCGGTCTCCGAAACCAGCCGCTCCAGGTGCTCGATCTGGAAGTTCGACACTCCTATAGAGCGGGAACGGCCGTCGTTCTTGAACTCTTCCAGCGTCTGCCAGGTGGAGACAAAGTCGCCATCGTAGCGCGTGGGCAACGGCCAGTGGATGAGGAACAGATCCACGTAGTCGAAGCCCAGCTCCGATAGCGTCCTGTCGAACGCCTCGCGGGCGTCATCGGGCTCATGGAAGCTGTTGTTGAGCTTGCTGGTAACGAAGATGTCGCCGCGATCAATGCCGGAGTCGCGGATGGCCTCGCCGACTTCCTTCTCGTTGCCGTACATCTCGGCGGTGTCTATGTGCCGGTAGCCGATCTCCAGGGCCTCGCTCACCGCCTTCGCGGTGTCTTCCGGCTCGATCTGGAAGACCCCGAAACCAAGCTGCGGGATAGTGTTGCCGTCGTTGAGGGTAATACTGGGTACTGCGCTCAAAGCGATCTTACTCCTTCTATGGTCACCGTTTATCGGTCCAGAGTCACGATATTACCCCGCCCGGAGCCCGGCAAAACCGGACGCCGGCATGAGCGAGAAACGACCTTCCTCGCGGGTTTGCGGCCGAGGTCCTGATGGTATCAAGAGGGTGTTCGTCCTGCCGGACCAAATTGGACCGGAACCAGAGATCATTGCTACTAGAGAGAGGAGCGGCATGAAGGTCGGCTACAAGTTGATCGCGGAGGCGTATTCGCCCCGGGAGATGGTGCGCCAGGCCGTGCGAGCCGAGGAGGTCGGGTTCGATTTCGTAGAGATCAGTGACCACTTCCACCCCTGGTTCGACAGCCAGGACCACTCCGGTTTTGCCTGGTCTATGCTGGCCGCGGCGGCAGCCAGAACGGAGCGCATCGAGCTAGCCACCGGCGTCACCTGCCCCTTTATCCGCTACCACCCGGCTATCGTGGCCCAGGCGGCGGCCACGACGGCGCTGCTCTCCGACGGGCGCTTTACCCTGGGAGTCGGTGCCGGCGAGCAACTCAACGAGCATGTCGTCGGCCGCGGCTGGCCGGCGGTGGCCACGCGGCACGAGATGCTCCGCGAGTCGCTGGAGATCATCCGTCTCCTGTGGTCCGGCGGCTACCACTCCTACGAGGGCAAGCACCTCACGCTGGAGGACGCGCGAGTCTTCGACCTGCCTGAGACGCCGCCAAAGATCGCGGTGGCGATAGGCGGCCCCTCTTCGGCCCGGGTCGCCGCCGAGCTTGGAGACGGCATCTTCGCCACGGAGCCCAGGCCGGATCTGACAAACGCCTACGCCGAGGCCGGTGGTTCCGGCCCCAAATACGGCGAGGTGCCGCTCTCCTGGGCTCCGGACGAGGCTACGGCAGCCAGCTCAGCCCGCGAAACGTTTCGCTTCGGGCTCACCGGTTGGAAAGTTCAGGCGGAGCTTCCCAACCCGGTCAACTTCGAGGCAGCTACCGCGTTCATCACCGAGGACGATATGCGGGAGGTCTTCGGCTGCGGACCCGACCCCGAACAACACCTGGCCGTCGCCCAACAGTTCGTGGACGCGGGCTTCGATCACCTCACCCTGATCAACACCGGCCCCGACCCGGACGGCTTCTTCGACTTCTTCGCCGCAGAACTCGCCGAGCCGATACGAAGCCTGAAACCGTCCTAGTGTGCGGGTGATTACTCGTCAGGGGTAGTTATGCTCCCGGAGAGCCGCTTCGGGACGTTTCTTTCGAGTAGCGTTGGTGGAGATCCACGGGTTGCGGCGTCTCCCGGCGGCGGCTGCGGAGGCGGAGGTTGAGGAACTCCACGAAGACCGCGAAGCCCATGGCGAAGTAGATGTAACCCTTGGAGATATGCTGGTCGAAGCCCTCCAGGAGAAGCGTGAAGCCGATCAAGAGCAGGAAGCTCAGGGCCAGCATCTTCACCGTGGGGTGGCGGTTCACGAAGCCGCTGATCGCCTCGGCGGAGATGAGCATGACTATTACCGCGATCACCACGGCGGCGATCATGATCGCCAGCTCGTCGACCATGCCCACGGCCGTTATCACGGAGTCGAGGGAGAACACGATGTCGAGGAGCACAATCTGGACGATCACCCCGCCAAGGGTAGCGCTCGCCCGGGCGCTGGCGTGTCCCTCCTCTCCCTCCAGCTTGTCGTGGATCTCGTAGGTGCTCTTTCCAAGCAAGAACAGTCCGCCGGCGATCAGGATGAGGTCGCGACCGGAGATCTCCTGCTCGAGCACCGTGAACAGCGGCGCGGTGAGGCCGATGATCCAGGCAAGCGACAGGAGCAACAGAATCCTCGTGACGAGGGCCACACCGAGCCCGAGCCGCCGGGCGAGCTTCTGTCTCTCCTCGGGGAGCTTATCCGCAAGGATGGATATGAAGATGACGTTGTCGATCCCCAGGACTATCTCCAGAGCCAGCAACGTGAAGAACGCTATCCAGGCGTCCGGGCTCGTCAGCAGGTCCACGTGGTCTCCTCTCGGTCTCAGTCAGCCGGTTCGCTTGTACCCGCAGACCGGCGCGACTAAGCACCCGGCCGAACCCCTCTACGAGACCCGCTCCATCTCCGGGGCGGGCTCCGGCTTGGCAGCGCTTATGCAACGCGAACCGAGTAGCTGCTTGAGCCCGGCGTGGAGGTCGGTCGAGTCGTCCACGTCCGGGAGCCTCTCCTCCAGCCCGCCGGCGCCCGACACGAGGAACAGCGGGCTCCCGCCAGAGTGCCGCCCGATGATCCTGAACGCCTCCCGCCCCGTCTCCCGCGAGAGCCCGACGAACGCGTCGGCGTGCAGATACACCGGGTCCAGCCCCGGCTCCAGGTGCAACTCCTCGATCTCCATAGCCACGATGCGCGGCAAGCCTTCTTTGCGCTCCACCCGCCCCTTGACCTTGAGCACCGCATCCTCCCGGACGCACTCCGAGCAGCTCGCGTACACCCGCGGAAAGACCATGACCTCGGCGAGCCCGCGCATGTCGTCGAGCTGGAGCATCGCCATGTTGTCGCCCTTGCGGGTCGTGTTGATCCTTACCGATGTCGCGAGCCCCCCGACCCACACCATCGCGCCGTCCCGGCAACCATCCAGGTCGCCGACCGTAGTGTCTATGTGCTTCTTGAGCTTGTGCAGCACGGGCCGCAGCGGGTGGTCGGAGACGTAGAGCCCCAGCGTCTCTTTCTCCCACTCCAGGCTCTGGCGTTGTTCGTCTTCCAGGTCGGGGATTTCAGGCTTGGCCGGCGCGATCTCCGCCGCGTCGAACATGCAGAACTGGTCCTCGCTCGCCCCCTTGAGTCCCTTCCCTACCCGATCCACCGCCTGCGCGTGAACCTCCAGCATCGCCGCGCGGGCGCAACCCGTGGA
Organism: Actinomycetota bacterium; assembly: GCA_030777225.1. GTDB lineage: Bacteria > Actinomycetota > Rubrobacteria > Rubrobacterales > Rubrobacteraceae > SIRX01. The sequence goes on from JALYGE010000073.1 coordinate 7,149, forward strand.
ATCGAAGGCCCCGCATTTGACCAGAGATTCTATTGTGCGCTTGTTATACGTCTTTGGATCAATTCTCTCGCAGAAATCGTAGATGTCCTCGAACGGGCCGTCCTCGCGGGCGGCGATGATCGAGTCAACACAGTTGTCCCCGACGTTTTTTACCGCCGAGAGGCCGAACCAGATGGTATCGCCGACCACCGTGAAGCGCCGGCCGCTCTCGTTCACGTCCGGCGGCAGGACTTCTATTTTCATGGCGCGGGCCTCGGCGACGTACTGGGGCACCCGGTCTTTGGTGTTCATGACGCTGCTCATGAGGGCCGCCATGTACTCCTCGGGGTAGTGCGCCTTGAGGTAGGCGGTCTGGAAGGCGAGGAACGAGTAGCAGGCCGAGTGGCTCTTGTTGAACGAGTATCCGCCGGCCTTCTCCATCCAGTTCCACAGCTCTTCGGCGGCGCCGGGCGATACCTGGTTGGAGGAGCACCCTTCCATGAACTTGTCTTTGAGGGTGGCGAGCATCGCGGCGTTCTTCTTGCCGATGGCTTTCCGAAGGGTATCGGCTTCGCCGGGGGTAAACCCTCCGAGCAGCTTGGAGATCTCCATGAGCTGCTCCTGGTAGGCGGCGACGCCGTAGGTCGGCTCCAGGATGGGCTTCAGACGCGGGTCGAGGTACTCGACGCTCTCCGGGTCATGCTTGCCGCGTTTGAAGTTGGGGATGTAATCCATCGGGCCGGGCCGGTAGAGGGCGTTGAGCGCGACGAGGTCGTCGAAGCGGTCCGGACGGACCTCCTGGAGCATCCGCTGCATGCCGCTCGACTCGAACTGGAATACCCCGAAAGTGTCGCCCTGGGAGAAGAGCTTCAAGGTCTTCTCATCGTCGAGCGGTATCTCCGTTATGTCTACCTCTTCGTCCCTGGTCTCGCGGATGTTCTCCAGGGTCTCCTCGATCACGTCCAGGTTCCGCAGGCCGAGGAAGTCTACTTTGAGCAGTCCCAGAGCTTCCACGTCGCTCATGGGATGCTGGACCATCACGGAGTCCGTGTCCTTGACGCGCTGGAGCGGCACGATGTCGGTGAGGGGCTCTTCGGAGATGACGACGCCGGCGGCGTGAGTACCGGCGTGGCGGGCGAAGCCCTCGATTTCGAAGGCGTTGTCCAGGATGCGCTTCGCGCCCTCGTCGCGCTGGACGAACTCGATGATCTCGCGGGCCGGGCCGGGATGCTTCTCGCCCGCTACGTAGTTGCCGTTCTCGGGCGTGAGTACGTCGCGCAGGGTGGTGCCGACGGGTTTGTCCGGGATGAGCTTGGCGAGCCGGTCGGTGTCGCCGTAGGGGTACTCGAAGATGCGTCCCGAGTCCCGGATGGCGGCCTTGGCCCCGATGGTCCCGAAGGTGATGATCTGGGCTACGTGATCTATGCCGCCGTACTTCTCGGTGACGTACTGCATGACCTCCGAACGCCCCGCGACCGAAAAGTCGATATCCACGTCGGGCATGCTGATCCTGTCCGGGTTCAGGAAGCGCTCGAAGAGCAAGGAGTACTGCAACGGGTCCAGGTCCGTTATCTCCAGGGCGTAGGCGACTATCGAGCCCGCGGCGGAGCCTCGTCCGGGTCCCACCGCGATCTTGCGCTCCTTGGCGAACCGCACGAAGTCCCACACGATAAGGAAGTAGTCCTCGAAGCCCATCTTGCCGATGGTCTGCAGCTCGAAGTCGAGTCGCTGCTGAACCTCCGCGGTTTTTGCCCGCTCCCCATAGCGCCCAACAAGCCCCCTCTGGCAGAGCTCCCGCAGATACTGGGCCGCCGTGTAGCCGTTGGGCTTGGGGAAGTTGGGCAGACGGGTCTTGCCGAGCTCTATGCCGACGTCCTCAACGAGGTCCACGACCTTGATCGTGTTCTCCAGCGCCTCGGGGTGCTCGGGGAACAGCTTCTCCATCTCGCCCACCGGCTTGACGTAGAACTCGTCGCCGGCGAACTTCATCCGGTTCGGGTCGTTGTAGAACTTGCCGGTCCCGATGCACAGCAGGGCGTCGTGCATCTTCGCGTCCTGCCGCGTCGTATAGTGGCTGTCGTTGGTCGCGACGAGGTCCAGACCCGTATCTTTGTGCAGCTCGAGCAGACCCTCATTGACCCGCTTCTGTTCGGGGATGTTCAGGTGGTCTTGCATCTCCAGGAACACGGCGTCGAAGACCTCCTGGTACTGATCCAGCAGCTTGCGCGCCTCGTCCATGCGACCTTCGAGTATGCGGGTCGGCACTTCGGCGGAGAGACAGCCGGAGAGGCATATGATGCCCTTGCCGTGCTTGCGGAGCATCTCCATGTCCACCCGCGGCTTGCGATAGAAGCCTTCGAGGAAGCCGACCGTCGAGAGCTTCATGAGGTTCTTGTAGCCTTCGGCGGTACGCGCGAGCAGGGTGAGATGGTAGTAGGGAGCCTTTCTCCGGTCGTGGCGGTCGGCGGCGACGTAGACCTCGCAACCCATGAGAGGTTTTATGCCGGCGTTGTTAGCCTCCTTGTAGAACTTGACCATCCCGTACATCACGCCGTGGTCGGTGAGCGCGATGCCGGGCATGTTCTGGTCTTTGGCGAAAGAGATGAGATCCCGAATACGGCTCGCCCCGTCGAGCATCGAATACTCCGAATGGCAGTGTAGATGCGCGAAAGGCGTGACCGTCAATTAAACTCCCTCTCCAGATGCCGGGAGGGCTGCCGGCGGCGCAAAAGTTTTCGCGCCGCCTTTGCCTGTTCTCCCATCCTCAACGATGGGCACTATAGAGAAGGCGCAACGGTTTGTCTAGATCAACTTGAACCTGAACTTGAGGCCCATTTTGCAGCACTTTTCACGAGCGTTTCACCTCAGCGTGGAAACAGGTGGTCCTCTCCGGGTCTTGCGTCGTCCTCTTTCCAGAGCAGCCAGTTGATGGCTATTTGGGCGTTGAGGACGGCGAAGACGAGGGCGAAGAGGCCGCGGCTGAGGTCGTGGCTCCAGGCGGTATAGATCAGGAGAAACACGGAGACCAGTAGCGCGGCGAGGACAAAGAGAAGCGTAATCCCCAGCACGGCGCCTCGCGCCGCGCGCCGGAGCAGGCTCGCCCGGCGGTCACCCGGTGGCTCCTCTGCCGCTCCACGGTTCAAGGTTAGTCCTTTTTCGCCGCCTTCTTCTCGGTCGAAGCGCTTTCGGATTTCTTCGCGCCGTTGCTCCCGGATTTCGTCTCCGGGCTACTGCTCTTGTCTGTCGAATCGCTCTTGGAGTCGCTCTTGGCGCCGTCGGTTTTCTCTGTCTTCTTGCCGCCCTTGTAATCCGTGGAGTAGAAACCGGAGCCTTTGAACGAGATGTTGACCGGGTGCAAAAGTTTCTTTACCGGCGCTTCGCACTCGATGCAGGCGTGCAATGGATCTTCCGACATCTTCTGCATGATGTCGAAGACGTGGCCATTCTCGCACTTGTACTCGTAAATCGGCATTAAGCCTCCTCGCGTATAAAATTCGCAACCCGTCGATTATACAACCCGCGAGATGGCTGGCGATGAAAGGGCGCGCCGCGGTTATCGGGCGCGGCGGTTGGGGTCCAGATCCCCCCCGGACTTGAACTCTTTCTCCATACTCTCGCGGGCCGCTTCTACGACCTGGGGGTTGCTGGCGATCTCATTTATCTCACCTTGAGAGGCGTTGCGCCGGACGTACTCTTCTTCGAGCACGCTATGCAGGTTAGCGCCCTCGTTTAGGCGATGGGCGATGTACTCCAGAACCCTCCGCTCCCGCGCCGAAGGTCCCCCACTCCCGAAAAGACGCGCCCAAAACCCCTTTTTCTGTCCCTCTTCGGACATGCTGTACTCCTCTCCTAGTGACGCTGGCCTGATGTGAGTTTATCGGCTTACCCGGCCCGCGTACAGGGCGGACCGCATCACGCTTCGCGGGAGAGCCTCTCAAGAGCCTCCCCGGCAACCCGGTAGACCGTCCAGTCGTCCATCGCAACGGCGCCGAGGCTCTTATAGAAACCTATGGATGGTTCGTTCCAGTCCAGGACCCACCACTCCAGCCGCCCACAGCCGCGCTCCTTCGCCAGCTTCGCCAGACGCGCCAGCAAGGCCCGGCCTATCCCCGAACCCCGGAACTCCGGCCGCACGTAGAGGTCCTCCAGGTAGATCCCGGGCCGCCCCAGAAAGGTCGAGAAGTTGTGGAAGAAGAGGGCGAACCCCGCCGGCTCGCCTCCGGAATAAGCCAGCAGGGCCTCCGCCACCCGCCGCCCGCCGAAAAGCGACTCCTTGAGGACCTCCGCGGTCGCGGAGACCTCGTGCGAGAGATTTTCGTACTCCGCGAGCTCCTTTATAAAGCGCAGGAGCAGGGGCACGTCCTCTTCGGTGGCGGCGGGACGTATCTCCAGTTCGGGCAAGCTCTGTGCCGGCTAGACGCGGACCCCGATCAGGGCCTCCGCTATCTGGACCGCGTTGGTCGCCGCGCCCTTGAGCAGGTTGTCCGAGACGCACCAGTACTGGATCCTGT
>JALYGE010000074.1 GCA_030777225.1 Actinomycetota bacterium
CACCAAGAAGGACATAGAGCGGTACATCAAAGAACGGGAAGCGACACCCGAACCTCTGCCCGAAGCCGAGCCTACCGAACCGGAACGGGTCGAGGTCTACGAGGGTGATCGGGTCGAGGAGCTCACCGGCGCCCGCCGGACCATCGCCAACCGTATGTCGGCCAGCAAGCGCGAGGCTCCGCACGCCTGGACGATGGTCGAGGTAGACGTAACCGGGCTGGTCGGGTTGCGCGACCGGGTGAAGAGGGAATTCGCGGAGCGTGAGAGGCTTCGGCTCACGTATCTGCCGTTCATTGTGAAGGCCGCGGTCGAGGGGCTTAAAGAGTATCCGGTGCTCAACTCCGTGTGGGACGGAGACAGGATCGTGTTGAGAAAACGCGTCAACGTCGGGATAGCGGTGGACCTGGAGGACCCCCTGATCGTGCCGGTGCTACGCGACGCCGACGAGTTGAACGTCCTCGGCCTGGCCCGAAAGATAAACGAGCTTGTCGAAAAGGCCCGGAACAGCTCGCTCGCGCCGGACGACGTTTCGGGAGGAACGTTCACGGTCAACAACCCCGGCGCTTTGGGCTCGGTGGTCTCTACCCCGATCATCAACCACCCGCAGGCGGCCATCCTCTCCGCCGAAGCCATCGCAAAGCGGCCCGTGGTCGTGGACGACGCCATCGCCATCCGCAGCATGATGAACCTGGAGGTATCCTTCGACCACCGCATCTTCGATGGGGGAACGGCGTTACGCTACTTGAACGCGGTCAAACGCCGTCTGGAAGGTTACACGCCGAATGATAGGCTGGAGTAGAGGCAGCGCAGTTTATTCGACGCCGGAGCCCGACCGGTGACCTTCTGCTGGTTCGCCCCGGAGCTTCAACCACAAAAACCTTAGTCCGGCCCCGGCGGCCGAGCCAACCGTACAGGCTGTGGCGAGAGCGATCAACATCAGTATCTCAACGAAGGCCAGGCTCAGGATCTGCCGGGGACCGATCCCCTCCGGGCCGAAAGCTCCCCGCGAGCTCGTCCAGATGGTTAGCCAGACGTACGCCAGGGAATGTAGAGATACTACCGCCACGCCCCATAGCCAGAAGCCGCGCGGCGAAACGGAGCCGGCCCCAAAAGCTATGGCTGCCAGCAGCGGTAACCCGAAGAAGGCCAGCAGGGGGTGGGTGTAGGTGGCTTCGTACGCAGCTTCCCCCAGAAGTTTGCCGGAAATCGCCGGCGTCGAGAAAACCCATACGGCTAGCCCCGCAACAGCCGCCAACAGCAAGACCGGATTACCCGCTTTGCCGGGCATCAGGTTCCGCATCGAGGTCTACCTCCCAACGGCAGCTTTCACACGCTATCAGTCTATCCCAGAAACAGCGAAAGCCACTGTTTGCTGACTTGCTGACGAACCGGCAAGCTACAAAGTCTCCCGGCGGCGGCTCATCTGGCCGTAGGGGTGGCCGGTGTGGAGTCGTTCTATGGAGCTTATGGCGGCTATGCGCTCCAGGGCTGAGGTATCGGCGGCGACGCTGGTGGGGACACCGTCGCGTTTGGCTATGGCGATGATCCTCTTTACCGACTCGTAGATGCGCATTACGCGCTTGGTGGCCCGCTTTTCGTTGTAGCCCTCTAGCTCGTCGGCGACGTTTATGAGGCCGCCGGCGTTTATGACGTAGTCCGGGGCGTAGAGGATGCCCCCGCGACCAGCGCTTCTCCGTGGCGCGGTTCGTGCAGGACGTTGTTGGCGCTGCCGGCGATGATCTGGCAGCGCAGCTTCGGCAGGGTCTGGTCGTTGACCACGGCGCCCAGGGCGCAGGGGGCGAACACGTCGCAGGGTATAGAGAGGATCTCGTCCGGCTCCACAGCTTTTGCCCCGAAGGTTTCCACCACACGCTCAACGGCCTTCCGGTCGATGTCCGTGACGATCAGGTTAGCCCCCACTTCGTCGAGCAGGCCGCAGAGGCTGCTCCCCACGTGCCCGAGACCCTGAACGGCAACCGTCAACCCTTCCAGCGAAGGGGAACCGAAGACCTCCTCCGCGCAGGCGCGCATCCCCTGAAAGACCCCCAACGCCGTGAACGGCGAGGGATCCCCCGAACCACCGTGCGTTACGTCCACGCCGACGACATGCGAGGTCTCGATGCGGATATTTTCCATGTCCTCCGTCGAGGTCCCCACGTCCTCGGCCACGATATACCTTCCGCCCAGGGTCTCCAGATACCGCCCGAAAGACCGGAAGAGCTCCTCGGACTTGAGGTTTGAATCGCCGATGATGACGGACTTTCCACCGCCGAGGTTCAGGCCGCTCACGGCGGCCTTGTAAGTCATCCCGCGCGCGAGACGCAACACGTCTACTATGGCCTCGTCCTCGGTGGCATAGGGATACATCCGGCAGCCGCCCAGCGCCGGTCCCAGCGTCGTGTCGTGGATGGCCACGATAGACCGTAGCCCGGTAGCCCTATCGTGACAGAAAACCAACTGCTCGTAACGATACTCTGCCAACTTGTCGAAGATAGGCATGTCGTCCCTTTCCAATACCAAAGACAACAACTGTATTTTACTATGCGGCGATGCCGCGCCGAACTTGCGAAGCCCGCGGATTCCTGCTTATTGAAACCCTTGACACAAAATCTCTGTGTCGCTAGGGTTGTATACAGGCGGTCTGTGGGACTGTTTCGGAAAGGTATCTGAGGCTTATATGGGCATCACTGCGAAGGGCGGGACTGTGGGGAGTCGCCGGGAGTCTTTGAGCGACTGCGGCGTTGAAGGAGGATATGGCATGAACGGAGAGGGAGACGGAGCCCGTCTGCTGGAGGACGTTCGGGTTGTCGAGATGGGTAGCGTTTGGGCAGGATCGCTCTGCGGCCAACTACTCGGGGGCTCAACGCGTCTCAGCGGTCCGAAACCCGGCGAGCACAACGATGAGATCTACGGTGAGCTGTTGAAGCTGGACGAGCGGGAGCGGGATGCGCTGCGGGAACGGGGGACCGTCTAATGAACGTCGAAATAGTAGACGTCGGCCCTCGCGACGGCTTGCAGAACGAGGACAGACGCCTCCCCCCTGAAACCCGCGCTGAACTTTGCGACCGGTTGGCCGCCGCCGGACTATCACGGATCGAGGCCGCGAGCTTCGTAAACCCGAAGCTCGTGCCCCGAATGGCCGGCGCCGAAGAAGTGATGGCGAAGATCGGGCGCAGACCCGGAACTTCTTACGCCGGCCTCATACTGAACGAGAAGGGTTACGAACGAGCTGTGGAAGCCGGGATAGATGAGGCGCGGTACGCGTTCCCGGTCACGGACACCTTCGCGAAGAGAAACCAGAACACCACGGTGGCCGACGCGACGGAGCTTGCGATCCGGCTCGCTGAGAGGGCGCGGCTGGACGGTGTGCGCTTTTCGGTCACGCTCTCCACCGCTTTCGGATGCCCGTTCGAGGGTCGTGTAGAGTCTGCGACCGTGCTCGGCGTAGTGGATCAGGTAGCTGCGGCCGCGCCGGACGAGATAGTCCTGGCTGACACCATCGGGGTCGGTGTGCCCGCGCAGGTGCGGAAGCTCGTCGAGGGTGTGCGGGAGACCGGTATCACCACCGGCTGCCGCTTCCACGACACCCGCAATACCGGCATAGCGAACGCGGTAGCGGCCGTCGAGAGCGGCGCGATGGTGCTCGACGCCTCGGTAGGTGGAACGGGCGGCTGCCCGTTTGCGGCCCAGGCCACCGGCAACATCTCGACGGAAGACCTCGTTTACACGCTGCACGGCATGTGTTACGAGACGGGCATAGACCTGGATGCGCTGATAGAGGTGGCAGCGTGGCTCTCCGGGCAACTCGGCAAAGATCTTCCGGGGAGGGTGCACAGGGCCGGCAGCTTCGAGGCGGTGGCGAAGTAGAGCTTGTCACCCGGCCAGTAGAGAGAGGAAGACGAGCGAAACAGTAATGGAAAGAGAAAACACTACATGCCAGCGGAGCGAAGCCGAATGTGCGGAGGCAGGCGTGAGGATGCCGCATCGGGTGCCAAAACACACCGGACAGCCCGCCGCCGGGTGTCGTTACGGGTATAGAGGAGACCTGTGAGAGGAGGACATGTGCCTAGAGAACATGTGATCGGGATAGATCCGTTCCGTAAGTTGGCCGAAGAGCCCGATACCGGGCATAACCGCTGGCACGAGGAGCTGGAGCCTGCCCTTGAGGTGGACCTGGGCGACACCGTAGTCTACGAGACGCGGGACGCCTTCGACGGCCAGCTTGGTCCGGGCTCCTCGGCGGACGACGTGGCGAACCTCGACCTGAACCTTGTTCACCCGCTGACCGGTCCGGTGTACGTCCGGGGCGCGGAGCCGGGCGATCTGATGGAGATACACGTGCAGGAGATAGAGGCTGACCCCTGGGAGCAGTGGGGCTACACGGTCGAGGTGCCGGGCTTCGGCTTTCTGCGCGACGAGTTCGAGGACCCTTTTATAGTTCACTGGCGGTTGCGGGGTAACGAGTACGCCGAGTCTGACGAGCTACCCGGCGTCCGCATCCGGTGCAACCCGCATCTGTCCTACGTGGGCCTCGCCCCCGACGCCGATCTTCGCTGCGCCGCTACAGAGCGGGAGGCCGACATCGCCGAACGCGGCGGCTTCTCCCTGCCGCCGGAGCCTGAAGGCGCCGTGCCGTCCGGCGGGATAGCAGAGGAAGCAATCCGCACCATCCCGCCCCGGGAGGTCGGCGGAAACCTGGACATAAAGCAGCTCTCGCCGGGCGCGACGGTGCTGTTCCCGGTGTACCGCGAGGGCGGGATGGTCTCCGTTGGGGACATCCACTTCGCCCAGGGCGACTGCGAGGCGTGCGGCACGGCCATCGAGATGCGCTCCCGCTCCCACCTGAGCTTCCAGGTGAGAAAGGGTGAGGCCCGGGAGAAGGGAATTAGAGATCTGCAGTTCTTCCGGGACGACTACTTTACTGCCCCGGAGCTCGCCGCCCCGCGACGTTTCTTCGCGACCACCGGCATAAACGTAACCCGTGACGGCGTCAACGAGAGCGAAGACCTGAGCCTGGCGGCCCGGAACGCGCTGCTGAACATGATCGAGCA
>JALYGE010000075.1 GCA_030777225.1 Actinomycetota bacterium
CTCATGTCGCAGCTCGCGATGATGCTCGGTGGCCGGGCCGCCGAACGGGTGACGTTCGACGAGATCACCACCGGCGCCTCGAACGACCTGGAGCGTGTCACCCAGACCGCCCGGCAGATGGTCACCCGCTACGGGATGAGCGACAAGCTCGGCCCGATGGCGCTCGGGCACGCCAACCAGCAGGTCTTCATGGGCCGCGACTTCGGGGCGCAGCCGGACTATTCGGACGAGATCGCCTTCCAGATCGACAAGGAGATCCGGCGCATCGTGGACGAGTCCTACGATACCGCCGAGGACCTGCTCGTCAGGAACCAGGACCTGCTCGTCAAGCTCTCTAAAGACCTGATCGAGTACGAGACCGTAGACTCTGAGCACCTGAAGCGCCTGATCGAGAAGTACGCCGTGGACAAGGTCCACCTGGGCGAGCCGCACCGCAACGGCCACCAGGAGTAGGTGCAACACACAGAGCAGACCCGTACTTTCAGGGTCGGGGATCGTACTCTCGGCCCCGGCCCTGTCCTCATGGGTATCCTCAACGTAACCCCCGACTCCTTCTCCGACGGCGGTGATTTCCTCGACCCGGAGAAAGCGGCGGAACAGGCCGCAACCATGCTGTATGAGGGAGCCCGGATCATAGACGTGGGCGGAGAATCGACCCGACCCGGCTCCGACCCGGTCGCTCTCGACGAGGAACTAAACCGCGTACTCCCGGCCATCCAGGGAATCCTTGAGCGCAGGCCGGACACGATCATCTCCATAGATACCTACCGCGCCGCGACCGCCCGCGCCGCCCTCGAAGCCGGAGCCGCCATCGTCAACGACGTAACCGCCCTGCGTGGCGACCCCCGGATGGCCCACGTAGCGGCGGAGGTCGGCTGCCCGGTAATCCTGATGCACATGCTGGGTGAGCCGAAGACCATGCAAAAAGATCCCCACTACGACGACGTGATTCGGGAGGTGCGGGATTTCCTCGCCGAGCGCGTCGCGCACGCCCAAGACGCGGGTATAGCGCCAGACAGAATAATCCTCGACCCCGGCATCGGCTTCGGCAAAACGTTGAAGCACAACCTGACGCTGCTCGAAAACCTGGACGCTATCGTGGAACTGGGTTACCCGGTACTCGTTGGTCTCTCGCGCAAAAGGTTCTTGGGAACCATCACCGGCGTGGAACGCGCGAGCGAGCGCGTCGCCGCCACGTTAGCGGCGAACGTGCTCGCCTGCGAGCGGGGCGCCACTTTCTTCCGAGTCCACGACGTCCGGGCCAACCGGGAGGCCCTGGAGACCGCCGCGGCCATCCTGAGCCTCTGAAAGACGTTTTGCAGTGAGCCGTGTTTTTCTGAGCCTCGGTAGCAACCTCGGTGATCGGCTATCGTATCTCAGGAGGGCGCTGGACGCTGTAGGGCGTGGAACTCGGGTGGAGTTGCGGGCCGTCTCGAAGATCTACGAGACAGAGCCCGTCGAAGTGGGGGGAGACCAGCCAGAGTACCTGAACTGCGTGGCGGAGCTGGAGTGCGGATTGTCCGCCGTCGAGTTGCTGCGCTACTGTCAGGGGATCGAGGCTGCTTTGGGACGTGAACGGAAAGGCGCGAAAGCGCCGCGGACGATAGACATCGACGTGCTGCTGTTCGGTCAGGAGGTTATAGAGGAACCGGAGTTTGGCGTGCCGCATCGGGGGATCCTGCGGTCCTTCAACCTGCGGGGGCTCGCGGATCTCGCCCCGGACCTGTATATTCCCGGTCGCGGCATGGTTAGTGAGCTTCTCGCGGAGGCCGACCTGGACGGCATGCGAGCGTTGGAGGGGGCGGAGCGGCTTTGTTGATGACGGTGAACGTCGGGAACACCCAGACCAAGCTCGGGGTGTTCGAGGGTGAAGAGATCCGGGCGCGCTGGCGGATGACCACCGAGGCCCACCGGACGGCGGACGAGCTCGGGGCGAGCATCGCCTCTTTTATGGAGCTTCGCGGTATGAGCCTCTCGGACGTGAAAGCGCTCATCATCGCGAGTGACGTCCCGGACTTGAGCCGGGCCTACAGGGACCTCGGCGAGGGGACGCTCGGCGTCTCCTTCTACTCGGTAACACCCGACATAGAAACCGGTCTTACGAATCTCTACGACGATCCGAACGCGGTGGGTTCCGACCGAATCGTCAACTCCGTCGCGGCCAAAGAGCTCTACGGCTCGCCGGCGATCATCGTGGACTTTGGGACCGCTACCACGGTCTGCGCCGTGGATGGGGACGGAGCTTACCGGGGGGGTGCGATCATGCCGGGCGTCTACGTCTCGCTGGACGCTCTGGTCGCCCACGCCGCAAAGCTCTCCAGCGTGGACCTCGAAGAAAAGGAGACCTGCGCCATAGCTACCAACACCCCGGACTCTATCCGTAGTGGCTTCATATACGGGTACGCGGGCGCCGTGGACGCCCTGATCCGGCGCTTCAAAGAAGAGCTGGCGGAAAGCGCCTCCGGGAGTCCGCGCGTGATCGCGACCGGCGGACCGGCCTCCGCTATCGTGCGCCACTGCCGGGAGATAGAGAAGCTCGACGCCGACCTGACCCTCAAGGGCCTGCGCGTACTCTACGCGATGAACGCGGAGGGTTAGGACAAAAGCCTAGAAAAAAGCCGGAAATCTTCGTTGACACCCTGGGACGCCGAACGTATACTCACCGCTCTTATGACGGAGAAGAATCAGGAGCTGATCACCCCGGAAGGGCTCGAAAAGCTTCAGACGGAATTAGAACACCTCACCGAGACCCGCCGCCGCGAGGTCGCTGACCGCATCCGGCAGGCCCGGGAGTTCGGCGACATCTCGGAGAACTCCGAGTACGACGACGCCAAGAACGAGCAGTACCTGCTGGAGCGGCGCATCAGCGAGGTCCAGCGCCGGCTCCGCAGCGCGAAGGTCGTCGACCCTTCAGAGGCGGCCGCCGACTCCGTTGATCTTGGCACCCGCGTAACCTTGCGGCTCATAGACAAAGGCGAAGAGCGGACCTTCCAGATCGTCGGCGCCAACGAGTCCGACCCGCAGAGCGGCAAGCTCTCTCACTCCTCGCCCGTGGGCCGCGCGGTCCTCAAGCGCCGCGTCGGAGAGAAGGTCACGGTCTCCACGCCGCGCGGCGCGACGGAGTACGAGATCGTCAACGTCGAGGCCGCCAGCTAAAACGGGCCTGACGACCCAAACCAACCTGATGTGGAGTATCTGAATGAGCGCCACGCACACCTCCCGCATCCACGTACCCGAATGGGCGAGAAAGGTCGCCGCCGGCCTGGGCGAAGGCCCGCACGTGGTCGTGAGCGGCATCAGCGCCTCCGGTAACATCCACGTCGGCAACTTCCGCGAGGTGCTGGTCGCCGAGGCCGTCGCCCGCGCCCTGAGAGAGCGCGGAAACGATGTCCGCTTTATCTTCCACGCCGACACCATAGACCCTCTGCGGAAGATCGCCCCCGGCATCCCGGAGAGCTTCGAGGAGTACCTGGGACACAGTCTCTCCCGCGTGCCGGACCCCGAAGGCTGTCACGTCTCTTACGCCGAACACTTCCTCGACCCGTTCGAGGAGGCGCTGCGCGCGATGGATATGGACGTCGAGGTGCACCGGTCTCACGAGGTCTACGAGAACGGCGTGTATACGGAGGTAACGTGCGAAGCCATAGAGCGCACCGCGGAACTGCGAAAGATTTTTCAGGAGGTCAGCGGAAGGGAGATGCCCGAATCCTGGTCTCCGTACCTTCCTCGGGCGGAGTCGGGCGACCTGAGCGGGAACCGGGTGCTGGAGCACCTGCCGGATGAGAACGAGGTCGTTTTTGTGGACCGGACCGGCAACGAGGGCATGGCAGACTATTCCAGGGGCGAGGGCAAGCTCGGCTGGCGGGTGGAGCTCGCCGCCCGGTGGAAGGCGCTGGGGGTTACGTTCGAGCCGTTCGGCAAGGATCACACGAGCCGGGGCGGCTCGACGGACACGGCGGACCGGATGGCCCGGGAGGTCTTCGACTATCCTGTACCGGGCCGGTACGAGTACGAGTGGATAAACATAAAGGGCAAAGGGGCGATGAGCAGCTCCAGAGGCATCGTGCTATTGCCCCAGGACCTGCTCCGGATAATGCCGCCCGACGCCCTGCGCTCTCTGGTCCTCGGCCGGGACCCGGGCCGCGCCCTGGACCTGGACCTCACCGAGGGCTTCCCCCGTTTCATGAACGAATACTTCTCCTCCGTCTGGGATGAGCCCGTGCCCTTCAACCACCTGGTAACCGTCGCCCAGACCTCCGGAGACCCCGACACCGCCGCCGAGATGCTCCGCCGGGGCGACTACAAAGAGGCCGCCGGCGACCCCGACCTGCCCCAGCACCTGCGCCACGCCCGCAACTGGGCCGAAGAGTGGGCGCCGGAGTCGTTGCGGCTACGCATTCTCGAACCGGAAGAGGCAAAAGAGGCGGCCGGCAACCTGGACGAAGGACAGCGCGTGTACCTCCGCGCAATTGGCGAGAAGCTGGACCCCGCGCTCGACGGAGACGAGGTGCAGGACCTGCTCTACTCCACGGCTATCGAGTGTGAGGTAAAGCCTCGCAAGGCGTTCGCGGCGATCTACGCGGTCTTGCTGGGCGCAAAGCACGGCCCCAAAGCCGGCCCGTTCATCGCGGGGCTCCCGACCGATATGGTCCGCAGCCGGTTTGCCGGAGTGTGAGGCAGAACACCCCGCTACGTTGCAGCGGGTATAAAATAAAAACTGCAGCCCAGAGAAACAGAGCGTCGATGCCTGAAACGGCGGCTTAGCGCTCAGAGCGTAAAGCGCTTCGCCGAAACCCATTCGGGCAAAACCTTTGTATACTCTAGGCAGGCGCCAGAGACACGACCTATTTCAGGAAGCAGGACCCGGAATGTATAATCCATCACTATCTAAGAGTCGTATAATAAGTACAGCCACTGTCCCCCAACGTCATGAAGGACCCTCGAAGCAGGGGAGGCTTTAGCAAATGTTCGAACGTTTTACCGAACGGGCCCGTAAGGTGGTGGTTCTCGCCCAGGAAGAGGCTCGCCACTTCAACCACAACTACATAGGAACCGAGCATCTCCTGCTCGGGCTCCTGCGTGAAGACGAGGGCGTCGCAGCCCGCGCCCTGGCCTCGCTCAACGTCACCCTCGACGAGGTGCGCGAGCAGGTCGAGAGCATCGTCGGCTACGGCGAGGAAGGGAGCGGTGGCCAGGCACCGTTTACCCCGCGCTCCAAGAAAGTGTTAGAGCTGGCGCTCAGAGAGGCGCTGCAGCTCGGGCACAACTACATAGGGACCGAGCACATCCTGCTCGGGCTCGTCCGTGAGTCCGAGGGGGTTGCCGCAAGGGTTCTCTCCAACCTGGACGTGGACCCGGACAAGGTCCGCCGGGAGGTCGTGCGGATGCTCGGCGGCGGGCGCTCCGGCCGGGGCCGGGGCGGCGGCGAGGGAGGTCAGTCCCGCAGTGGTGGGGGCGAGGCCAAGCGGCCCAAGACCCGCCAGCTCGACCAGTACGGGCGGAACCTCACGGCTTACGCCGAGGACGACAACCTCGACCCGGTTATCGGGCGCAGCGAGGAGATAGAGAGGATTATGCAGATCCTCGTGCGGCGCACCAAGAACAATCCGGTCATCATCGGGGAGCCGGGCGTCGGAAAGACGGCCATCGTCGAGGGTCTGGCGGAGGAGATCGCCGAGAACCGGGTTCCCGAGTTGCTCGCCGGCAAGGAGGTCTACACGCTGGACCTCGGCGCTTTGGTTGCGGGCTCCAAGTACCGGGGCGAGTTCGAGGAACGCCTCAAGAAGATCATGAAGGAGATCACCGACCACGGCGACATCATCCTGTTCATCGACGAGATCCACAACCTCGTCGGGGCCGGGGCCGCCGAGGGCGCGATAGACGCCGCCTCCATCCTTAAGCCGGCCCTCGCGCGCGGGGAGATCCAGGTCATCGGCGCGACCACGATAGACGAGTACCGGAAGTACGTCGAGAAGGACAAGGCCCTGGAACGCCGCTTCCAGACCATCCAGGTCGGCGAGCCGTCCGTCGAGGAGACGGAGCTTATCCTCAAGGGTTTGCGGGACAAGTACGAGGCGCACCACAACCTGGAGATCACCGACGAAGCCCTGCGCGCCGCCTCGGAACTGGGGCACCGCTACATCGCGGACCGCTTCCTGCCGGACAAGGCTATAGACCTCGTTGACGAGGCCGCCTCCAAGATGAGGATAAAGACGATGTCCTCGCCGCCGTACTTCAAGGAGGTGGACGACGAGCTCGCCGAGGTGCGGGCGGAGAAAGAAGCCGCCATCGACGGCCAGGAGTTCGAGAAGGCCGCCCGTCTGCGGGACAACGAGAAACAACTCGCCCTGCAACGGCGGGAGCTTGAAGAGAGCTGGCGCGAGGGCAGCGGCGAGGAAAGAGCCTCCATCGGGGAGAACGAGATCGCCGAGATCGTCTCCATGTGGACCGGCATCCCGGTCAGGAAGATGACTGAGGAGGAGTCCGAGCGGCTCTTGAAGATGGAGGAGTCGCTGCACGGCCGCGTCGTCGGTCAGGACCAGGCCATAAAGGCCGTCTCCCGGTCCATCCGACGGACTTCCGCCGGCATCCAGGACCCGCACCGCCCTAGCGGTTCGTTCGTCTTCCTCGGGCCCACGGGCGTCGGTAAGACCGAGCTTGCCCGGACACTCGCCGAGTACCTCTTCGGGGACCAGGAGTCAATGATCCGGCTCGACATGTCCGAGTACATGGAGCGGCACACGGTTTCGCGGCTGGTCGGCTCGCCTCCGGGCTACGTCGGCTACGACGAGGGCGGACAGCTCACCGAGCAGGTGCGGCGCAAGCCCTACAGCGTGGTGCTCTTCGACGAGATCGAGAAGGCCCACCCGGACGTGTTCAACATCCTGCTCCAGATCCTGGAGGACGGACAGCTCACGGATGCCCAGGGCCGGCAGGTCAACTTCAAGAACGTGATCCTGATTATGACATCCAACGTCGGCGCCCAGACGATCAACAAGACCAAGTCGCTCGGCTTCGGCACGGACGAGGAGGGTCTCTCCTACAAGGAGATGAAGGCCCGGGTGCAGGGCGAGCTGCGCAAGATCTTCCGCCCCGAGCTCCTCAACCGGATCGACGAGACCATCGTCTTCCACAAGCTGGAGCGTGAGGACATGCGCCACATCATCGAGATCCAGGTCAAGCGCCTGCGGCAGCAGATGGCCGAGCGCGACGTCACCGTCGAGTTCACCACGGCTGCCCTCGACAAGCTCTCCGACGCGGGCTACGACCCGGCGTACGGAGCGAGGCCCTTGAGGCGGGTGCTCCAGCGCATGATCGAGGACCCGATGAGCGAGATGATCCTGCGAGGCGAGATCCCCACCGGATCAAAGGTGACTATCGAGGCCAACGATACCTCCGCCGAGGACGTCTCCGAGGACGAGTCCATCGTGGACATCCTGGTCTCCCAGCCGAAAGAGGTCGTCAAAGCCGAGCAGTAGCAAGAAGGTTATAAG
>JALYGE010000076.1 GCA_030777225.1 Actinomycetota bacterium
ACCTTCGAGGGAGTGTCTTCCGTGCCGGTGATCGAGACGAGCCCCGCCTCACACTGCACGAGGAGGTCGTAGGCTTTCTTCTTTGTGTAAGGCCCGTCCTCCCCATAGCCCGAGACGCTGCAATAGACCAGCCGGGGATGCTGTTCCCTTAGCTCACTAGCTCCGAAACCCAAACGTCCGGAGGCCCCGGGGGCCAGATTCTGGACGAAGACGTCGGCCTGGTCCAGAAGACGCCGCAGCACCTCCTTACCGGCGTCTTTCTTCAGATCGAGGGTAAGGGATTCCTTGGAGCGGTTGAGCCAGACGAAGTGACTCGCGAGGCCCTTCACGGTCTCGTCGTAGCCGCGGGCGAAATCTCCCACTTCCGGGCGCTCTATCTTTATGACCCTCGCGCCGAGATCCGCGAGTTGGCGGGTCGCGAACGGCGCGGCCACGGCCTGTTCCAGCGAGACTACCATCATACCTTCGAGGGGGAGTTCGCCCGCCACTTTAGAAGGACCTCGGGAGACCGAGGAGGTGTTCAGCGATGTAGGAGAGGATCACGGGACAAAGCGTGACCGACGTCTCCCAGAACGTCTTCGCTAACCTGGGATGGGATGAGGTGCGGCTCCCGGCCCCGGTGTTTGAGGGCGACACCATCTACTCCCAGTCTGAGGTGCTGGAGAAGCAGGAGTCGAAGTCGCGGGAGAACGTCGGCATCGTCACCGTGAAGACCACCGGCTACAACCAGGAGGGCACGGTGGTCATAACGTTCAAACGCACTATTATGGTCTACAAGCGGGGGCACGCCCCTGAAGTGTCTCGCCCTTTTCTTAAAGAAGCGGACGCAACCAATGTTGACTAGGCGCCTAGCCTTTATCATCCTTCCAACCTACAAGAAACCCCGAATTGCTCTTCTGTGCTTGTCTTGGAGTGCATTTCAAAAGCTGCATGTGAGCTGTTGAGGTAGGTGAGAAAGTGGCACAAATAAGGCTATACTAGGTGGGAATAAGTCGGATACCGGAGACGGGATTGAAACGCGGTAGACGTCGTGCAGCTGAGAGCCGCGCCGGTTCAGCTCGACTAGAAGTTCATCCGGGAAGCGTTTGTTTTACTCTAGACGGCGTAAACACCGTGGGTCTGTGACCGGCCGCGGTATGGGGTAGCAGCGGGTTAGAACTCTCGAAAATGAAAAGAAGTGAGCTGACGGTACAGCAAAACGTCTTCCAGCACCCTCTACCAAATTTGTTAAGGTGCTCGGTATGGGCTATCAACCTTTGCAGGGCCGAGTCGCGGTGGTGGCTGGGGCCTCTAGCGGTATCGGTGCGTCGGCGGTCAGCATCATCGGTCCGTCGTCGGGCAGATCTACTACGAGGGAGGTGTGCCCCGGGGCGTGGCCGGGCGTGAAGAGCGCCTTATAGTGTCGCCGAAGAGGTCGTAGCCGTCGTCGCGCGGGCCGTCCAAAAAGTGCCTGCGCACGTCCTTGTCGAAGTCCGGGCGGATGTAGGCCGGTTTCTGGAACCAGTCCGGTGTGTAGGCATACTGGAGCTCCCGGCGCTGCACGACGTACTCGGTGTTGGGAAAGTGACCGATGGCCCCAGAGTGGTCGAGGTGCAGGTGAGATTGAACGACGTAGCGGACCGAAGCCGGGTCTACGTCCAGGCGTTCTAACTGGTTTACGACGAAGTCTTCATCGTCCATGACCAGCAGGTAGGCGTCCGTCACCGCTCCCCGATACTCGTAGGGGTCCCGGTCTCCGGCGACCTCCAGGGCGTTGCCACCGTCGTAGAGTACGTTGCCCCTGGGATGCTGAATTAGGAAGATGACTGAACGACTGGTCGACTGACGGACTCTTCTACCAATTCTCCATTGATTCACGGATGATGTTCGCCAGGTCGCCCTCCGTTACCTCTTTGGGAGCCCCCACGAGCAACCGCTGCTGCTTCATCGCGCCCTCTACGAGGTCGTCGATCTCGTTCTCGTCGTAACCGAGTTCCCGTACACCACTGGGGGCGCCTACGTCCTTCATGAGCTGAATGATGATCTCCGGTAGCGTGTTCTCGTCGGCGCTTTCTATGCTCTCTCCCGCGAGCAACTCCGCGACCTGCCGGTGGCGTTCCGGCTGGGCCTCGTAGGTGAAGCGGAAAGCCGCGGGGGCGGTCACGATCACGGACCACCCGTGTGGCACGAAGCCGTGATCCGTCGGATACCCCGGCGGCTGGTATTCGTGCTTGAGACCGGCTATCGGGTAGGCGCAGGCGTGCGGGATGTGGACCCCCGCGGAGCCGAACCCCACCCCCGCCAGAGAAGCCCCGAGCATCATCGCGCCCCGCGCCTCCACGTCCTCCCCATCTTTTACGGCCCGCCGGAGGTACTTGCCGCCGTATTCCAGCGCCTTCGCGCTCCACATGTCCGCTATGGGGTTGGCCCCCTGGTATGGCGGCCGGTCGTCGGGACTATTAGGTTTTTCGCGCTCGTCGTAGGGCTTGGAGAGGTACGACTCCGCAGCGTGGCAGACCACGTCGAGGCCGCAAGAGGAGGTGACCTCCGACGGCAGGCTCATCGTCAGGAGCGGGTCCACCACCCCCCGGTGGGGCCGCAGGTATCCGTGGGAGATGCCCGTCTTTACCTGTTGTTCGGGGATGTCCAGGATCGCCACGGTCGTCGCCTCCGCCCCGGTTCCAGCCGTGGTGGGCACCGCAAGAAGCGGCTTCAGCGGGCTGGGCGGCTTTTTGCCGTCTCCTATAGGCGGGTTGACGTAGTCCA
Organism: Actinomycetota bacterium; assembly: GCA_030777225.1. GTDB lineage: Bacteria > Actinomycetota > Rubrobacteria > Rubrobacterales > Rubrobacteraceae > SIRX01. The sequence continues at coordinate 2,746 of JALYGE010000076.1, forward strand.
TGATCTCCCCGCCGTGCGTCGCTATGAGGTCGCTCACCTTCGCGGTGTCTATGCTGGTCCCGCCCCCGACCGCCACGAAACCGTCGAACTCACCCTCGACCGCGAAGTCCGCCGCCTCCTGCAGCGAATCCGCCGTGGGCTCGACGCGGGCCCGGTCCCAGACTTCCACCTCGATCCCCTCGGCCTCTATGAGCTCCCGGATACGGCCCGCTATGCCCGCCTTCACGACGCCGGGGTCGGTCACGAGCATCACCCGCCCGACGTCCATCTGCTTCAGCTCCCAGCCGACCTCCTCGGAAGCCCCCTCGCCATACTTGAGCGGCGTAGCCTCCATAGTGAAGATCGTCTCCCGTCCCGAACCATTGCTACCCCGCATATCGGCGCTCCTCTCAGATGTCCTTCCCTACCCCGAAACAGTATTGTGCCCGGAGCCCGCTCCCGCCGCAAGACGGTGAAGGCGACGCCCCCGGAGAGCGTGTATCCAGTATATGCTAACGACACATAGGTCCTTTTTGCTGATATAATGTACTGTAGACTAGCTTGCATAGTCTCTAGGGAGGTTTTCTAGTAGCTGTGTGATGGATCTGATTTAGTGTAAGTTTGGATGTATTAGAAGGAGGTTTTCGGGTTGACGGAAGAGAGCAGGATCGGCGCGGGGATGGACCCGACCGAGCTCTGGGCCCAGTGGTATGAGACGGGTTCCAAGATGTGGTCGGAGGTAATGCAGGGCGCCCAGGAGAGCTACATGGACCCTTACGGGCTCTACCGGCAGTGGTTCGAGAACATGGGCCAGATGCGGGATCGTATGCTAGGTGCCGCCGGGACGAACGGTCAGGAGAGCCCGGTTACCACGAACCCGCAAGAGGTGTGGGGCAAGTGGGTCGAAGCGACCCTGGAGGGCTGGCAGAAGGCCGCGGGCATCGGCACGGAGATGATGAGCATGACCCCGCGCTGGATGCAGATGATGGATCAGACGCGGCAGAACCTGATGCAGGTGCAGAGCATCCCCAACGATCCGCTGGAGCTCGCGGTGCAGTGGTACAACGCCACCAGCGGCCCGGTCTCCGAGTTCGTTCAGGACGTCATCGAGCGTGAGGAGTTCCTCGACGTCTCCAGCCGCTTCATGCAGAACTACGCGAGCCTGTACAAGATCTTCAGCCGCAACTCCGAGGAGCACCTCCAGAACCTGCAGATGCCGACCCGCTCGGACGTCACCCGCGTGGCGGGCCTCGTCGTGGCGCTGGAGGATAAGGTGGATCGCCTGGAAGAGACCTTCGAAGAGTTCGAGTACGGTTACCAGGAGCCGGCCACCGCGGAGAGCATCGGGGCGCTGGAGAAGCGTCTGGACCGTATAGAAAACCTGGAGCAGCGCATTGATCGGGTCGAGGGCAAGCTGGACCAGTTGCTCACCGTCGTCGAAGGTATCTCGACCAACGGCAGCGGAGATGCGTCCGCAATAGAAGAGCCGGAGCCTCAGCAGGCCGAGCAGTCGCAGGAGGAGCCGGAAGAGATAAAAGCTACCGACGCGGCGCGGCGCAAGGCCCAGGAGTTGGGTGTGGATCTCGCGACGGTAGAAGGCACGGGCGCTGACGGCCAGATCACGGTCGGCGACGTGCGCGAGAAAGGGGACAGCTAGATGACGGAGAAGAACACCAGCGTCATGCCGAAGGAAGTCGAGAGCTTCCTGGATAAGTACCAGCAGGGCTTGAGGATCGTCACCGAGGGAGCCCGGGCCGAGACGGGTCTGACCCCCAAAGAGACTGTCTGGACCAAGAATAAGGCCAAGCTGTATCGCTACCAGCCGGGCGTCGAGAAGAAGTATTCGACCCCGATTTTGATCGTCTACGCCCTCATAAACAGGTCGTACGTCCTGGACCTAATCCCCGGCAACAGCCTCATCGAGTACCTCACCAACGAGGGCCACGACGTTTACATGATCGACTGGGGCACCCCGGGTCCCGAAGACAAGGACCTGACCTTCGAGGATTACGTGCTGGAGTACATGCCGCGGGCCGTTCGCAAGGTCCTGAAGCACTCCGGGGCCGAGCAGCTCACCCTGTTCGGTTACTGCATGGGCGGCACGATGAGCGCCATGTACGCCTCGCTGTTCCCCGAGCAGCTCAAGAACCTCGTTCTCATGACCACCCCGGTGGCCTTCCCGCGGGAGGAGATCGGGCTCTACAACCTCTTCACCGACGACAAGTACCTCGACGTGGACGTGCTGGCCGACGCCTTCGGCAACATCCCCGGCGAGATGGTGGATACCGGAAACCGGATGCTAAAGCCCGTCACCAACTACGTCGGCACCTACGTCAGCATGTGGGAGCGCATCTTCGACGAGAAGCCGATGGAGACCTGGCTCGCCATGAACAAGTGGGTCAACGACGGTCCTCCGTTCCCTGGTGAGGCGTTCAAACAGTGGATCAAAGACTTCTACCGTGACAACAAGCTCATCAAAGGTGAGTTCGTGCTCCGCGGCCGCCGCATAGACCTCTCCAACATAGACATGCCGCTCCTCAACGTCGCCGCCAAGAAGGACCACATCTGCACCCTGCCTCAGGCCGAGGCCACGATGGACCTCGTCTCCAGCGAGGACAAAGAGTTCTTCGTCCTCGACGCCGGCCACGTCGGTCTCATGACCGGCCGCGGCGCCAAGCAGGGTCTGTGGCCCAAGCTCGACGAGTGGCTCTCCGAACGGTCGGGCGCTTAGCGCTTACCGAAACCCAGGTCAGAGGAGCGGGGTCCGGCCGGACCCCGCTCTTACTTTTCCGGGCTTCACAACCCTGCTTCACGCGCCCGGATCACGGCCTGGGCGCGGTCAGCAACCTGGAGCTTGGTGAAGATGTTGGAGACGTGATTCTGCACGGTCTTGAGGCTGAGATAGAGGCTCTCCGCAATCTCCTGGTTGCTCTTTCCGCGGGAGACGTAGTTCAGTATTTCCTCTTCCCGCCCGGTAAGCTCGGGGAAGGCCCGCGGCGGCGCGGCCGGTTTGGGGGCGGAGAAGAACTCGATGAGACGTGGGGCGACACCGGGGCTGAAGATGGCCCCGCCGCCCGTGACGGCCCGGATGGCGCCCAGCACCTCCTCGCCGCTCGCGTCCTTAAGCAGGTATCCTCGGGCTCCGGCGCGCATGGCGGCGAAGACGGAGTCGTCGTCTTGAAACATGGTGACGACGAGGACGCCGATGTGCGGGCTGGCGTGCAGGGTCTCGCGCGTGGCCTCTATGCCGTTCATCCCCGGCATCTTTACGTCCATCAGGATCACGTCCGGCTGCAGCTTCTCCGCCAGTTCCACAGCCTCTTCCCCGCTGCTCGCCTCTCCCACCACCTCGGTGTCCTCCACAGAGTCCAGGAACCCACGCATCCCGTCCCGGAAGATTGGGTGGTCGTCGGCGATGAGAATGCGGATTGGGGCCATGTTCACTCCTCGGGGTAACGTGTGTTCTCTGTGATATGGCAGGGCAGGTACGCGAGAACCCGCGTGCCGCCACCTGGCGGTACCTCGACCGCGAGCGTGCCGCCGAGCTCCTCGGCCCGCTCGCGCATCGAGGCGAGCCCCACGCCCACGCCGCTACCCTGCCTGATCCCGCGCCCATCGTCCACAACCTCTAACCGCATGACCTCCGCCTCCCCATCGAGCGAGATGCGGACCACGCAGTTGCGGGCGCCAGCGTGCCGGGCGACGTTGGTCGCGGCCTCCTGAGCGATCCTGTAGGCGGCGACTTCCACGGCGGCGGGCAGAAGCGGCAGGCTCTCCGGGGCGTCCACCGAGATGCTCAATCCGCTGTGGCCGTACTGCGCCGCCGTCTCGCGGAGGGCGGAGACGAGGCCCAGCTCGTCCAGCGCGGGCGGACGGAGGGCATAGACGGAGCGGCGGATGTCGGCGACGGCGTTCCGGGCGCGCTGCGACAGGTCCGCGAGCAGATCCCTCGTCTCCGGGTCGTGGGCCAGCCGGTTACGGGCGGTCTCCAGCCGGAGCATGAGCGCGGCGAGCTGCGGACCGACGCCGTCGTGCAGGTCCCGGCGCAGCCCCCGCCGCTCCTCTTCCCGGGTCGTCACCAGCCGCTCCCGCGAACGTTGCAGGTCCGCG
>JALYGE010000077.1 GCA_030777225.1 Actinomycetota bacterium
GCTCAAGAAGCTCTCCGACTCGGAGATCCTCACCCTTGCGCTCTTCCAACAGCTTCGGGGCATCGAGAGCGAGCGGTCCTTCCTTAGAGACGCCCAACGCTTCTTCTCACATCTGTTCCCCGGCGTGGTGGGTCTTGCACCTTCGTCCTTCCATCGCCGCCTGAGGCGGCACCAACACCAAGATAGTTACCAGCGTGGACGTTAGCGGCTGGACCGCCCACGATACTAACTACTTTGTCCCGCTTCTGGAAACAACGGCCCAACACTTTGAGCTTGGTGACGTGCTGGCGGATAAAGCGTATATGTCCCGCAAGAACTTCAAGGCCGTAGAACAGAGCGGCGGGACGCCGTTTGTTCCCTTCGAGTCGAACACCGTAGAGCCGACAGAAAAAGAGGAGCCGATATGGGCGCAGATGTACCACTACTTCATGTACAACCGACTAACCTTCATGGAGCACTACTATATGCGCTCTAACGTTGAATCCGCCTACTCCATGATAAAGGCTAAGTTCGGAGACTCTTTGGAGACTCTTTGCGGTCCAAGAGCGATACCGGCCCGATCAATGAAGCTCTGTGCAAGGTGCTTTGCCACAACATTTGCGTGCTGGTGCTAGCGATACATGAACTAGGGATTGAGGCGAATTTTGGTTCAGAAATCCCGCTTGAACCAAAATTACCCGTTTAGAGCGAATTTTGGTGCAACGCCCGCCACCCCCAAACCGCTTCCCCGAACACCTCGGAAGACCCCGGAGCGGGCACCTGCACGGCTCATAGCGCCTATATATGATAGGGCTTATGTCTTAGTTTGCTACAGTACTTGGACTGTGTCGGACGGTAGGCTTGCACACGTTGGCGGGTAAACGCCTATGCTAACCTCTACGACATGGTCTGGAGTAGCGAACCGTGATCTTCTACACTGCCGCGGCCCTGTTCCTGGTGAACTTCGCGCTTGGCGTCCTGGTTCAGTTCGGCGTAGTGGATACGAAGCCTTTCCGGTGGCTGCACCACGCGCTCTTTTTTGCGGTTTTCCTGTCGGCGGCCCTCGCGGTAGGTTACGGGTTCTGGCAGGGTGCTCCGTACCGGTGGGCGTTGTTGCCGGTGCTGCTCTTGTTCGTGGTCTTGCCTCGGGTACGGGCCGGGACGCCGGGGCACGCGGGGCTCGCGGGAGTGGCCCTGATCTTTTACGCAGCGGGATTCGTATGGACGTTATAGGAGGCTAACCTTTGGAATTTCTGGAAGTGGTGAGACGGCGCAAGACCACGAACGGTCCTCTCCTGCCGGACCCTGTAAAGCCGGAGCATCAGCGTCTGCTGGTCGAAGTCGCCGGCATGGCCCCGTCACACTTCAACAGCCAGCCCTGGCGGTTCGTGATCATCGACGACCGGGATAAGATAGAGGAGATCGCACGCATCAGCGGCGAGAGCATGACGCACGTCTTCGAGCGGGGGCAGTTCTTCAAGCGCTACCGGAAGTACTTCCGGTTCTCTGAGAAGGAGATGGAGGAGCGGCGCGACGGCATCTACTTCGACCAGCTCCCCAAACTGTTGAAACCTTTTACCCGGCAGGTCTTCTCCGAGCGCGCCAAGACGCTGATGAACCACCTGAAGGTGCCTCAGACCCTCGGCGAGGACAACCGCAAGCTGGTCGCTGGCGCTCCCCTGATCCTGGCGGTGCTCCTGGATAAGACCGAGTATATTCCGGGCGAGCTCTCCGGCTTCTACTCGGTGTTTGGTATGGGGGCCGCGATAGAGAACATCTGGCTGACCACCGTGGAGCTCGGCATGGGTATACAGTTCATCTCCTTCCCGATGGAGGTCCCGGAACGCTGGCAGGAGGTCCAGCGACTCCTTAAAGTCCCCGACGATCTGGAGCTGATGGCGATGTACCGGCTCGGATACCTGCCGGAAGATAAGCGCCGCCCGACGATAGACTGGTCGAGCCGCCAGCGCAAACGCCTCTCCCAGTATGTCTTCCGCAACTCCTGCGCCACGCCGGAACCGGACGCCGTAGAAGGCTTCAGCAACGCTGTAGCGGACGGGAGAGAAAGCCATCCGGTAGAGCGTTGAGCGGCAACCCCAAAATACTCTCCGTCGCCACCGCCGTGCCGGCGCACCGTATCGGGCAGGGGGAGGTCAAGGACTTCGCCCGCGACATGTTCGGCGAAGCACACCAGGACATAGATCGCCTGCTCCCGGTCTTCGACAACGTGGACATAGAGAACCGTCACTTCTGCGTGCCGAAGGAGTGGTTCGGTGAGGACCACACCTTCGCGGAGAAGAACGACCTGTATCTGGAGAACGCGCTGCGGCTCTCCGAGAAGGCCGCGCGGCGGGCGCTGGACAAAGCCGGGGTAGAGGCTGCGGAGATCGGGGCGCTCTTCTTCGTTTCCACGACCGGGCTCGCCACACCTTCTCTCGACTCGAAGCTCATCTTCGAGCTTGGCATTCCCGAGCGCCACACGCGGCGCGAGGCGCTCTTCGGGCACGGCTGCGCCGCCGGGGCGGGGGGACTCGCCCGCGCCGCCGACTGGTCCCGGGGCCATCCGGGGCGGCCGGTTTTGCTGATAGCGACAGAGTTGTGCGGGCTCACGTTCCAGCGCGGCGACACCTCGAAGGCGAACATGATCTCCACGAGCCTCTTCGCCGACGGCGCCGCCGCCGTAGTAATTGGCGCCGACGGCGACGGGCCGGAGCTAGTAGGTGAAGACTGCATCACCTGGCCCGGAACCGAGGACGTCATGGGCTGGAAGTTCACCGAGACGGGCTTTAACGTGATCCTTTCCCGCAGCGTCCCGGTGATCGTGCAGAATTACTTCCGCGACAGCCTCTACGATTCCTGTGATTACCTGGGCCTCGACCCCGGAGACCTCGAACACTTCGTGCTGCACCCCGGCGGGGCGAAGGTCCTGGATGCCCTGGAGGTGGCCCTCGACATCGAGCCCGGCAGCCTGAGCCTCTCCCGCGGCGTGTTGCGGGACTACGGCAACATGTCGGCGGCCACGGTGCTGTTTATCTTGCAGCGGTTCATCGAGGGAGGGGAGTACGAAAGGGGAGACCTCGGCCTGATCTCCGCGATGGGTCCCGGCTTCTCGGCGGAGCACGTCTTTTTCCGATGCTGAAGAAACTACTGATCGGGGTGGCCCTCATCTCCACCCAGCGGCTCCTGGAGCTTCGGCTCTCCCGACGCAACGAGCGCCGGCTGCGGTCGAGGGGCGCCGTAGAACGAGGCCGGGAACACTACCCGCTGATGGTCGGCCTGCACGCCCTGTGGCTGGCCTTCACTCTGTTAGAGGGATCGGCGCGAAAGACCCGGCTCCGTCGCCTGCCGCTAGTCTCGTTTCTCGCGGTTCAGCCGCTGCGGTACTGGGCAATCCACGCTTTAGGCGAACACTGGAACACGAGGATACTCGTAGTTCCCGGCGAGAAGCTGGTGAACAAAGGACCGTACAAATACCTCTCACACCCGAATTACCTGGTGGTCATCGTGGAAATACTAACGTTTCCCCTAATCTTCGGCGCCCATCTTACCGCGCTGATGTGCTCGGCCCTGAACGCTGTGTTGCTCTCCGCACGAATAAAAGAAGAAGAGCGGGCGTTAAAAGAGCTGGCAGAGTCGCCGAACGATGGATAGGATAGGCACACCGCCAGCCGTAGTTGGCTGACTGAAATAGACTGACAAGCTGAATAGCTGCCGACCGTGGGGAGGCCCTCTGTGCTGGATCTCAAATTCATCCGCGACAACGTCGAAGCCGTCAAGGAGAACTGCAAAAACCGCGGCGTGGAGGCCGATGTTGACCTCGTTGTGGAGCTGGCCGACCGACGGTCGCGGCTTATAGGGGAGCTGAACGAGCTACGCCAGCGCCAGAACGTGCTCTCCAAAGAGATACCGCAGAGCGAGCCGGAACGGCGCGCGCGCCTGATCGAGGAGTCCAAGAGCGTGAAGGCCCAGATCCCGCAGCGCGACGCCGAACTCTACGAGGTCGAGGCCCGGCTCAAAGAAGAACAGTTAAACATCCCCAACATGACCCATCCGGACTCGCCCATTGGCAAGGACGACTCGGAGAACGTCGAGATCCGGCGCTCGGGAGCGTTCCCCGAGTTCTCTTTCGAGCCCAGGGACCACGTCGAGATCGGAGAAAACCTCGGCATCATAGACTTCGACGCCGGGGCGAAGACTACCGGCAGCAAATTCTACTTCCTGCGCGGGGACGCGGTGCTGCTGGAACTGGGGCTCATACGGTATGCGATGGACGTAATTATGGAGCGGGGCTACGAGCCGACGATCACGCCGGATCTGGCCCGGGACGAGGCGCTGGTCGGGACCGGGTTTATCCCGCGCGGGCCGGAGGCCCAGATCTACTCCGTCGAGAATACGGACCTTTCCCTGATCGCCACCGCCGAGATAACGCTCGCCGGACAACTGGCGGACGAGATCGTCGACGAATCTGAGCTTCCTCTACGCTACGCCGGGCTCTCCCACTGCTTCCGCACGGAGGCCGGCGCCCACGGCCGGGCGAGCCGCGGCCTCTACCGGGTCCACCAGTTCACCAAGGTCGAGATGTTCGCGTTCGCCACGCCGGAACAATCCGAGGAGATTCATGAGGAGATGGTCGGTATAGAGGAGAGGATTTTCCAGGGCCTCGGCCTGCCGTATAGGGTGGTGGACATCTGCACCGGTGACCTCGGCGGGGCCGCCTACCGCAAGTACGACCTGGAGGCCTGGATGCCGGGCCGCAACGACTTCGGCGAGGTCACGAGCACCTCTAACACCACCGACTACCAGGCTCGACGCCTCGCTATCCGCTACCGGCCCGAGGGCGGCAGGCCGCAACTCTTGCACACCCTCAATGGGACCGCGCTTGCCATAAGCCGGGCGCTCATCGCGCTGCTGGAGATCTACCAGCAAGAGGACGGCTCCGTGCTACTACCCGAAGCCCTGGCACCCTACGTCGGGAAAGAGAAAATAGGACCCGCAGGGTAGGACGACCCAAAATACCCCTTGTTCCTGTTTGGTTGAAGCCTACTCGTACCGGGGCATAAAGCTTCTCGGGACGGCTAAAAAATTTTGGCCGTCGGGAGGGTTGCGGCGGACTTCGTAACGCTGTTAACGTTCGGTTAAGTGAGATAAATGTGAAAGATACGCATTGCTCTCTTGAAGTAGGGCGTTAACAACAAACGGAGGGATCACTTTGAAGGGTACGGTGGGCTTTTGGAAGGGCATTAGGAAAACCGTTTTTTATGACTGCTGCTGTGGTCACTGCTCTGTTGCTTACTGTGCTCCTTGCGGTACTGATGGCTCCATCATACTCTGACATTGTTGAGGCCCAGGAAGGGCCTGGCGGTGTGGATCAGATCACCTTCAAGCCCCCGAAGGCTGTCCCAGTGAACGTGCCGTTCTCGCAGGAGATCAAGGCGACGGCAAAAGTGCAGCAGCCGCTCACGCTCACCGTGGCGAGCCAGGATTACGAGGTGAAGCCCGGCGACTTTAGCAGCTCCAAGTCCGGGACGGGCGAGGCCCAATCCGTTACGAATTACACAGCTTCGGTTGGCGACATCAAGGTTCCAGAGACGAGCAGCTTCGACATGAGCCTTACGCAGGGCGACGAGACCGTCGCCGAAGCGTCGGCGAGGGCGATCTGGGGCTGACTGACGCTCTTGCCGCCGTTGCTAGCTATCGGGATAGCGCTGGTTTCCCGGCAGGTCATACCCTCTCTCATACTCGGCATCTACATCGGGGCCGTAATGACCTACGGGCTCTCTCGGGGCGGTCTGGTTCGGGTTACCGGACACCATCCAGGTTTATATCGCCCAGGCTATCGTGCCGCCGGACGGGGACACGGGGCACGTGGCGATTATCCTCTTTACGCTGCTGATGGGTGGGTTGATCGGAATCGTCTACCGAAACGGCGGCGCCTTTGGGATAGCGGATAGGCTCAGCGTGCTGGCGAGTAACCAGCGGCGGGGCCAGATCGCCACCAGCGGCCTGGCTTCGCCATCTTCTTCTCCACCTACGCCAACTCGCTCGTTATCGGGAATACGATGCGCCCGGTAACGGACCGGCTCAAGATCTCGCGGGAGAAGCTGGCGTACATCGTGGACTCCACCGCCGCGCCGTTGGCGACGATAGCGGTGATCTCGACCTGGATCGGCTTCCAGCTTGGCCTGATAGAGACCTCTGTGGGCAGCACGAGCTTCGACGAGGGCTCGCACTCGATCTTCCTCCAGTCCATCCCGTACAACTTCTACCCGATCTGGGCTCTCATCTTCGTCCTGGCCGTGGGCGCCACCGGACGCGACTTTGCCCCGATGCTCAAAGCCGAACGCCGCGCCAGCCGGGAGGGCAAGGTTCTCCGTGACGGCGCCGACGTGGACGCCAACGCCGGCGAGGACGGCGGCGACCTCCAGATGAAAGAGGACGCTCCCCGCCGGGCATTTAACGCGGTCATCCCGATAGGCGTGCTGGTCGGTACGGTGGCGGTCGGGCTCTACGTTACCGGCACCGGTGAGACGCTGCGCGACATAATCGGTAGCGCCCAAACCGGCAAAGTCCTCTTATGGGCCGGCCTTCTGGGCGTGCTGGCGGCCGTGGTCCTCTCCGTGGGACAGCGTATTCTGAGCCTCAAGGAAACGATGGACGCCTGGTACGGCGGCCTGAAATCCGTATTGTTCGTCATGATCATTCTGACCCTGGCGTGGGCGCTCGGGGCCGTCGCCGAAGACCTGAAGACGGCGAACTACCTGGTCTCTATCCTCGGGGACACCCTGCCACCGGCGGTACTTCCGGCGATCCTGTTCGTGATCGCTGCGGCGGTCTCTTTCGCGGTCGGGACGAGCTGGGGTACGATGGGCATTCTAATGCCGCTGGCCGTACCGCTGGTGTGGACCGTTCTCCAGAACAACGACATGGCCAACCCTGACAATTTCTACATTATGTACGCCACCATCGGGACCGTTTTGGCCGGCAGTGTGTGGGGCGACCACTGCTCCCCGATCTCTGACACCACCATCATCTCCTCCGTGGCCGCGGGCTCGGACCATATAGACCACGTTCGAACCCAGATCTCCTATGCCTTGGTCGTCGGCGTCGCAGCCCTGTTGCTCGGGCTTATCCCTGCGGGGTTCCGGATCTCGCCCTGGATCATGCTGCCCATAGGAGCCGCAGTCCTGGTCGGCGTGCTCTTTGTCTTCGGTGAGAAGGTGGAAGACGGGAGCGACGGAGGGGAAGAACAGAAAGATCGAGCACAGGAGGAAGCGCCGGCTGAAACGGCCTCCAGTTGACGCCAAAACTAAACACCCTCGCGTGTGCGCGACGAGGGTGTTGCCGGAACCCCCGCCGATCTGCTAGTGTAGCTCGTAGCCGATGATGCGTGGGGTTGTCAAGGAGGACAAGATGAAGGCGTACTCTGTGGGCGGAAGGTTGACCCTCTGGGGGCTGTCGTTTTTGGTCTGCTCGTTGCTCGTGGCCGGTGTCGCCGGCGCCCAGGAAAACACCTCTTATTCCATCGTCGAGCCTCCACAGACCGTCCTCGACGGCATACCGTTCAGCGTGGACGTCGAGGTCAACGGTTCTCCTGCGGACGACGTGCGGCTGCGGGTGGCGGGGGAGACGTACCCGGTCAACTTCTCGGATGGCACGGCTACGGTAGAAGACATCGTGGTGAACGAGACCGGCGAGGTCTCAATGACGGTCGTCGCGGACGGCGAGTCGGCGACGGAGCAGAGCACCAATTCCGTCCCTGGATGGTTCTCCATACTGCCGCCGCTGCTGGCTATCGCGGTTGCCCTGATCACGCGCCAGGTCGTCCCGGCGCTCTTTCTCGGTATCTACATCGGGGCGGCGATGAGTTACGGTCTGAGCCTGGGAGCGCTGTGGTACGGGTTGATCGACACGCTCAACGTCTACGTCATAGAGGCGCTCTCTCCGCCGGATGGGAGTACCGGGCACGCCTCGATCATCGTCTTTACGCTAATGATCGGGGGTATGGTCGGCATCATCTCCCGAAACGGCGGGATGAGGGGTATAGTCAACAGGATCATTGGCTTCGCGAGCACCCCTCAGCGGGGTCAAACGGCCACCGGCATTCTCGGAGTTGCCATCTTCTTCGACGACTACGCCAACACGCTCGTCGTCGGTAACACGATGCGCTCGATCACCGACCGGCTCAAAGTCTCGCGGGAGAAGCTGGCGTACATAGTGGACTCGACCGCCGCCCCGGTGGCGACCATCGCGCTCATATCTACCTGGATCGGCTTCCAGGTCGGCCTTATAGACGAGGCCGTGGGCAACATCGAGGGCTTCGGCCAGTCGGCGTACTCGATCTTCCTCAACTCCATCCCCTACGCGTTCTACCCGATCCTGGCCATCGTCTTCGTCTTCGCCGTCGCCGTTACGGGACGGGACTTCGGCCCGATGTATACCGCCGAAGTGCGCAGCCGCAGCGAGGGCAAGGTCCTTCGCGAAGACGCTGACGTCGATCCGGCCGCCGCGGGCAACGAGTTGGACCCTGACGAAGAAACCCCCGAGCGGGCCTTCAACGCCATCATCCCCATACTGGTGCTGGTCGGGGTCGCGATGGTCGGGTTGTACGTAACGGGTAGTGGAGATTCGCTCCAGGACATAATCGGCAGCGCCGACCCGTTCGCCTCTCTAGTTTGGGGTTCGTTGCTTGGCGTGTTGGCGGCGGTCGCGCTCACCCTCGGGCAACGCCTGCTCTCTTTAAGCGAGACGATGAACGCCTGGTACGTCGGGCTCCGGGCTATGCTGTTCGTCCTTGTCATCCTGGTCCTGGCTTGGGCGCTCGCGGCAGTAACGGAGGTTTTGCACACGGGCGACTACCTGGTCTCCGTGCTCGGCGAAAGCCTGCCCCCGGCGGTGGTGCCGGCCCTGATCTTCGTGGTCGCCGCCGCGACCGCCTTCGCCACCGGCACGAGTTGGGGCACAATGGGCATCCTTATCCCGCTCACGATCCCGCTCTCCTGGGCCATCTTGCAGGCTAATGGTCTGGACAACCCCGATGGCTACCATATCCTCTACGCTTCCGTCTCGACGGTGCTCGCTGGGGCGGTCTGGGGTGACCACTGCTCCCCGATCTCCGACACCACCATCATCTCGTCCATGGCCTCCGGCTCGGACCATATAGACCACGTCCGAACCCAGCTCCCCTATGCGCTGTTCACGGGCGGCGTGGCACTGGTCATCGGCCTGCTGCCGGTCGGGTTCGGTTTGCCCTGGTGGCTCATGATGCCGATAGCCATAGCAGTAGCTGTCGGAGGTCTCTTCGTCATCGGCAAAAGGGCGGACGATAAGGTTGGAGGACCGACCGGAGAGAAAGCCGAGCGGCAGACGGTATCGTCCGGGTAGCCTCCGGCCGCTACCGTTCCCGCCGGACTCTACGCGCTGAAGGGGACTTTGACAGTCTGGCTACCGACCTCCTCTTCCGGCTCCGAAATCCTCTTCGACACCGTCGCTGAAATGGGGCGCAGTGTGAGAAGCTGGTAGACTAAGTTCTTAGCTAAGCTGATGGCGGCGGAAAGGGGGTCTGTATGGGCGAAACGTTCAACGTTCACGAGGCCAAGACGCAGCTCTCGAAGTTGCTGGAGAGGGTGAGACGAGGTGAAGAGGTAGTCATTGCGAAGTCGGGTAGGCCCGTGGCGCGGCTCGTTCCCATAGTTGAAAGGCCGGGGCGTCGGAAGCCGGGGAGCGCCAAGGGCACGCTCCGGATGTCGGACGACTTTGATGCGCCGCTACCGGAGGAGGTTCTGGAGTCCTTCGAGCGTTGAGGGTTTTACTCGATACTCACGTTTTCCTGTGGTGGATAAAAGACGATCCGCGACTCTCCGAACGGGCGCTGGAGACGATCTCGGACGGCGCCAATGAGGTTCTCTTTAGCGCGGCCAGCGGCTGGGAGATCGCCATAAAGGCGGGTATGGGGAAACTGGACGTGCCAGGAGACCTGGCCGCCTACCTCGAAGATCAACTCTCCCGCAACGCCGTCGGGGTGCTTCCGGTGTACCTCGGGCACGCGCTCCGGGTCCACGATTTGCTCGCTCTTCATCGAGATCCTTTCGACCGGCTGCTCGTTTCGCAGTCCATCCATGAGGACATTCCCATGATCAGTGGCGACCCCCAGATCGCCCGTTATCCGGTAGATGTTCTCTGGTAGCAGGCTGGATAGACCCGAGCCCCCCTTTTGCCGTTCGACAGAACAAGGAGCTTACGCCTGATAACTCGTCGCGCTAACCGCTAAAGGGAACCTCATTGGTCCCTCTGCGGATCTCCTGTTCGAGCTGCGAAATTTTCTCCCGGACCGTATCCACCACTGCGTTTATCGTGATGATAGAACTCTCTCCTGTGCGGCGGTCTTTTATTTCGATGCCGCCGTTCTCCAGGGAGCGGGTGGTGAGGGTGAGGCGCACCGGCATTCCCATCAGGTCCGCGTCCTTGAACTTGCTGCCCAGGCTCTCCTGACGGTCGTCGTAGAGAACCTCTATCCCAGTGGCCCGCAGATCTTCGTAGAGCCGGGTCGCCTGATCTTCAAGCGTGTCCAGGGCGACCAGGTGGACCTGGTAGGGGGCGATGGAGATAGGCCAGATCAGGCCGTTCTCGTCGTTGTGCTCCTCGGCGACGCAGGCTAGGAGCCTCCCGACCCCGATACCGTACGACCCCATTATGACCGGCCGCTGCCGGCCCTCGGCGTCCAGGAAGTTCGCCCCCAGCGCCTCGGTGTAGCGGGTGCCGAGTTTGAAGATGTTGCCGATCTCCACGCCCCGCTCGGTCCGCATCGGGCGCCCGCAGACGGGACAGGCGGAGCCGTCGTCGGCGGCCGCTATGTCGGCCACCACGTCCGCCTCGTAGTCCCGGCCGAGGTTGACGTTCAGGTAGTGGAACCCCTCCTCGTTCGCCCCGGCGACCAGGTTCGGGGACCCGGCCACGGCGTCGTCCACTATAACCAGCGCGCCTTCGACGCCCAGCGGTGAGCCGTATCCGGGTTCGGCGCCTGTAGCACGGATCTCCTCGGGCCGCGCCGGCTTCAGCTCCGTGGCCCCGACCGCGTTGGCGAGCTTGGTGTCGTTCACGTCCATGTCGCCCCGCACCACGGCGAAGACGAACTTGTTGATCTCCTCGCCGTCCTCCTCGACGGTTGCGGCGGTAAAGATGGCTTTCGCCGTCTTGGACTTTGGGATCTCCAGCAGCTTCGCCAGCGACTCGATGGTGTTGGTGCCGGGGGTGGAGACCTTCTCCAGGGGTTTGGGGTCTTCCTTCTCGGGCATCGGCTTGCGGAACTGGGCGACCTGGCGGTTGGCGGTGTAGTCGCCGTTGTCGCAGATGAGCAGGGTGTCTTCGCCGATGGGGGTGAGGTACATGTACTCGTGGGCCATCGTGCCGCCCATCATCCCGACGTCCGAGGTGACAGCGAGTGAGGGTAGGGCGCAGCGGTTGAAGATGTTGAAGTAAGCCTGGTAGTGGGCGCGGTACTGCTTGTCGAGACCCTCTTCGTCGCGGTCCAGGCTATAGGAATCCTTCATGGTGAACTCGCGGGCCCGGATCAGGCCGGCCCGCGGGCGCGGGTCGTCGCGCCACTTGGTCTGGATCTGGTAGACGAGCATGGGTAGCTGCTTGTAGGAACTGACCTCCCGACGCACCAGGTCCGCGACGACCTCCTCGTGGGTCATGGCGAGCACCATGTCGCGCTTTGACTTGTCCAGGAAGCGGCCCATCTCACTCCCGACCTGGTACCAGCGGCCCGTTTCCTTCCAGATATCCGCCGGGTGGATCACGGGCATTGTGATCTCCTGCCCCCCGATGGCGTCTATCTCGTCGCGCATGATGTCCGAGATCTTCTTCATTGACCGGTGGGCGAGCGGCAGGTAGCTGAATATGCCGCTCGCTAGTTGCCTGAGAAATCCGGCCCGGAGCAGTAGTCGGTGGCTCGTGACCTCCACGTCGGCTGGCGCTTTCCGGAGCGTCTGACTGAAAAGTTTGCTCATCCTCATGGGCGATTCCTTCCTGCAATCATATTCAGCGATCCTTTAGTGCGAATTGTAGATTAAAGAGCTTACCAGAACCTTTGGGATCGCCCTTGACGCCGGGCCGGCGGTGCTTTAGCATCCTTCCCTAGCGCGGACTCGCATCGAGAGCGGCGGAGGGAACTGGCCCCAAGAAACCGCGGCAACCGGCGAAGAGGCGAGAGTCTCTCGCGAGGTGCCAATTCCAGCAGGGCGCCGCAGGCGCGGAAGCGTAAGCCCTGGAAGATGTGGGAGAGCCTGAAGACGGCCTCCACCTGAGCGGGTTGCGCGTAAGGCGTAAAACGTGACCGGAGAAGGAGGCTGCATTACTACCGAGTATGACACTAGACCCAGGGGCCGGCGCTAACCAGGCTCCGGCCCGTCCGGGCAAACACCACCACCGCATAGGCTCTTTCGAGCCGGAGTTCGGCGGATTTCTACGAGACGTTACGCTCGCCTACGAGACGTGGGGCGAGTTGAACGCCACGAGAGACAACGCCGTTCTGATCGTCCACGCCCTTACCGGCGACTCGCACGCCGCCGGGGAGCCGTGCGACGAGTACAAGAAGGGCGGCTGGTGGGAGCCCGTGATCGGGCCGGGTCGCCCCATAGACACCGACGAGTACTTCGTCGTCTGCTCGAACGTCCTGGGCGGCTGCTCCGGTAGCACCGGTCCGGCCTCTATAGACCCGGACTCGGGAAAGCCCTACGCCACGCGCTTCCCGATCGTCACCATCCGGGACATCGTGTGGGCGCAGAAGCGGCTGCTGGATGAGTTGGGGGTACGGAAGCTGGCGCTCGTGGCCGGTGGCTCCATCGGTGGTCAGCAGGCGCTGGAGTGGGCGGTCGAGTTCCCGGGCTTCGTGGAGAAGGCTATCCCCGTGGCGGCGAATGGCGCTCTCGGTCCGCAGGGCCTGGGGATGAGCGAGCTTGGTCGGCGCGCCATCATGGCCGACCCCGACTGGCAGGGGGGCGACTACTACGGTACGGGCCGCAGCCCCGACAAAGGGCTTTCTATAGCCCGGATGGCGGGGATGTTGACCTACCAGAGCGCCGCCGGGCAGTGGGAGCGGTTCGGTCGCAGGAAGGCGGGACGCCCGGCGCTGTACGAGGAGTTCGGCGGGCGGTTCGAGGTCGAGAGCTACCTGCACTACCAGGGAGAGGACCTGGTGGGCCGCTTCGACGCCAACTCGTATCTGTACCTCTTGCGGGCGATGGATCTCTACGACGTGGCCCACGGCTACGAGTCGCCCGAAGAGGCGTACGGCCGGATAGAGGCGGAGGTCCTGTTCGTCGGGATCTCCAGCGACTGGCTCTTTCCTGCCGCAGAGGTTCGCGCATCGGCGGAGGCTGCGCGGCGGGCCGGGGCGAGCGCCCGCTACACGGAGATCGACACCAAGAGCGGGCACGACGCTTTTCTGAAAGACTGGGATGAGCTGAGAGCGGCAATCGGGCCGTTTATAGAGAGCTAGAGAGTCAAGGAGGATTTTAGATGGACGCCACGGACAAACAGCAGCAGGAGCGCGAGTACGGGTTCGATACCCTGGCGCTGCACGGCGGGCAGAAGCCCGACCCGACCACTACGGCGCGGGCGGTCCCGATCTACCAATCGACCTCTTACGTCTTCCATGACACAGATCACGCGGCGAACCTGTTCTCCCTCTCCGAAGAGGGAAATATCTACACTCGCATAATGAACCCCACCACCGACGTCTTCGAGAAGCGGGCCGCGCTGCTGGAAGGCGGCGTTGGAGCGCTCGCGACCTCCTCCGGCCAGGCGGCGGAGACGCTGTCTATTCTGAACCTCGCGGGGGCGGGGGATGAGATCGTCTCTTCCGCCGGCCTCTATGGCGGCACGTACAACCTCTTCCACTACACGCTGCCCAAGATCGGGATAAACGTGAAGTTCGTGGATGACGCCGACCCGGAGGCTTTCCGCGAGGCGATCACGGATAAAACGAAAGCTCTATATGCCGAAACTGTCGGCAACCCGGCGCTCAACACCCTGGATATCCAGGCCGTCGCCGACATCGCGCACGAGGCAGGCGTGCCCCTGATCGTGGACAACACCATGCCGTCTCCGTACCTGATCAACCCGCTGGCGCACGGCGCGGACGTGGTGGTCCACTCAGCGACCAAGTTTATCGGGGGGCACGGCACTTCGATCGGTGGCTTGATCGTCAGCGGCGGCGACTTCCCGTGGGATAACGGGCGTTTCCCGGAGTTCACCGAGCCGGACCCATCCTATCATGGCCTGGAGTTCTACCCGGTGCTTGGTGAGTTGGCCTACATCCTCAAGGCCCGCGTCCAGCTTCTGCGAGACTACGGCCCGGCTCTCAGTCCGTTCAACAGCTTCCTCTTTTTGCAGGGGTTGGAGACGCTGCCGCTGCGGATGGAGCGTCACTCCCAGAACGCGATGGCCGTCGCGGAGTACCTGAATGACCATCCCAAGGTCAACTGGGTAAACTACCCGGGCCTGGAAGACCATCCCACGCATGAGCTGGCGAAGAAGTACCATCGCGAAGGACTCTACGGGGCTATTCTGGGCTTCGGCATCGAGGGCGGGTACGAGGCCGGCAAGGCGTTTATAGACCGGCTGCAACTGCACAGCCTGCTGGCGAACATCGGGGACGCGAAGAGCCTGGTGATACATCCGGCTTCGACCACCCACTCGCAGCTAAGCGTGGACGAGCAGAAGTCCACCGGGGTCTCGCCGGACTATGTGCGGCTCTCGGTGGGCCTGGAGGACATTGACGATATATTGTGGGACCTGGATCAGGCCCTGAATGGAGTGTGAAGATAGAGTGAGCGAACCCCTCGTCATAAAGTTCGGTGGCACCTCGGTCGGCGACGGTGCGGCTATAGGTCGCGCCGCCAGGATCGTCGCCGGGGCTGCCCGGGAAAGACCGGTGTCGGTGGTCGCCTCCGCGATGAGCGGCACCACCGATACCCTGCTCGGCTACGCCGAAGCGACCGCGAAGATGGCCGCCGAAGGCACGGCCGAGGGCGCCGACCGGACTTCGACCGGCGCGACGAGCGAGGGGTCCATCGCGGAGCTTCACCGCACGCTGGCCGAGCGGCATCTGCGGGCCGCCCGGGAGACCGTCTCCGAAGAGTACCTCCCAAAAGTGGAGGAGCGCCTGCAGGCGCGGCTGGACGAGCTGACGGCGGCGATCTCCGCCCCGGCGGATGAGCCGGACGCCCGCCGGGCGGAAGTCGCAGTCTACGGCGAGCGACTCTCGGCGGAGATCCTGGCCGGCGCCATAAACAGCGCCGGCGCGCCCGCTGACGTGGTAATCGCGGATCCCATAGCCACCGACTCCGGCTACGCCGAGGCCGAAGTGGACGCGGAGGAGACCCGCGCGCGATGCACGCGCTACGTGCGGCCGTTCTTGGATGAGGGCCTCGTCGCGGTGGTGCCGGGCTACGGCGGTCGGTCGCCGGAGGGCCGTCAGACTACGCTGGGAAGAGGGGGGTCGGACCTGTCGGCGACCGTGATCGGGCGGGGCCTCGGGTCTCGCGAGGTCTGGATCATGTCCGACGTGGACGGTGTCCTGGATGCCGATCCCCGCCTCGTACCGGACGCCTCGTTGCTTCCCCGGCTCTCTTACCGGGAGGCGGGCGTGTTCGCGGAGCTGGGGGCCAAGATCCTCCACCACCGCACGATGGAGCCCGCCGCCGAGGCCGGTATCGAGGTGCTGGTACGCAACACCTTCAACCCCGACTCGCCGGGCACGCGGGTTACGGCGCTCGAAGAGGGGGCCGGGGTCCGTTGCATCGCGCTGCGGCGGGACATGGCCGTCGAGGTCCCCTGCACCAGCGGCCACCGGAACGAGGCCGCAGTGGTCGTGTGTATCGGCGCGCCGGAAAAATCGGATATCGCGCAGGGTAGAAAGCTACTGCGCAAAGCCGGCATAAGCGTTCTGCATTTCGGCAAGGCGACCGCGGGGCTCGTCTTCCTGGTGCCTGAGAGAGAGGCTGAAGAGGCGCTCCGGGTACTGCACGGCGCGCTGGTGACCGTCCCCGAAGCCGGGGCTTTCGCGGGCGCGGGGGAGGTTGCGTGAAGCGCCTGGAGATAGTCCAGATCGGGATGGGCAACGTCGGCCGGGCGGTGGCCCAGGTCATCCTGGAAGAACGCAAGCATTGGCTGGAGGACTCTGGCCTGGACGTCCGCTACCGGGCCGTCGCGGATACCTCCGGGGCTCTGGCTGGCGAGGACCTGCTGCCGCAGGCCATTCGGATCAAAGAAGAGGGTGGGCAACTCGCTGAGCTCGGCGTCGAGCCGGTGGAGGACGTGTTGCTCTCCGAGCCCGAGCCGGGCTACCGGCGGGCGGTCGTAGACCTGGCGGTCCATGGCGGGACCTACGACCTGGACCTGCTCGGCGTGCAGAACGGCGCTTTCCTGGTGCTCTCGAACAAAGGTCCGCTCTCGGGTAGCATGGAGCAGTACCGGCAGTTCACCACCAAGCTGAGGGACCGGCTGTGGCGCGAGGCCACGGTGGGGGCGGGGATGCCGATCATCTCTACGTTGCAGGGCCTGATCGAGGGTGGCGACGAGATCTTCGAGATCCAGGCCAGCCCCAGCGGGACTTTGGGCTTCATAATGAGCGCCGTCGAAGGCGGACGCTCTTTCTCCGAGGCGGTCAGGGAGGCGGTAGACCTCCACTACGCTGAGCCCGATCCCCGCGACGACCTCTCCGGCCTGGACGTGGCGCGCAAAGCTATAATCCTCGCCCGCACGATGGGCCGAGATATAGAACCCGAAGAGATCCCATACCAGTCCCTCGTGCCGGAGGGCCTCGAGGACGTTTCCCAGGAAGAGTTTATGGAGCGTCTCCCCGAAGCTGACGAAGCCTTCGCCGAGCGTCTCCTCGCCGTCGAGGAACACCACATGCTGCGCTATCTGGCCCGCATTCCGAAAGAGGATCCGATAGAGGTGGGTCTGGTAGATACGCCGGTCGAGAGTCCCTTCGGCCCGATAGACGGACCGGAGAACGTCTTCAATTTCCGCACCCGGCGCTACTCGGATGTTACCCTCACCATCCGCGGCCCCGGGGCCGGACCGGAGCGCACCGCGAGCGGGGTCGTCTTCGACCTGCTCGACATAATGCACAAAGCCGTAGACGACAACGGAAAGGATCAATAATATGAGCGAGGGATACACGGTGGCGATAGTAGGCGCGGGAATGGTCGGCGACCGGCTGGTAGCCGAGCTACGCCGTAGAGAGTTCCCGTTGAGGGAGTTGCGCATCCTGGCCCGCAGCGCGCGGCGCTCCGTGCTCGCGGGAGAGGAGTTCGAGGTTGGCGTGGCCGAGCCGGAGGCGTTCGAGGGCGTGGACATAGCTTTCTTCGCCGGCACCGAGGGTGAGAAGGGCGCGGCGGTGCAGCTCGCTCAGGAGGCCATCTCCCGCGGTGCGGTCGTCATAGACAACGGCGCGGACTTCCGGATGGATCCCGAGGTCCCGCTCGTCGTCCCCGAGGTGAACGCCGACGCCCTGGAGGGGCACAATGGCCTGGTCGCCAATGCCAACTGCTCGACGGCCCAGATGGTCGTAACGCTCGCGCCGCTCGCGCGGGAGTTCGGGCTGCGAAAGGTAGTCGTCTCGACCTACCAGGCGGTCTCCGGCTCCGGTCGGGGCGGCGTCGACGCCCTGGAGAACGGACGCGAGGACGTATATCCGAAGCCGATAGTCGGCAACGCCATACCCCTCATCGGCGGTGTCGGGGAGGACGGCTACACGAGTGAGGAGACCAAGATGCGCGAGGAGTCGCGCAAGATCCTCGGTCTCCCGGACCTGGAGGTCTACGCGACGGCCGTCCGCATCCCGGTCCACACCGGACACTCCGAGAGCGTCTACATAGAGGCGGAGCGTGAGGTCACGCTGCCGGAGGTACTCGACGTGCTGCGCGAGTCCCCGGGCGTGGTCTTCTCTGGCGACGCCGACGACTTCCCGACGCCGCTCGAAGCGGCCGGAGACCCCGGCACGTTCGTCGGACGCGTGCGGGTCGAGGGGAACAGGATCCAGTACTGGTGCGTCTCGGACAACCTGCTCAAGGGCGCGGCGACCAACGCGGTCCAGATAGCGGAGGCCCTGATCGGGGTCCGCGTCTAGCCGGCACAGAGCTTGCCCGAACTGGAGAT
>JALYGE010000078.1 GCA_030777225.1 Actinomycetota bacterium
AAATCGGCCAACCCGTCCTGTTCAAGGGAACGCACCGGAACGCCGGCGCCCTTCCAGGTACGAGTTCGGAGTCCATACTGGTCAACTCCGCCATACACGACCTCGACTCCGCCAGGTGGATGCTCGACGGGGAGATCGAGGAAGTGTACGTAGACGGAACGAACACCGGGGCGGCTGCGGACGACGAGGTGTGGGATCTGCAGGTGATCCAACTGCGTCTGGAGGGCGGACGACTCGCCAACATCGAGGTCTACGTAAACGCCGGCTACGGGTACGAGGTGGATCTGGAGGTCGTCGGGGACGCAGGCACCATCCACATCGCCCCCGCCAACGCTCCCGAGCTGCGTAAAGAGCGGTATGCCGGACGTACCGTCGAGGGCGACTGGCTCGAACGTTTCCCGGAGGCCTACGTGCTCGAGATGCGCCGGTGGATAGAGGACCTCCGCGGCGGGAAACTTACCGGTCCGGACGCCTGGGACGGCTACATCTCGCTCCTGGCGGTGGAGAGCTGCATCGCCTCTCTGCAATCGGGCTCAAAGGAGCTTTTCGAGAGTCCCGAGCGCCCGGAGTTGTACCAATGAAGCCCTCGCAGGGTGGCCAGTGGCACCGGGGATGAAAGCAGGAGGACCTTAAAACTTGACGTTGCTGGGAGTGGACATCGGCACGACCCACGTAAAAGCGTGCGCCTACGACGAGGAGGGTAAGTTCCTCGGAGCCGCCCACCGTGATACGCCCACGAGACAGCTTCAGGGTGGAAGTGCCGAGTACGACGCCCACGCCGTAGAGCAAACCGTCTTCGGGGTGATCCGTCAGGTCGCGGAGCAGTTTGGGCCACCGCAAGCTATCGGGGTAGCCAGCATGGCTGAGTCCGGTTTTCTGGTTGACGTCGCCGGAGAGCCTCTCGCGCCGGCTATCGCCTGGTTCGACGGGCGCACGGCTACCCAGTTCGAGCGCTGGAGAGAACGTCTGGATCCCCTGGATCTCTTCTCCAGGACCGGGCTACACCTCTCGTCGCGGTACTCGGCCTGCAAGCTGGAATGGCAGAGAGAGAACACCCCGGAGGCCTGGTCAGAGACCGTTGGCTGGCTCGGCATGGCCGAGTATCTGGTCTTCCGCATGACCGGAGAGAAGAGCACCGACCCATCGCTCGCCACCCGCACGATGCTTTTTAATATCGAAGAGGGGGAGTGGGACGAGAAGTTGTGCGCTCTGGCAGGAGTTTCTCCTGACCTGCTTCCTCCTATCTACAAAGCCGGCGCTGGACCCGGCCGGCTCCTGTGCTATGTGGCCGCCGATCTGCGAGTTCCGGCGGGCACCCCGGTGGTGGTGTGCGGCCACGACCACGTGTGCGGGGCCTTCGGCGCCGGAGCTGTCGAGCCTGGAGAGGTAGTGGATTCTATCGGTACGGCCGAATCCGCGTTGATCACCCTCCATGAGCTGCCGTTGGACGAGACCGGCTACAACATGGACCTCAATATGGGACGGCACGTGCTGCCGGACCACTTCTACCTGAACGCCGGACTCCCGGAGGCGGGCGGCGCCGTGGCCTGGCTTTTGTGCCTTCTGGAAGGAGACGAGGAGGATCTCGCTCGCTGGACCGAAGAAGCCGGAGCGCTTTCTCCGGGAGAAGGTGGTGTGTTCCTGCCGCTCGTGCGCGGAGGGGAAGAGAGGATCGTACTTTACGGGTTAGGTAAAGATAGTCGTCCTGCGCACCTCTTGAGGGCCGTGCTCGAAGGGCTGACCCTGGAGATAAACGTCGCCCTGAGGCGCGCGATCCACACGGCGGAGGTACAGTCATCCGGCGTCACGGTGTTGGGGGGTGGCGCGAAAAACGCCCTGTGGCGACAACTGAAGGCAGACGTTTCGGGCCAGGTCGTGCGCGCCGTCTCCGAACCGGAGTGTGTCGCCCGGGGCGCGGCCATGCTGGCGGGTGTCGGTGCGGGCGTCTTCGATGACTACCGCTCCGTACCCAGTCCAGAGTACGAGCCGTACACGCACGAGCCGGTAGTAGATATGGTCGTCTACGAACAGCTCTACCGCGACGTTCACCGGCCGCTGCGCGAGCGGCTCGGGAGCTTGCGCTCTATCCAGCGAACCACGGACCGATCTTAGGAGGAGACATGCCGCTGGTAAGAATAGACGTCGTAGAAGGTCGTTCCGGGGAGGAATTGAGGGAGCTGGCCGACGTGGTGCAGGAGGTCATGCTGGACGTCTTCGCTGCGCCTGAGAGGGATCGATACCAGGTGGTCCACGAGCACAGGCCCGGCCGGATAATCGCCGAGGATACGGGGCTCGGCTTCGAGCGCACGGACGATGTGGTCATCATCCAGGTCACCCAGCAGGGACGCGGCGAGGAACAGAAAAAAGCGCTCTACGCCGAGCTCGCCGACCGGCTCCAGAAACGGGTCGGTCTCGCGCCTTCGGAACTGATCATCTCCGTTACAGAGAACACCAGGGCCGATTGGTCTTTCGGGATGGGACGCGCCCAGTTTCTGGAAGGAGATTTGTGAGGTCAGGCAGCAGAGAACCGCGACATACGGGCCGGATCAGACGCGGACACAAACTAGGAGGAGGTAAGTTATGAACAGACTGCTAAAGGGAAGCCTCGCTCTGGGTGTGGCTGCGCTGGCGGCGGGAGGACTGAAACGGGTCATGAGCTCTGAACCTCGCTACGCGCCATGGGAGAAGCCTCCGTTCGATAAATTCGAGCACCGCGTCCTGATTTTGGGTGGGGGTTTTGCCGGCTACAACACCGCCAAGCATCTATGTGAGTTGACCTGCGAGAGGGAAGACGTGGGCGTTATGGTTATAGACCGGCACAACTACCTAACCTTCTGGCCGCTGCTAGCCGGGGTCATCTCTAGCGGCGTCGGCGTCCGCAATATAGCCCAGCCCTTGAGACGCCCGCTAATCCACATGGGAGCGAGTTTTCAGAGAGCTTGGATAGAGGGCGTGGACTTACAGAGGCAGATCGTCACCGCCGATGGTAAAGAGTTTCCCTACGACCACCTGGTCCTGGCTTTGGGTGCCCAACCCTCGTACTTCGGCATCCCCGGCGTTGAGGAACATGCCCTACCCATGAAGGGCATACCGGACGCGGTAAACATCCGTAACCGGGTGATAGAGCGCCTCGAAGAGGCGACGCTTGAAGAGGGTGAGGTCCCGGAGTCCAGACTGACGTTCGTGATTATTGGGGCCGGTGCGACGGGGGTCGAGACGGCCACCCAGTTGCACGAGTTGATCCACGATGTATTGGGTCCCGAGTACCCAATGGTAAACGCTAACCGCTGCAGGATCTTCCTTCTGGACGCTCTGCCAAACATCCTTCCGGAGCTTGACCCGGGCTTGAGAAGGGTGGCGCACGGAAGGTTGTGGAGCCAGGAAATAGAGGTGATGACCAACGCCCTGGCCGAGGAGGTAACGGAAGACAAAGTGAGGCTCAAGGACGGCCGGGAGATAGCTGCCGAGAATGTTATCTGGACCGCCGGAGCAAGGCCTAGCGATGGCATAGAGATGTTCGGCATCCCGATGGTCGAGAAGACCAAGGGCGCGATGGTAGACGAATACTTCCACGTCGGGGGCTTCGAGAACGTCTGGGCCATACAGCGGCACTCATAAGGGTTGATCCTGAGGCCAATAACCGGCGTGGGCGAACCAACTCGCCGCATCTTCGGGCGTGACG
>JALYGE010000079.1 GCA_030777225.1 Actinomycetota bacterium
GCGGCGAGCGAGTATCTGGAGCGGTGATGACGCCGGAGAATCCTGAGTGGCCTGCATATTAACAGGAGTCTTCTCTCATCTGCGGCTACACGACTCGAAGACCGGACATTCCCGTGAGCATCTCCCAGAGGTAGACCGCGTACTTGTCTGTCCCGGTAAGATGACAGACTGGCCCGTGTCTCTACTCACGTAGAATAGAGGTTGTTGTGAGAGATTCGATGCTTACGAAAGACGAGATAGCGCGTCGCGGGCGCGAGATCTACGCGCGCGACATCCGCGCAGAGGTCGAACGGGAGCACGGTGGCGAGTTCCTCGTGGTGGACGTCGTAACCGGCGACTACACGGTCGGCGAGGACGAGGTCTTCGGCCGCGCGGAGGCGAAGAACCCCAAGAGTTTGTTCTATCTCATGCGCGTCGGCCGTCCCGCCGTCCACCGCATCGGTGGTTCCGCCGGACTCTAGGCTGACGGACCTTGATTACCGGGCGTGTTACCCCCGACGGGCGGGAGGCCGTCATCCCGCTCACGCTGCTCCGCGACCATGGCGGTGAAACCAGATCCCTGGAAGCGTTTATTGATACCGGGTTCACCGACCATCTGACCCTCCCGCCGGACATTGTGGAGGAGTTGGGACTGCCGCTGCGCGGGGCCGCCGAGGTAATCCTCGCCGATGGCAGCGTCGAAACGTTGCCGATATACCGGATACGGTTGATCTGGCACGGTCACGAACGCGCGATCCGCGCCTACGCCGCCTCCGGAGACCCCCTCGTGGGTATGGCGCTACTCTCCGAGAGTGGGCTTCTCATACCAGTCATGGGAGGCGGTACCGTCGAGATCAAAGAACCAACCTGACAGATCGCCGACAGACATCCCGACGCGGACGACCGACACCCTACTCTCACATCCACGCTACACCGGGCGAGATGGAAGATGAGCTGTACGGTTTCACGGAGGGGCTGCTCCCAGGAAGCCCGCCACACCGGCAGAACAGAGAAGCCGGAAAGCGCCGGTGGGTGACAAATGCAGGCCATGGTAGGGTTCCGCGGTGTCGCTGCCACGAACGCCGGAAGCGCAACTTCAAAGGCGTAAAAAGTCATCCTGGAGAACCACCTGGATGACTTACGCGCTTTCACGGTGGCTATGCTGAGTGTGGCGCCAGAGGATAGTAGTCGAGTTGGTACAGGTGCTTCGCGGAACCGAAGCGGGCAGACCGAACCCCAACTGTTGGAACCGCCCGCGAAGAGCGGCCTTACACCAGGTTGAGAGACAAGAGTGGGTTCGGAGCCGGCAAACCTGCTCGCGTTTGGCATATATAATGTCGCCATATGGCGATATCTTTGGTGTAACGAGGAAGAGAGGGACGCGGCGATGGCCGAGATCGTGAGAAAGAGTTCGGAGGGTGGCTCGGATCTCTCCAGGTTTCGGGCCGAGATAGAGTCCGGGAGGCGGGGCGATCACCCATACCTCCTGCTTCTGGGGCTTGAGCCGATGGACACCTCCCGTTTGGTGGAGCGGGTCGAGGAGGGACTCTCTTTCCGGGAGTTGGAGCGTCTCATGCGCAACGTTGGCCTCTCCAGGGAGGAGGTAGCCGGGCTGGTACAGATAAAGCCGCGGACGTTGGATAGGAGAAAGAAGGAAGGACGGTTGCATTCCGAGGAGTCCGACAGACTTCTGCGGGTCTCCAGGGTCTTCGGTAACGCCATAGCGCTGTTCGAGGGTGACACCGAGGCAGCGCGGGGATGGCTCTCCTCCCGTCAGAGGGCGCTGGGCGGGGCCGTGCCCCTGGGGATGGCGAAGACGGAGATCGGGGCCAGGGAGGTCGAGGGCCTGATCGGCCGGCTAGAGCACGGCGTCTTCTCGTAATGGGCCGCGGCGCCTAGGCGATGGTGACTGGATGGAGAATCGTCAAGAGCCGGCACGCGGGCTCGGCCTTCGATGGGGAGGGAGCGCGCCTCTACGGTGGACGCTGGAACACTCCCGGAACGAGAATGGTCTACACGTCTGGCAGCATCTCCCTCGCCGTCCTCGAAGTCCTGGTGCATCTGAACCGGACGAGCGTTCTTCTGTCATACTCGCTGTGCTCCGCGGCGTTCGACGAGGGCGTCGTCGAACACCTGGACCGCTCGAAGCTGCCGGACGGATGGCGTGCCTACCCGGCGCTGCCAGAGCTACAGGAGGTAGGCGACTCCTGGATCGCGGGTGGCGCCAGCGCCGTGCTAGAGGTCCCGAGCGCTGTTGTCGAGCGCGAAAGCAACTACCTGATAAACCCGGCCCATCCGGACTTCGCCACCATAAACATCGGCGAACCCGAGCCCTTCGAGTTCGACGAGCGCTTCGTGGCCCGACCAGACCAGGAGACCGGGCCTTGAAGCTGCCGAGCCCTGCATGAGAGCGCAACACTAATTAACCTCCAAGAGATCTCGGCCTCGACGTTTCTCCACGATTCGAGGACCGGACATCTCCGCGAGCATCTCCCAGGACAGATACACGCCGGGCGCGACACCCGCGCCCCGTATAGTAAAGTTATCCCCGTGGCGCAGAACCATCTCGAACAACCGTTGGACGCGCTGGTAGACCGGCTCCGGCAAGAGTTCCCCGAGCTTATCTCCATCTCAACCACTTCGGCAGCTTCGGGACAGAGTACGAGAATCCTGCCAGCGACCTCGACCTCGCCGTGTACGCGGGGAGACCTCTGCCGGTTGTCAAGCTCTGGCGTCTCGCCCAGGAGCTGGCGGCTGAGGTGGGCCGGGACGTGGATGTGGTGGACCTCGTGGCCACACTGGTAAACTACAGGCAGCAAGCTAAGGATGCTAGTTTTTGAGGAGATCTGCGGAATGAGACAGTTTCTGGTCAACGAGCGGGGCGAGCGGACCGCGGTGGTGTTGGGCCTCGATGAATACGACCGGCTGGTCGAAGCCTTCGAAGAGCTGGAGGACCAGCGGATCCACGATGAGGCGATGGACGAGTTGCGCGCCGGAGCGAAGCCCAAGCCGCTGGAGGAGGTTGCCGTGGAGATCGAGAGGGAGCTCGCAGGCGAGGATCGCGACTCCTGAGCGAGCAGTAGCGCCGGATCTACCGGGTAGTCGTCAGCCCGGCCGCGGAGCGCAACTTGAAGGCCATTGGACGGCGGGACCGGAGGAATTACGAACGGCTGATGGCGGCGATTCGGGCTCTGGTCCAGGACCCGAGGCCACCGGGGGTCCGCAAACTTTCTGGGCGGGAATCTTATCGGGTCAGAGTCGGAGACTATCGGGTGATCTACCTGGTGGACGATGAGGAACAGACCTTGACGGTTCTCGGTGTGGGACACAGGAGAGACGTCTATGACAGGTAATCGTTGTCGTACGCGCACCACTTTCGGGCGTCTACCGCGCCGATGAGGTGGCCCGCGAGACCTTCGAGGACTATGCGTTACCAGAAGCTCCGCCTTGAAGTCATAAAGAGCATCCTTGAGAGCCACCTGGACGATTTTCGGGACTTCGCGGCAGCGATACTGGGCCGGGAGGGCGGTAGGCCGTGAGCGATTCATCGGCAGTTTGGTCCGGGCGCGAGCCCATCGTCAAGCGATCTATGTACGCTGGAAGCGTGCGGACTATGATCAGGCCATGCTCGCAGCACCGGTCCGCGGCGTGTTGCTCGCCCTGAACGCGCGGAACATCCGCAAGGGAACCTTACGGGAGAGCATACGCAACCTCGAAGCCGTGGGCGCCAACGTCCTGGGCACGACGGTGATGAATAACGTCAGGAAGGGCAAGGGCGGCTACTACTACGGGTACATGAAGAGGCTCTCCGGCTATGGGGTTACTGTAGAGTAGATCAAACCTCTTTCCAGGGGTTGATGACGTCTACCGGGGTGTTCTGGAAGTCTGCCTCGTTGCGGGTTACCAGGGTAAGGCCGTGGTGCACGGCGGTAGCGGCTATGAGTGAGTCCATAAGGCCCATTGTGTTTCCCCGAGCCTGCAAATCCGCGGTGAGCCGACCCCAGGCGCGCATGACGGCCACGTCGAGGGCGAGCACCCGACCGGAGAAGGTCTCGAGCACATCGTCTTCGATCCACCGGCTGAGCTCCTCGCGTCTTCTGGTCTCTCGCGGCAAGCCGGAGATCCCCTTCTGGATCTCCCCTACCGTGATGGCCGAGAGGTAACTCTGCGAGAGGCGCACGGAGGCCAACCATTCAATAACCTTCGGTTCGGGAGATCTGCTCTTGACTTCCGAAATGACGTTGGTGTCGATCAGGTAGCCCAAAGCCTAGCTATCCCGAAACTCCGGAACATCCCGGGGCAAACGCGGATCGCGCTCGAGATCCAAAACCCCCACAGAATCAGGAGTGCGCCGGAGAAAGTCGAGAAGGCTTCGCTCCCCACCGGAGAGCCGCTCGTAACTCTCATAAGAGAGTACCACCACCGCTTTCTCTCCCCGGCGCGTTACCACCTGCGGCCGCCCCTTGAGCGCCTCCGTAACTACCTCGGAGAGCCTGCACTTGGCTTCCTGCAACTGCCACGTCCGCTCCACCATACGTCCTTTCTCTAACTAGTCTGACTAGACTATATCATTTCCATACGCAGACAGTACGTTGACTGAGATCTTGCACCTATGTACCCACTTGAAAGGGGCGCGGGTCATGTGCCTTTATAAAAGGCATGAAACCTCCACTAACAACCCGCGCCCGCCGATTAGTCTACGAGATGCTAGAGCTCATGCCA
>JALYGE010000080.1 GCA_030777225.1 Actinomycetota bacterium
ACCACCGACCACCTTGTCCGCAAGCTTGCCCTCGAACCACAGACCGCCGGTCGTATCGAGAAACTGCTTGAGTTGCGCGGAGACGTTCCCGAAACGGGTCGGCGTCCCGAAGACGTAGGCGTCGGCCACTCCAGGTCATCCAGTTCCGCCTCCGACACCTCCTGGGTCTCCATGTAGTGATCGTGCCAGCCCTGGTTGCTCTTTATCGCCTCCTCCGGAGCCAGTTCCCGGACCTTGCGGAAACGAACCTCTGCCCCGGCGTCCCTGGCGCCCTCCTCCGCAGCCCGAGCCAGCTTGTACACGTTGCCCGTGGCACTGTAGTAGATCACCGCTACATTCACCGACATTATAGCTCCTTTCAT
Organism: Actinomycetota bacterium; assembly: GCA_030777225.1. Taxonomy (GTDB): domain Bacteria; phylum Actinomycetota; class Rubrobacteria; order Rubrobacterales; family Rubrobacteraceae; genus SIRX01. The sequence goes on from JALYGE010000080.1 coordinate 363, forward strand.
TGTTAAGCGGACTCGCGTCCACTTCAAGCGAGAGGTTAAAACGGTAGACTAGCAATGTCAAGGTCTGAGGAGAGTCACGTGGAACGTGCAAAGCGAGAGTTTGACGGGTGGCATCTGGACTTCGGTGGGCGGGAAGCGGAGCCGGGGGTCGAGAGGAGCGATGCCGCGAGAAACCGCCGCAGGATCCTGGCTACGGCCCGCCGGTTGTTTGAGGAGCGGGGAGTGACACGGGTGAGCATGGAGGAGATCGCCCGCGAGAGCGGCGTCGGCAAGGGTACGCTCTACCGGCGGTTTCCGCACAAGGGCCTTCTCTGCCAGGCGCTGCTCGACGAGCCGACCAGGAAATTTCAGGAAGAGACCCTGCGGATGATCGGGGTTCGCGGCCCCGGGGCGCTGGAGAAGCTCGCCGCCTTTCTGGAGAGTGTCGTGTACTTCACCGAGGAAAACCTCGACCTGCTCTACGGCGGCCACGAAACCCTGAGCGGCGCCGAGCGCATCGCCCACCTCTCCCACCCGGCCCGGGGCTGGCCCCGCTCTATCGTCCTGGGTCTCTTGCGGATGGCGGACCGTGAGGGCGTGCTAGAAGACGATCTGGACCTCGAATACCTGGCGACGGCCCTCGTGGCGCCGCTAGAGATAGACCTCTACTACTATCAGCGCCGGGTCCAGGGCTACTCTCCCGAACGCATCAGCGCGGGGATACGTTCCATCGTACCGCGGCCCACCCGGTGATGGTGGCCGACGCGTACCGGCCATGGCCCAGCAACAAACACCCTCCTCCGCTTGGCGGATCATCCCAATCAATAGCTCCGCGCTCCACGGCAAGTCCGCCCGCTTTACATCCCTGGCTGCAACCGCTATACCTCTACCGTGTCCGAACGTAGAAAAACGGAGGGTCGCGAGGGCGGCCTGAGATACCGGCTGCGCAACCGGCCGCGGCTGCGTCCGAAAGTCTACGGGTATCTGACCGAAGAGAAGGAGTCGCTGCGGCAGGGGTTTGCGGCACTGTTCATCTCTTCTACTGGCAACCTGGTAGCTGGGATGGTGCTCGGCGCGATAACCGGGACGCTGGAAGAGCTCGTGGGGCTGATGGTGCTCATACCCGCGGCCATCGGGATGCGGGGCGCCATCTTCGGCGCGATGGGCAGCCGTCTCGGGACCGCCATCCATACCGGTCTCTTCGAGTTCAACCTGCGCAGGGGCGGGGTCTTGCGAGAGAACGTCGAGGTGGCGCTCGTCCTGTCCCTTACTACAGGCGTGATCCTGGCCTTCCTCGCCCGCTATCTCTCGGGCCTGCTCGGGGTAGCGACCGACCTCTCGGTACTAGACTACATAGTCATCTCTACCCTGGGCGGGCTGATAGCGGGCGTCGTGGTGATGGTGGTCACGGTGCTGGTCGCTGAGGTCAGCGTCCGGCGCGGTTGGGACCTGGACAACATCGCCGCCCCGATGGTCACGGCCTCGGGCGACATTATTACCCTCCCCTCGATAGTCGCCGTTACATTTTTTATCGGGACACCGTACCTCACGGAGATCGTGGCAGCCATCCTGGTATTGCTCACCGGCCTCGCGATGTACTGGGGTTTTCGCCAGGGAGAGACCGGGCTGCGCCGCATCCTAGGCGAGAGCCTGCCGGTCCTGACATTCTCCGGCGCGGTGCTGATCCTGGCGGGCATGACGCTGGAGACCCGGCTGGAGGCTTTCGTCACGCTTCCGGCGCTGCTGGTCCTGATCCCGGCGTTTTTGCAACAGGGCGGGGCGCTAGGCAGCATCCTGGCGAGCCGCCTCTCGTCCAAGATCCACCTCGGTCTCCTGGAGCCCAAAAGCTTTCCCCCGCTCACCACCTTCCGGGACTTCAACCTCGTGTACATGTTCGCCGTGGGGGTCTTCGTCTTCGTGGGCAGCGCCTCGCACGTCCTAGCCCTCGTCACGGGCTACGAGAGCCCGGGCCTGGCACTGATGATAATCGTGAGCCTCTTCGGCGGACTCATAGCGACGACCACCGCCATAGTCGTGGCGTACTATTCCTCCATCGGCACCTACCGCTTCGGGCTCGACCCCGATAACCATAGCATTCCCATCATCACGGCAACGATGGACCTCGTCGGCGTCTTTAGCCTTATAATCTCTCTGATAATATTCGGATTGGCAGGATAGATGTTTTCTCGCGAACAAAACCCACACAGGAACCTCAAGGACATGCTCGCGGAGGCGAAGAACACCTCGGAGCTGATGGTCGACCTGGCCTACGCGGCCATCTTCTACAACTCGGAGGACATCTCCGAGGAGGTCTCCCGGCTGGAGGAGCTGCTCAACGGCCTCGTCTTCGACATGCGCTCGTTGGCGATACTCGCCGCCCGGAGCCCGGCCGACTCCGAGCAGATGGCCGGTATTCTGCAGGTCGTCCAGGACATCGAGAAGATCGGCAACGCCGCCAACGATATCGCCAAGATCGTGGTGAAGCGCCTCGGCATCCCGCCGGAGCTCCTGCACGACATCCCGGAGGCTGAGGAGATCCCCTCCCGGGTTCGCATCTTACCGGAAAGCGCCCTGGACGGGCGGAGCATCGGGGATATGGACCTCCCCGTAGAGACCGGGATGCGGCCTATCGCCGTCCGCTCGGGTGACGATTGGAACTTCGATCCCGAGCCGGAGGACGTACTGCGAGAGGGCGACGTGCTCTTTTTGCAGGGACCCCCGGAGGGCGTGGCCGAACTCCGGGAGCTCGCCGGGGCCCGGCCGCTCCCGAGGCCCGAACCCGAAGAGGAGGTGGGTCCGATCTCCGAGCTGGAGCGGGCGGTGGACATCCTCATCGAGATGAAGAACTTCTCGGAGGTTGCCGTGGGCCTTGCCTACTCCGCCCTCCTCTACCACGACGCCGGGCTCGCCCGCGAGGTCGTCGCCATCGAGGACGAGATGGACGAGATGCGCTACCGCATAGAACGGTGGGTCCTTCTGGCTGCCCGTCACATAGAGGACCCGTCCCGCCTGCGAGGCATGCTGCACCTGGCGACCGCCTCCGAAACCATCGCCGACTGCGCGATGGAGATGGTCTGGATGATCGAGAAGGGCGAGGAGATCCACCCGGTCCTCTCAGCCGCCGTCGGCGAGTCCGACGAGGTAGTCCTGAAACTCACCGTCTCCCCCGGCTCTCCCGCCGACGGTAAAACGCTCGAAGACCTCCGGTTGGAGACCGAGACGGGCATGTACGCCCTGGCCGTCAACCGCGGCGGACGCTGGACCTACCGTCCCCGCGACACTTACACCCTGCGCGGCGACGACTCCCTGCTCGCCACCGGCGCCCCCGAAGGACTGGAGCCCCTCGCCGACCTCTTCGGCCAGGAGCTAGAGGAGCTGGGAGAACAATAAAAAGTCGGGCAAAAAAGCTCCGCAAAGGGTTTCTTGCTACCCCCCTGGCCCGGACAGCCACGTTCTGGGGCCTTCTAACGCTGCTCGGCGCCCTGGTGTACTGGCAACTCACGGCGCGGTTGTCTGAATCTTTAACGGGCCTGGTACTGGACTCGAACGACGTAAAGCTCTACCGGGACACCGGAGAAGCCTTGCTGAGGGGAGATCTCCCCTACCGCGACTTCTTTATCGAGTACCCGCCGGGCGGTGTACCGGCTTTTATACCGCCGGCCCTCTTCAGCTCCGAACTCGGAGACTTCGGCGTCATTTTCGGGACCGAGATGGCGGTTGTTCTGGTGGCGTCACTCGTGCTCGTGGCACTCGCAGCCCGGAAGCTGCGCGGCGAGTGGGCGTGGGTCGTGCCGGCGCTGGCGTTTACCGGCGGGACGCTCCTCCTGCAACCCGTCGCCGTGACCCGCTTCGATCCGCTGGTGTCGCTCTCCCTGGCGACGGCCGCGCTCTGCGCCGCGTTCGGCGGACGTTACCTGATACTCGCCTACGCTTCTCTGGGACTCGGCGCGGCGGCCAAACTGGTGCCGGCTCTGGCAACGGTTCCTCTAGCCATGCTCAGAGACCGGGGCGAAACAGTGGCCCGCTGGTTGCTAAAAACGGTCCTGGGGTTCCTCGCCTTTTTCGCGACGCTGGGAGTTTTCTTCATACCGGCCTACCTGCTGGGCGGAGAGCAGTTTATGGAGAGTTTTGCGTACCACGCGGACCGGGGGCTGCAACTAGAAAGTCTTGCCGCGGCGATCCTCATGAAGCTGGGATGGGTAGAAGAGATCGTCTTCCAGTACGGGGCCTGGGAGATAGAGGGTCGGGGCGTCGAGCTTCTGAGCTCGTTGAGCCTCCCGATCAGCGGTTTGCTGCTGCTCTTTACCGCCGCGATGATGTACCGCGACCACCGGGCGCAGCGCTTCGTGGCCACGAAATTTCCACGGTACGCCGCGGCGTTTATACTGGCGTTCATGATCGGCTCCAAAGTCCTTTCTCCACAGTACATGCTCTGGCTCTTGCCGCTCCTGCCCCTGGCGGTGGGAGGACTCTGGGGAGTCGGGGTTTCGGCTCTTTTTCTGGTTGCCTGCTGGACTACCACCCAGATCTTCCCCAACTACTACGGCAACCTCATGCGCCTCGAACCGGAGGCGGTCAACCTGCTGCTGCTGCGGGACCTGCTCCTGCTCATGCTCTGGGCCGCGATGTTCGTACTCCCTTACGAAAACGACTCCGAAGAGGAACCCGCGTGAGGAGCCTGGCCATACGATACCCGGTGTTACCCGTCCTCCTGCTTCTTCCGCTGCTCCTCTGCGTCCTGGCACTGGCGCCGGGGCCGCAGATGACGGCCTCCGAAGCCCGCGAACAGGCCAGCTTCGTGCCGGAGCTGGACAGGTACTACACAAAGCCCACGGTCGAGACCTCCGCCGAGTACGACGCTGGCTCGGACGAGTGGCGCGTAGTGCTCACGGAGCAGGCCTCCGGCAAAGACGTGGCCCGCATGAGGGTGAACGACGACACGGGAGCGGTCTCGAATGTAGAGATCGGGCCGCAGGCCGACGAGATAACCTACCCGAACCTCGACAAAGAAGAGGCGATGAAGCTGGCGGAGACCCAGCCTCGGGTACAGGAAGAGCTCTCCGGGTACGGAACCTACGTGACCGACGCGGAGTTCGAGAACGGGGAGTGGATCGTTCACTACTGGGTCGGAGAGGGTGACGAGCAGGAAGAGGTCGCGCAGGTCGGAATAAACGATGAGACCTGGGGAGTCAACTACGTCTTCACCGGAGACCAGGTCGGCTGGCAGATGGCCCGCGGAGACTTCGGGGCCTACGGCAAAGAAGCCAACTACTGGTGGGTGTGGAGCCCGATGGCGCTGATCTTCGCGCTGGCCTTCGTCCGCACCGACAAGCTCTACTCGCTGCGAAACCTGGACGTGCTGGTGATGCTCTCGTTCCTGGTCTCGCACTGGTTTTTCCGGGCGGGCATGTCATACGAGGCTGTGCTGCTCTGGTATCCGCCCCTGATCTACCTGTTAATACGCACCCTGCTCATGGGTTTCGGCATCGGGGAGCGGGTCGAGAAGACGAGTAGCTTCCCGACGTGGCTGCTCCTGGCTCTGGCCGTAGCGGCGAGCGCGCTCATACTGGGCCTGAACCTCTCCTCTCGCGTCATAGACGTGGGCTACGCCGGCGTCGTCGGGGGCGACCTCATACTGGACGGCGTCATACCCTACGGTAATTTTCCCTCCGACGTGGGGACCGGCGACACCTACGGCCCGCTCAACTACCTCATCTACGTCCCGGCGGTTCTCGTCTTCGGCTTCTCGGGGGAATGGGACTTTCTCCCGGCGGCCCACGCCGTCACGATCTTCTCCTACCTGCTGGGGGCTGCCACTCTGCTCTTCGCGGGCTGGAAGTTTTCGAGCTTCCGGGTCGGGGCGGCGTTGTTCCTGGCCTGGGCGATCTGCCCCTACACCCTCTACGCGACCAACAACAACACCAACGACGTCCTGGTCGCGGCCGTAACGGCAGTCGGGCTTACCCTGGCAACCTCGCCCGTCGCGCGCGGCGTCGCGATAACGGCCGGGTTCGCCATAAAGCTCTATCCTCTTCTCCTCGCCCCCCTGTGGATGTTCCACGACGACGTGCGGCGCGGACCCGTCCTGAAGTTCGTGCTCAGCGGTATCGCGGTGGTGGTCGCCTCTTTCTGGGTGCTGTTTCTGAACGGTGAAATCCTCGCCAACCTCAAGCTCTTCTACAACAAGACCATGGCCTTCCAGGGGGCACGAGATACGCCCTGGACGATCTTCACCCAGATCCCGCAGACCGAGATCCTGCAAAGCCCCCTTATGGCGGCGGTGATCCTGCTCGGCTTTATCCTCGGCGTGTTCCCCAGGGTGCGTACCGTCCGAAGGCTGGCCGCGCTCTCTGCGGCGCTCGTGATCGCCTTTCAACTCACCACGAGCTACTGGTTCTACCCATACATAACCTGGTTCCAGCCGTTCATCTTCCTCGCCCTCCTCCCCGCCACCAACGAGAAGACCTTACTGGACGGAAGAAAAGACAGCGGCGCAGGCATCGCAAACAGCGAGGAGCAGGAGGAGCAGAAGACCCTCGCCTAACGTTCCCGGCGCTCTCGTTCCGCCCGCCATTTCTCTAGCCGCCCCCTCACGGTAGCTTCAGCGCCGCTGTCTTTCGGTTCGTAGTAGCGGCGGTCTCGCAACTTGTCGGGCAGGTAGTAGTCGTTCATTCCATCCGGTTCGTCGTCGTGGGCGTAGCGGTAGGCGGCGCCGTAGCCTTCATCCTTCATCAGGCCGGTCGGGGCGTTGCGGAGGCGCATCGGAACTTCGGGCGTATTCCTGCTCCTCACGTCTTCGAGGGCGTGACCGATGGCCTTGTAGGCGGCGTTGGACTTGGGGGCCGAGGCGAGGTACGTGGTCGCCTGGGCGAGCGGGATGCGGCCTTCGGGCATCCCGATGAGCTGGACAGCCTGGACTGTCGCGACGGCGAGCGGGAGGCCGTGCGGGTCGGCGTTGCCGATGTCTTCGGAGGCCAGGATCACGAGTCGCCGCGCCACGAATACCGGGTCCTCTCCCGCCTCCAGCATCCGGGCCAGGTAGTGTAGGGCCGCATCTGGGTCACCGCCGCGCACGCTCTTTATGAAGGCACTGATGACATCGTAGTGCTCCTCCCGCCCGTAACGCAGTGCCCGGTTCCCCACCGCCCTCTCCACATCCTCGACCTCGACTTTCTCTGCTCCTGCGGAAGCAACCTCCAGGGCGTTCAGGAGCCGTCGGCCGTCGCCGCCGGAGAGGCGTAGCAGATATTCCCGCGCCTCGGTGGAGATCCCGGCCCCAAGTTCCTCCAGCCCGCGATCCAGCAGCGTTTCCAGGTCCGCCTCGGAGAGCGGACGGAGCCGCAGGACGCGCGAGCGGGAGAGGAGCGGCGCGGTGACCTCGAATGAGGGGTTCTCCGTCGTCGCCCCGATAAAGTCCACCAACCCTTCTTCCAGCGCCGGGAGCAGGGCGTCCTGCTGTACTTTGTTGAAGCGGTGGACCTCGTCCACGAAGACGAGCGTGCCGCGGTTTTCGTACTTGAGCCGCCCGCACGCGCCGTCCAGAGCTTCGCGCAGGTCTTTCACGCCACTGGTTACGGCGCTCAGGGACACGAACTCCTCTTCGACGGCCCCGGCGAGCACGCGGGCGAGGGTCGTCTTGCCGGTTCCGGGCGGACCCCAGAAGACCAGGGAGCCTACCCGGCCCCGCTCCGCCACGACCTGGAGCGGTCCGCCCGCGCCGGTCAGGTGCGGCTGGCCTACGACCTCGTCCAGGGTGGCGGGCCGCAGGCGCTCGGCCAGCGGGGCGCGGCGGGCGAGGCTATCGGCCCCGGATGCGTCGAAGAGGTCCATGAGGCTAGTATATCCTTCGTCGCGACGTACCTTCGGGAGGCCCAAGGATATGAGCGCGAAGTCCGTTGGAGAGTAGCGTAGAGAAGTTCGAACGTGTTCTAGAGGCCGTAGAAAACCTCCGCGTGAACCAATGTCTCCGGCGGGAGCGGTAGAGAAACCGAAAATCTATCCCGGCTACAGAGAACCGGTTAATATACGGCGGCGCAAAGAGAAGTTTGACGAGAAAGGAACGTTACGTTGTTGTTTATAGGCATGTTCAGGATCAAAGAGGGTGAATCCGTAACCCCGCATTCGTACCTGGCCCGCCGTACCCGGGGGGTCAGGCCAGGCCACGCGCCCACCGAGGGCAGGTTCGAGGGCATAAACATCCTGGGCGAGTACTGGGTTCAGTCGAATGACCCAAGGATGGTTCTGATCTTTGAGGCGGAGAGTAACGGTCCGATCCTGGAGCTGGTCTCCGAGTGGGAGGAATATTTCGACATAAGCATCTTTCCAGTGGTTAAAGCGGCGGACCTCATGCAGGGTTGACCGGCGGGCGGAGACCTCCTACCCCGCTATCCTGAGCACGATCTTGCCCCTCGCACGTTTCGTCTCAGCGTGGGCGTGGGCCGCCCCGGCCTCCTCCAGAGGGTAGACCTCGTCCAGCACCACGCGCAGCCGGCGGACCTCGAACAGGGACTTGAGCAGGCCGAGATCCCTTCCAGAGGTCTTGACCACGACCACCCGCGCTTTCTTGTTCTCGCCGGGGAAGGTGAGCACCTGCCAGAGGAAATTGCCCGGCCACGGCTCAGTCGTGACGTAGATGCCGCCGCGCCGCAACGCCCGGTGGCAGGAACCGAAGCTACGGTTGCCCACAACGTCGAAGACCACGTCGTAGCGCTCCCGGTGCCCGGTAAAGTCCTCTCTTTCGTAGTCGATGACGCGGTCCGCCCCCAGCTCCTCGACCAATTCGGTGTTCTTCCCGCTGCAGACCGCCGTTACCTCCGCGCCGAAGATCCCGGCGAGCTGGATGGCGAAGGTCCCGACCCCGCCGGAGGCACCGTTGATCAGGACCCTCCGCCTTCCGAGCGCCTCGTCGCAGTCATGCGGCAGGTCGCGCAGCGCGCCCCTTAGACCCTGGATCGCCGTGAGCGCCGCGAGCGGCACCCCCGCGGCTTCCTCGTAGGAGAGGTTTTCCGGCGCGAGCGCCGCCGCGCTCTCGTCCACCACCGCGTATCCCGCGTAGCCGCCGAAAACCTTGCCCAGCATCGCATACACTCGGTCCCCGGCCCGAAAACCGTCTACTCCATCCCCCACCGCCACGACCTCGCCTGCCACGTCGCAGCCCGGGACCCAGCGACGCTTGAGGGCCGTGAGCGGGAGCAGATGACCCCGCCGCAGCCGCCAATCCAGCGGGTTGACCCCGGCGGCAAAGACCCTCAC
>JALYGE010000081.1 GCA_030777225.1 Actinomycetota bacterium
AGAGGGAGCGAGGAATCCGACCCCGGCGTAGAGCTCGGTATCCTCTGGCCCCCGCCAGGGCTCGACCGTGGCCCACCAGGCGAGTGCGGGCTCCGCATCGAGGCTCGTCTCCTCGACGGTCTCGCGGTGGGCGCAGGCGACGAAATCCTCCCCCGGCTCCAGCATGCCGCCGGGGTTCTCCCAGAGCCCGACGGGCGGTTTGCGGCGGCGCAGGAGTAGGGCGCGGGGTTCCCGTCCGTGGAGGTCGACGAGCACCGTCCCGGAGCCGAGATTGGCGTGGACCACGGCGCCGTCTGCGAGAGGAGCGGGTCGAGGAGGCGCCGGCGAAACCTCTTTCGGGAGCACGCGCAGATGTCGCTTCACGCGAGAGCGGTTCTCCCAGTTCCACCAGCTCGGGAGGTCGAGCCACTCCTCGATGGTGGCCCAGCGGTGGTCGAGATGTTCGTGGGAGAGTTGGACAGCGGTTGCGCGGGTGCGGCCGATGTAGGTCACGGCGGCCAGCCTTCCCCCGTTGGGGCCCTCGCCGACCCAGGTGGCGAGGATGCGCTGGGGCGGTACCAGCAACCCCGTCTCCTCGTAGACTTCGCGGACGGCGCCCTGCTCGAAGCTCTCGCCGGTTGCGAGACGTCCAGCGGGCGGGTCCCAGGTTCCGGTAGGGCGCAGGAGCAGGAGAACCCGGTCGTCCTCGCGAACGGGCAGGATGCCGGAGACGAGATCCGCGCTGACGCTCACGGCAGGATAGCGCGCAGTTCGCGGGCCGCCGCTTCCGGGTCTTCGGCGTCCAGAATCGCGCGCACCACCGCGAAGCCCGGCGCGCCCGCGGCGGCGACTTCAGGCGCGTTCTCCAGGTCTATGCCGCCGATGGCGAACCAGGGGACGGGAGGATCCTCCCGCGCCACCTCCTCCACGAGCGCGAGGCCCGAAACCTCCGTATCGGTCTTTGTGGGGGTGGCGAAGACCGTCCCGACACCGAGGTAGTCGGCGCCTTCTTCGACGGCCCGGCGGGCCTCCTCCACGCTGCCCGCCGAGAGCCCTATTATGGCGTCCGGGCCGAGCAACTCCCTGGCCTCCTCGATGGCTTCGTCTTCCTGACCGAGATGCACCCCGGCGGCTCCGCAGAGCCGGGCGAGCTCCGGGTCGTCGTTGACGGTGAAGACCGCGCCTTCACGGTCACAGACTTCCTTTAGCTCCTCCGCCAGCGGCAGGAGCTCCTCTCTCGTGGCGCGCTTGTCCCGGAGTTGCACGATATCTACCCCGCCGCGGACGGCGGCGGCGACGCGGTCGGCGAGGTCCGGCCGGGGGTCGGTGACGAGGAGCAGGCGCGCGTCCCGGAGCTTCATGGGTCTATGCGTCGCGGCGGCCAGACGACCACGTCGAGCCGGTGGGCGTAGTGGAGCAACGGTTCGGTGTCCGGTAGCTCGACCCCGATCTGGGACGTCATGTCGAGTGTCTTCGTCTCCGCTTCGGCGCGCTGCAGCGGCCACAGGTGATGGTGGATGTCGCCGCGTTTTACGCGCTCGTTGCTGTCCGCGGCGTAGAGACAGTAGCGCTCGGTCAGGAAGTTCTCCAGCGTATCGGGACGGGACTCGAAGACCTCGCCGGTCGGGCGGTAGCTACCCTCGAACTCCGCCGGCGGCGCGCCCTTGTGGGTGCGGACGCTCGCGTAGCGCACCTCTGCGCCGGAGGAGTGGCAGGACATCGTCGCGTCATAGTAGGGCAGCTTGAAGGTGGCCCGCGCGAGGCGGACGGCTACGGGGTTGTGGGCGTCGAGGCTGAAGAACCAGATGCCGGGCTTGCCGTCCGCGCTGACGTAGGTGCGGAGGTTCAACTCCGGGAAGTTGGAGAGCGCCGGCACGCCCGGCAGGAAGCGGGGCCGCACACCGCTCATGCGGAACGGCACGACGCCGAGCCACGCGTCCCCGTCGAAGGTGTCCAGGTGGAGAGAGGGTGGGATCAGGGGCCGCAGGACATCCGTGGACACGGGCCAGTGCATAAAGAGCAGGTCGTGCCAGCTCATGGCGAGCACCCACGGGCCGTCGGGCGTGGGATACGGACGGTGCTCCGTCCGGCTCAAGATTTTCTCAGCCACCGACATGGGACAATCCTAAGCCAGCGGCGGCCTAGCGTCCATGCGGGGTTTCACAGGACGCCGGTACGGCGCAGGGCTTTGAGGACCAGGTAGCCGATGATTGCGCCGGGAATGCTGGAGAGGGCGAAGGCCACCATCAGGGCGAAGAGTCCCCCGGCGGTCGGTCCGATGAACGGGGAGATCAGGGCTGCTCCAAGCGTCGCCCCGATGAGCACGGTCCCGAAAGGCTCGAAGAGCGCGGCCTCGTCCCGACGCAGCCACCGGTACGCGAACCCCACAACGAGCGCGCCGAAGGGGCTTCCCGGAAAGGCGAAGAGGCTCCCGGTCCCCAGGGAGACCCGCATCGTCGCCGTAACGAGCGCCGAGCCCGCGGCCCACCAGGGACCGAGGATGACCCCGGCGACGGCGTTGATGGCGTGCTGAAACGGGAAGACGCGAGCCCCGATCGCCGGTATAGCGAACGAGGAGAGAAAGACCCCCAGCGCCGCGAAGACCGCCGCCAGCACCAGCTTGCGGGTCGCGCTGCCCGAAATGCTGCGGGCAAGGTTAGCCATGCGAAAGCTCCCGGACCCGGACCTCGTCATCCAGGCCCGAAGGGTCTCCGGCGAGGCCGGCGAGCGCGTCGAGCAGGCGCGGTTCGAAGGTGCCGGGGCCGTCCGCTTTCCCGGCGGCGACCTCTCCCGCCCGCCCGAAGTACGCCAGGGCGCCGGCTACGGTTTCTACGTCCCCCCCACCGACGGCGGCGAAACATCCCACGACGACGGTCGAGGCGCACCCGCTCCCGACGACGCGGCCCATGAGAGGGTGACCGTTTTCGACGGCCAGCACGCGCTCCCCGTCGCTGACGTAGTCGGTCTCCCCGGTGGCGACGACGATGACCTCCAGGGCGCGGGCGGCCTGAAGCGTGGCTGCTTCGGCGTCGCCCGCGAGGCTCTCGACGCCGCGTACCTCGGCGGAGAGGCCGGCGAGGGTCGCTATCTCCCCTGCGTTGCCGCAGACGGCGGAGACCTCCAGTTGCGTCAGCAGTCGCTCGGCGGTCTGCGTGCGGAGCGTGGTGGCACCGGCCCCAACGGGGTCCAGGACAACGGGGATGCCGCCCGCGTTGGCGCTCTTCCCGGCGACGAGCGCAGACTCTATCTGGGAGCTGTCGAGTGTGCCGATATTTATGACGAGCGCCGAGGCGGCGGCGGACATCTCCGCTACCTCATCTATAGCGTGGGCCATTACCGGCAGCGCCCCAGTAGAGAGGGTCACGTTGGCGACCAGGTTTACGGTGACGTAGTTGGTTATGTGGTGTACGAGCGGACGCTCCTCACCAAGCTTTTGCAGGGCTTCTTCGGGCTTCACAGGTCTGCTCCTTTCAGTATGCGTCCCAGGGCGTGGACCGGGCCGGCCCCTTTGCCGATCTCCCCCAGCCCGTACTCCACGGCTTCCGAGGCGACCGCGCGGGCCCGGCGGGCGGCCTCCTCCAGCTCGTAGCCCAGCGCCAGGAAGCTCGCCAGCGACGAGGAGTGGGTACAACCGGCTCCGTGCGTGTTCTCCTGGGAGTGAACCGGGCCTTCGATCCCCACGAAGTACTTGCCGTCGTAGAGCAGGTCGGCCCCCGAAGAGGTGTGGCCGCCGGTAATGACGACGGCGTCCGGTCCCAGCTCGTAGAGCGTCCGGGCGGCGTCTCCTATCCGGTCCCCATCCACGTCTTCTCCCAACAGGGCGAAAGCCTCGTTCACATTCGGCGTGATGACGGTAGCGAGGGGGAACAGCTCATTCTTGTAGGTGTCCACTGCTTCGGGTTCCAGGAGTGTGGCCCCGCTCTCGGCGACCATCACCGGGTCCACGATCAGGTTCGGTAGCTCCAGACGGCGGATCGTTTCGGCGACGGCGGAGATGATCCCGGCATTGAACAGCATGCCGGTCTTTACGGCGTCGGTCCCGATATCCGAGACGATAGCTTCGATCTGGTCTACCGCCACCTGCGGGGGGAAGGCGTGGATGCCGGTCACCTCCCTGGTGTTCTGGGCCGTCGTGGCGACGATGGCGGTGGTCCCGTAGACGCCGCAGCGCAAGAACGACTTCAGATCGGCTTGAATACCGGCCCCCGCGCCGGAGTCACTGGTCGCTATACTCATAACTCGTTTCATACTCTCACCTCACTCGGGTAGGTCTACTTTCGTCCAGTTGGCGTACCGTCCCGGCGAGCGTGCCCAGGTCGAAAGTTCTACGGCGGGGCGTCAGCAAGAGCGAGACGAACACCGAAAAGGCTGCGGCGGCTACGAAAGCGCCGAGCAGGCTGCCACGGGTCATCGCCGGGCCCGGGAAGAGGAATCCCCCGGCCACCAGTCCCGCCAGGGTGCCGAGTATCGCGGCGCGGCCTGTGTAGCGCTCGCTGTAGAGTCCGTAGAAGACGGGGAATACGGCGGCGGCACAGACCAGGTCCGCGAGCAGCAGCAGGTAGAGCACACTGTAGCCTTGCGCGGCGATCCAGAGCAGCGGCACCGCGAGGAGCAGGGTGGAGATCCGGGACGCCCCGAGCAGGAACCTCGTTCGGCTTCCGGGCATCGCCCTCCGCAGGTCTACGGCGACGATGCTGGCAATGCCGTTCAGGAGCGTGTCGGCGCTGCTCATTACCAGGGCGAGGCCGAGGAGCACGAGTCCTATCGCGAGCCAGACGGGCATGACTTGGAGCAGGACGCCGAACAGGGCCACCGAGGGTGTTTCCGCCCGTCCCAGGCCGACCGCGGCGATGCCGAACAGGCCCGCGACGAAGACGATGGGGACCACGACCACGGCGGCGATCAGGAACCCTTTCTGCAGGGCCTGCTGGTCGCGGACGGCATAGATCCGCTGCCAGTAGCCCTGGTGGAAGAGGTTGGCCGCCAGAATGGCGATGAGGAACGTCAGGGCGCCTTCGAGCCCCGCGATGTTGCCCCACTGTACGAGTTGCGGCGCCACGTCCGCGATCCCCGCGGCGGTTGGCTCGAACCCGCCCAGGAGGAAGTATCCGGCGACCGCGACGAGGGCGAGGAGCGGAAGGACCAGGGCAGTCTGGACCGCGTCCGTGAAGATGGAGGCCCGGAGCCCGCCGTAGGCGGTGTAGGCCAGGGTGCTGAGTATGACGATGAGCGCCGTGATCCAGAGCGGAACGTCGGCGATCAGGTTCGCCACCAGGGACATACCCGTGATCTCCGCCGCAAGAAAGATGAACATGTAGAACATCATGACGAACAGCGTGAAGACGTACATGCCCCGCCCGTAGCGGTGGAAGACATACTCGGTCAGCGTGTGCCCCTCGGGCATGACCCGGCGTATGCGCCGGCCCAGCAGAATGAAGGCTAACAACGGCGCGGCCGACCCCAGAGAGTAGCCCAGAATGGCGGGCAGTCCGCCCCAGGTCGCCGCCTCCGCGGGGCCGAAGAGAATCCAGGCCCCCATCCCCGACGCAACCAGCGTAACCGCCGCCATCACGGCCCCTATGCTGCCCCTGGCGGTAATGTAGTCTTCGAGCGTGATGCTCCGCCCGCGGGAGTACGCCACCCCAGCCCCCGCAAACCCCACCGACGCCAGGAACACGAGCATGCCCGCCAACCAGCTACTCATCGCGTCTCCTCCGTTGGGGAGTTGGCCTCGAAGAAGCCTATCTCCAGGGTCATGGCCCGCCGGTACGCGCTCCGCACGGCGGGGGTGTCATCCGCGGAGCGATCCAGCAACTCTTCCAGCCGGGCGGCGAGCGCCTCGAACTCCGGGTCGGAGTAAGTCTCCACCCACTCCGCATAGGGGTTGTCCTGGCCGACGCCCTCCTCTGCCAGGGACTGCCCCAGGAAGGCGTAGAGCCTCATGCAGGGGGTCATCGCGGCGCAGGTCTGCCCCACGCTCCCCAGGGAGGCGGTCGCCAGCAGGAAGTCCGTGTAGGCGAGCGTGGCTTTTCCGGGGACAGCCTCGCCGAGATCCACGTTCCAGCGGGCCGCGTAGCCTTCGTGTAGCTTCAACTCCTCCAGCACCCCGGCCAGTAGCTCCGCGAAGTCGTGCAGGTTTCCGGCGTCGGGAGTTCGCGCCAGGGCCAGCGCGTAGGCGCGGGCGAAGCTCTCCAGAAAGAAGGCGTCCTGGGCGACGTACTCTTGGAAGCTCTCCAGTGGCAGCGTCCCGTCCGCGATGCCGCGCACGAAGCGGTGTCCGAGCGCCTCCTGGGCGAGGTCCGCGTTCTCCGCCCACAGCTTCGCTGACAGGCTCATCCGTTGCCTCCCAAAGAGGCCATCTCCCAGAAATCGTGTTCGAGCCGACAAACCTCCAGAAACGTCGCCTCGGCCCGTTCCCGTTCTTTTTCGTCTGCGGCCTCCAGTGAAGAGCCGGCGGCTTTCTCCAGTCCGGCGACGTAGTCCGCGAACTCTTGCGTGGTCCAGTGCTCCACGAACTCCCGGTAGTCCGCTCCTCCGGGGGCGGCGCCGCGCCAGGCTCCGAGGTATGCGCGTTCCAGCGCCCAGAGGGCGGTTATCCCGACGGGATATGGAGCGGCTTCCAGGCCGTTCATGAAATCCTGGTAGGTTGTCGTCGTCGGGTGGCGCGCTGCTCCGAGTTTCAGGTCGCGTTCTCCGGCTTTCTCT
This sequence comes from Actinomycetota bacterium, assembly GCA_030777225.1. Lineage (GTDB taxonomy): Bacteria > Actinomycetota > Rubrobacteria > Rubrobacterales > Rubrobacteraceae > SIRX01. The sequence continues at coordinate 6,685 of JALYGE010000081.1, forward strand.
TCGAACCATCCGAGTTCGGCTTCGACCGCGGTCAGGCCGCCGGCGAGCACGACCTGATCCCGCCTCGGAGATCGGGCCAGTAGCCGGGCCTGGAAGACCAGCAGATCCGTGGCGAACAGGTAGTCTTGCTCCAGCCAGGACTCGAAAGCTCCGGCGGGCAGGCTCCCCTCGCGCACGCCCTCCAGGAAGGGAGGCCGGGTGGCCTCCTGCCACGCGGCGGGGTTACGGTCCAGCAGGTCTTGCGCCCTCATGCGGTTTTCCCGGAACCGACCGTTCCTAACTCTCGCTCGCGCCTGGAGGGTCGGGCCTGGGCCAGCGCCCGGAGAAGGACCGGGATGGCGATGAGGGCTACGACCAGGCTCGGCACCAGGTATGCCACGTTGTAAGCCGCTGAGTAGACGAGCGGGTTCCAGCCCTCGGGAGCGTAGGCGGCGAAGAACGCGATGCCCGAGACGAAGTGAAAGGCGAAACGGGCCAGCACGGCGACGACGGCGCCCGCGATTGCTCCGCGGACCGTGGGGCTAAAGAGGCCGGCGAGGCCCAGGGCCGCGAAGGGCAGCGGGTAGTCGAAGAGAACCTGGATCGGGTGCAGTATGACCGGATTGACCGCCAGGTTCAGTAGGCCGTAGGCTGCTCCGGCGAGGACGCCGACCTTCCATCCCTGGCGCAGGGCCAGCAGTATCAGGGGGACCATTTCGAGGGAGATCGACCCCCCGAGCGGCATCCTGAAGAGCGTGATCAGACCTAGAACGAACGCCAGGGCTATGGCGAGCGCCGCCTCGGTGAGTACCCTGGCGTCCTTGAAAGCGTTCAAAGCGCATCCTCCTTGTGATCTTTCGGGGATGCGCCGACAAGACTGTGAATCTCCCTGCGCCGGCATTATCCGGATCAGGTTCAGCGGGTCGGTGTCCGGCTCGCGCCTCGCACCCTCTCAGCCTCGCGGCTCCCCGGTTGTCTACTCTGCTACTTAGTGTACCTTATTTGCGTCAGGTCCGAAACGGACCACCACCATCTGGATGCCGAGCACAGTTGCCGCGTCGGTGATCTCACCCCTCGATATACGTGCCACTACCTCATCGAGGGGTTTCTCCACCACCTCTATAAACTCCGTCGGCTCCGGTCGGGGCCCGCCCAAGCCCCATACTGCCCGGCACCGAAATAAGTGGCACATCTCGGTAGAGCGTCCCGTGCTGGTGTGAAATGAGATCAGGGGCTCAAGTTCCTCCGCCCGATAGCCGGTCTCCTCCAGCAGCTCCCGTTCCGCCGACTGACGGGCATCCTCGCCCGCATCCACCGCGCCGCTCGGGAGCTCCAGCGTAAACTTCCCTAGCGGCTGCCGCCACTGGCGCACGAGGATCACACCTCCATCGCCGGTTACGGGCACGACCGCCGCAAATCCCCCGCTCTCCAGAACCCCGTACTCGATAACGGCGCCGTCGGGTAACTGGACCTCGTCAACCCGGAAGGCGCACCAGGGGTTTTCGTAGATGTAGTTCTGTCCGAGTGTTTTCCAGCTTCCGTCCTGCACGAGAAGTAGAGTTTAGCCCACCGCGGTGTATAATCCCGCGTCGTGAATCCCACCATAGAAAACAAACCAGAAGGGCTGTCGCTCGGGGCCAGCGTGTTCGTCCCGGTCCCGGCAGCGCGTCTGTACGAGGTCCTGCTGGACGTCAGGAACTTCCCGCACTGGGCGCCGGCGGTTCGCCGGGTAGAGGTGCTCGAAGGAAATCCGGGACCCGGCATGGTCTCGGAGTGGGAGTTGTCGGTGCTCGGTATGAAGAGGCGGGTCTTGAGCCTGCTGGAGACGGCGGATTCTCCCGGCCGGCTGCGCTGGACTTACGAGGGTCCGATCTGCGGTTGGGGCGCGTGCGCGCTGCGCGAGCGGGGCAATGGCACGGTCGCCGACTTCTCGACGGAACTGCGCGTCACGGAGCCGATGCTGGAGCGCTTGCTAAGCAGGCTTCCGGTGCGCGGCCTGGCTACGAGCCAGCTAAAGCGTTCGCTCGCCGGGCTCGGGCGGATGGTCTGCGGCGAGCACGAAGCCGGAAGGGTGCTCGTCGGTCCGCAACGACTCGCCGGGTAGAGAAACTCGGAAAGAACGGAAAGAAAAAGAGGGGCCGGAGCCCCTCCTTCTCTACCGTATAGGGTTACTTCTTACTCGAAGTAGTCGGCGTTCTTGGCGATGTAGGACTCCATCTCGTCGGGGACCTCGTCCTCCGGGTAGATCGCCTCTACCGGACACTCCGGCTCGCAGGCGCCGCAGTCGATGCACTCTTCGGGGTTGATCAGGAACTGATCCCCACCGTCGTAGATGCAGTCAACCGGACAGACCTCGACACAACTCTGGTCCTTCGTGCCGATGCACGGCTCTGTGATCACATAGGTCATTACAACCTCCTCTCAATGAACTCTGTTCGTTAATAGCCTTATATCAGCCGGTAAGAGGCCCGACCATGCCCCGTTGATGCCCGTCATCGTCGCCTATGACCAGGGTCATGGGCGCGTGTGATCCAGATCAAAAACAGTTCTTGTTGCGAAACGTTCTCAGGTACGGGCGCGAAGCTCGGCGGGTTTGAGGATGATGATGGCTTTGCTGTCGAGTTCCAGGATACCGTCACGGGCGAGGCGGGAGAGGGCGCGGGAGAGGGCTTCGCGGGAGATACCGGTCGCCTCGGCCATTTCCTGGCGCGAGAGCGAGGGTTCGAAGACGACACCCATCCGGGTCACGCGGCCCTCTTCGGTGGCGAGGTTCAAGAGCATCCGGGCGACGCGTTGCGGGGCGCTGTGGAAGACCAGGTCGCCTACGAGGTCTTCCAGTTCCCGGTTGCGGGCGGCGAGATGGCGTGCGAGGCGAACAGCGCCTTCGGGGAAGCGGCCCATGATCTCCAGCAGTTCGTCACGGAACACGGCGTAGAGCACGCAGTCGGTAAGGGCGGTCGCGCCATGGCTTTGGGGTCGACCTTCCAGGGCTGAGGCGAGCCCCAACACGGACCCCTCGCCGACGACGCCCAGGATCTGGTCCCGACTCTTAGGCCCGCCGGACGAGCGGTAGAGCTTCGCCCGTCCCTCGTGCATAAAGTACACCGCCCCCGAAGGCTCGCCCTCACGGTAGAGGGCCGTGCCGCTCCCGATCTCCAACACTGCGGCGGCGATGGCGAGCGCCTGGAAAAACTCCTCGTCGAGACCCACCAGAAACTCGAACTCCTGCAAACCTTCGAGCTTGGTCAGGTGCTCGACGGCCCGGCACCGGGCTCCCGGCAACCGCGCCCAGGACGGTGGCGCATTCTCACCGTACACGGGCCAGGCTCCTCTTCTCTGTACTTCGCGCGCTCACGAACCCTTTATACGTCAAGTAGCGCAGGTTTGCATGAAAAGCACTTCAGCCGGTCAGCGACTCAGCTACTCGCTGCGCTAACGTACTCCCCTATGATCTGTCAAAACAAAGACTGATAAGCTGACAGGCTGACGGGTTGATCAGCCAAACACGAAGGAGCTTACAAGATGGAAGGTAAAGTAGCACTCGTAACCGGCGCGAGCCAGGGGCTCGGGAAGGCGCTCGCGCTCGCCTACGCCGAGGAAGGCGCGAAGGTCGTCATAAACTCCCGGAGCGAGAGCTCTATACAGCCCGTCTCCGAGGAGATCGAGGGGAAGGGTGCAGAGGTTCTCGCGGTCGAGGCGGACGTGTCGGAGGTCGGGGACGTGCGGAAGCTGGTGGACGCCGCGGTCGAACGGTTCGGCAGGATAGACGTGCTCGTCAACAACGCCGGGGTGCTGGGGCCGCGGGTAGAGATCCTAGAGTACCCCGAGGACGAGTGGCGCAAGGTCATAGACGCCAACCTCACCGGCCCCTACCTCGTCTCGAAGGCCGCCATCCCGCACATGCCGGAGGGTGGCTCCATCATAAACGTCGTGAGCGGGGTGAGCGTTCAAGGCCGGGCCGAGTGGGGGGCCTACTCCGTGAGCAAGTTCGGAATAGAGGGACTGACCCAGATACTGGCCGCGGAGCTCGAAGAACGTGGCCTCCGGGTAAATGCCGTGGACCCCGGCGGGATGCGGACCGACATGCGCGCCGCCGCCTACCCGGAAGAAGACCCGAGCACCAAAATCACCCCGGAAGAGAATACCGACGTTTTTCTCTACCTGGCCTCGGACGAGTCGCGGGGCGTAACCGGAGAGCGGTTCAAGGCGCAGGAGTTTCAGAGGGCATAGCCCGAAGAATTTTCTAAGCCACCTCGACCAGCTCAGCCTGCACAATGAGGCGGTCGGAGTAGTCGGGGAGGGTGCAGGTCTGCAGGGTGATGATGTTCTTGCCGGGGATCGGCTCGGTCACGGAGAGGTCAGCCGGGCTCACGACGGTCTCCTCGAAGACTTCGTAGGTGTAGCGGGTCCCGTTGGCGTCGGTGACGTAGACTTCGTCGCCGTTCTGGAGCTTGTTGAGGTCGAAGAAAGCCAGGAAGCTGTCGCTGTTCGGGTAGCCGAGACGGTGGCCCGCGACGTAGACGTTGGCCTCTTCTTGCCAGGGAAAGCCGGTGCCTTCGAGGTGGATCGCCGCGTGAGACGCCAGGGCTTCGTTATCCGTTCCCGGCACGTAGGGTATGGTATCGTCTTGGATCTGGCTCATCCTGGGAATCGTCAGCTTGAGGGTCTTATCCTCCGGTCCTCCGACAGCGGCGGGGGCTTGAGGACTCAGTTCCGGGACGTTGAAACCACCCGGGTCGCCCGAATTGGTGGCCGTGTTCTCCAGGTTCTGGCCGAAAAAGAACGCCGCGATGAGCGCGACGCCGGCCAGTACCATCGCCAGACTCAGGAGACCGGAGATCAGACCTCTCGACCGCGACTTCTTTGAACGGTATTTCTTCATATAGTGCGATTGATTGTAACACCGCACGTCGCAAGTTTACTCAACCGGCAGATCCCGTCTGACGCCCCACTCGTTCCAGGAACCATCGTAGTTGGAGATGTTGCGGTATCCCAGACGATGCAAAGCAAAGAGCGGAACCGTCGCCGCGACGCCGCCGTTGCAGTAGGCAACCACGGGTTCTTTCCGATCCTCCGGTACGCCGGCCTCTTGCAGCTTCTGTTCGAGCTCCTCGTTGGAGAGGAAAGTACTGCTCTCTGGATCGAACAAGCTATCGGCGTGCAGGTGCTCCGCGCCGGGCACGTGGCCGCCGCGTCCCTCGCCACGGACTACCTCGCCCGTGTACTGGCCCTTGTCGCGGGCGTCGAGGATCAGGGCCTGGTCTTCCCGGCTGGCGGCCAGCACGCCCTCCGCGTCGGTGCGCCAACCCGGCTGTGGCTCCAGGGTGAACGTGGCGGGCTCGGGGTCTGGGACTTCGTCGGTGGTGGGAAGGTTCTCCGCGAGCCACTTGTTCCAGCCGCCGTCGAGCACGGAGACCTCGTCGTGGCCGTAGTAAGTTAGCGCCCACCACAGGCGGGTCGCGAACTGGCCACCGGTATGGTCGTAGACGACCACGTGCGTGTCGTCCCCGATCCCCAGAGACTCCATCAACGCGGCGAAACGCTCCGGCGACGCGATCTGCGCCGGCACGGGGTCTTCGGGGTCTACTATGTCGCGGGTCCAGTCCACGTAGACCGCGCCGGGTATGTGAGCCTCGTCGTACTCCTCGCGGGCCGGTAGGTACTCGGCCCTCTGGCGGCCGTCGCCGAGGTCCGTCTTTCTCACGTAGCCCCGGATGTCCACGACACGCAAGTCGGAGTCCTCCAGATGCTCCTGGAGCCAGTCGGACGATACGAGAGGGTCGAAGTCCTTCACTAGTCTATCCTTCCTCGAAGAGGTCGTGTTCGCGGGCATAGGCTTCGGCCAGTTCGCGGGCTTTTTCGGTGTCGTTTTGGCTGAGGCGGCCTTCTATGACCTCACCTTCCAGGTAGTCTTTTAGCGGTTTGATCCAACGCCCCGGTCCCCGGCCGAACAGCCGCATCAGGTCGTTGCCGTCCAGGGGGCTTTCGAGCTTCTCGATCTGGTCCCGCGCCCGAACCTCGTCTACCCGACCTTTGAGGCTGCGCCAGGACTCTTCGGCGACCTGCCTCCGGCGTGGCGCGCTGCCGGTTATGTCGGCCCGCGCCAGCTTGAGGAGCGTGTCCACATTCGTCAGCTCTCGGTCACCGCGGACCAGGTATGTGTCCCGGATAAAGCGCCGGACCGCCGAGTCACTCCACGGGTCGCGGCCCACCGCGTAGCTCATCGGGCGCATATGGTGGGCGACGAGGTGAGACACGGCATCTGTATCGTCTTTTGGATAGGCGAGCCGCTTCATGGCACGCCGCGCGATGGCGGCCCCGACGTTCTCGTGGCCGTAGAAGTGGATCTTCTTCGGGACCGTCCGGCCGCCGCAGTTCTCGCACTCTCCCTCGCCGGTAGTCTTCTGTATGGACTTCGCGCCACAAAACGTGCAGCGGTGCTCGTAGACCAGCGTGCGCGGCTTGCCGATGTCGTGGAAAAATGCCGCTTTCCGCAGTATCGGGTCCGGCTCCACATTCGAAACCACGATCAGGGTGTGCTCGAAGACATCCTTGTGATGGAACTCGGCCTCCTGCTCGACGGAGAGCGTCTCCATGAACTCCGGCACGATGTACTGCATGAGCCCGAGCCGCACCAGGGTCCGCAGCCCGCCCGCCACGCTATCCGAGACCAGTATCTTCTCGAACTCCTCCCGGATGCGCTCGGCGCTGATGCTCTCCAGCCACCCGGCGTTCTCCCGGATGGCCTCTTCGAGGTCCGCTGTCATGGCGAACGGCTTCTCCGGCTCGGAGAGGACGGCCTCGAAGCGCACCGCCCGGAGCATCCGCAACGGGTCGTCGCGCATCCGGTCCAGCGGCTCGCCCACGGGCCGGAGAATGCCCCGTTCGAGGTCCTCACGCCCGCCGAAGGGGTCCAGAATGTCTCCCGACACGGCATCGGCGGCGACAGCGTTGATCGTAAAATCCCGCCTCGCCAGGTCCTCTTCCAGGCTCTCGCCGAAGGTTACCTCCGGGTGCCGGCTGCCCGCCGTGTACAGGTCACTCCGGTAGGTCGTGACCTCTACGTCGTAGCCCTCTACACGGGCGCCGATGGTCCCGAACCTCTCCCCTACGGACCAGAGATGTTCGGCGTGGGGTCGGAGGAGGGCTTTGATCTCCCTGGGATGAGCCCCGGTCGTCGCATCCAAATCCGGGTGCCCCCCACCGAGCAGCGCGTCCCGCACGTACCCGCCGACCAGGTAGAGGTCGTGGCCCGCCTCCCGGAACGCCTTCCCGAGCAGTACGAGCGGCTGTGGAACCTCCACGCTCTTTATATCGGTCATCATCGTGGTCAGATTCTAGTACCTGCGCGGCCCGCGTCCAGCGCGGGTTGCGTCAAGCACCTAGTCAGAGACGGCGTCGATTCGTGAGGGATAGATGTCGAAGTATTCCCCGAAACCCGTGACGCCGAAGATGCGGGCTACGGCGTCGGAGGGTGAGGCGAGCCTCAGGGCGACGCCTTGCTCCTGCAAGGAATCCTTCGCGCGCATGAACATGGAGAGAGCGGTCGAGTCCATAAAAGTGATCCCATCCATATCCACCACCACAGTCCCGACACCGTTGGTTCCTCGTTCTATGGCGTACTGAACTTTCGGGGCGGTGTGTAAGTCCACCTCTCCCCGCACCGCTATGACAGAGTATGAGCCAGCGTGCTCGACAACACTCACCTCGAAGTCCATTACGCGTGCCCCTCTTTCGACTGGGAATCTTTGCAGCGTCAGGATATTAACCCAATTACGTCGTAAGGTAAACCGCTATTCTATAAGGTTTCTGCGCGTCTTCTGGTAAGATTGACGATCATGGAGGCATACGAGACAACCGAGCGGGTGGCGGTCTTTGTCGATGGGGCGAACCTCTACCACTCTATAAAGAATTATTACAAGGGCGTGCTGGACTACGGACAGTTGCTCTCCGAGGCCGTCGCCGGTCGCCGGCTGCTGCGGGCGACTTTCTACATCGTAGAGAAACAGGAGCCGGACGAGTCCTCCGGGGCCCGCTCCTTCGTCTACAACCTGAACAAGTTCGGCTACAAGGTGCGCTCCAAGCCCCTCATAGTCCACGAGACCCTCACCCCCGAGGGCGAGAAATCCGTCTCTCACAAGGGCGACTGGGACATCGGCATAATCGTGGACATGATGCGTCTCGCCGACCACGCCGACACCTACGTCCTGGTCTCTGGAGATGGGGACTACGTCGAGGCGATCGAATACCTCCAGAGCGAGAAAGGAATCCGGGTCGAAGCGATAAGCGCCACCCAATGCACCTCGCAGGCTCTATTGGACGTCTGTGATCTCCACACCGACCTGGCGGACATCCCAAACCTGTTCCGACAGAAAGTGGCTGCCTCCCAGCATTCGACCGTGGGCTGAAGCCACAAGTTCCTGAGATAACATCGGTCACGGCGTGCGCGGCCAACAAACGCGCGATCCGGTTCTACCAGCGGCATGGTTTGCGGTCCAAGAGCGCGACTCTCAAAAGAGGCGTCTGGTGACAGCATACTCGGCGCGTAGCTTACGGCTCCCCGATCACGCGCACTTCAGGATCCAGCTCAATCCCCATCTGCTCTCGCACCGTCTCGCGGACGTGCTCGATCAACTCCAGCGCGTCTTCGGCGGTTCCACCGCCGAGGTTGACGAGGTAGTTGGCGTGGACGGGCGAGACCTCGATGTTGCCGATCCGCGCTCCCTTGAGGCCCGCAGCCTCTATGACGCGGCCGGGGAAGTCATTCTCGGGGCGCTTGAAAGTCGAGCCGCAGCTCGGTTTGTTCGGAGATCCGTTCACCCTCTGGGAGCGGAACTCTTTTATACGGGCTTTGAGTTCTTCTGGATCCCCGGAGGAGAGAGTGTAGCCGGCGCGCAGGACGATCCAACCAGGGTTCTCGTGGAGGATGCTGTGTCGGTACGAGAGGTCCAGGTCAGCATTGTTCATACGCACGACTTCGCCGTCCCGGAACACGTCGGCCCAGTCGAGGACCTCTACGGTCTCGCTGCCGTAAGCCCCGGCGTTCATGTACACCGCGCCCCCGACGGTGCCGGGTATGCCGGTGGCGAACTCGAGACCGGCGAGTCCTTTAGCCGCGGTGGTGTTGGCGAGCACCGGATAGAGTACCCCGGCGTCGGCGATCACCCGGTTCTCCGAGACCTCTACATGTGTGAGTACTTTGGCGAGACGGATCACGAGCCCCCGAACGCCGCCGTCTCGCACCAGCACGTTCGTTCCCCCGCCGAGGATAGTGACCGGAACACCATTCTCGCGGGCTTTCCGCACGGCCGCGATGAGGTCTTCGGCGCTCCGGGGTTCCAGAAGGGCGTCGGCGGGGCCGCCGATCTTCCACGCCGTATACCGCTTGAGCGGCTCATCGAGCTTGGCCGATGGGAAGAGTGCGTGTAAAGTGTCTGGATGCACGCAAGAGAATATAGAGTACGGAGAGGCGTCTTGCAGTACGACGGGAAGGAGCGGACGTGAAGGCGATGGCGCTTGCCGCCGGTAAGGGCACCCGGCTCTTTCCGCTGACCGGAGAGATGCCGAAGCCAATGGCTTCGGTGGTGGACACCCCGATAATCGAGCACATCTTCGATCTCCTGGCCGCCCACGGCGTAGAAGAGGTCCACGTCAACGTCCACTACCTGGCTAACACGCTGCTGAAAGCCTACGGCGAAGAGTCTGAGGTAAACGGCATGAAGATCCATCTGGACCGCGAAGAGCAACTACTCGGAACCGCCGGTGGCGTGCGGCGCCTGTCAGAGAAGTTCGACGACACCTTCGTAGTCGTCTCCGGCGACGCCCTGACGGACGTGGACATAAGCGAGTTGGTCTCATTCCACAAGGAGAAAGGCGCGCTGGCGACCATCGCGCTTCACCGGGTATTCGACACCTCGGAGTTCGGGGTGGTCGAGATAGACGATGAAGACAATATTCGGGGATTTCAGGAGAAGCCGGACCCGCAGGAGGCGATCAGCACGCTCGCCAACAGCGGCATCTACGTCTTCGAGCCGCGGGCCCTGGAGTACATACCGGAGAACACTTTCTTCGATTTCGCCCAAGACGTTTTCCCCCTGTTCCTGGAGAACGGAGAGCGTTTCGTCGGCTACCAGGGGGACTTTTACTGGTCGGATATCGGGACATTGGAGGCTTATCGACAGGCTCAGTACGACGTGCTCTCGGGCAGGGTCCGGGTGAAGGTTCCGGGAGAGAAGCGTGCTGGGAGCGTGTGGGTTGGGGAGGACGCCCAGATCCATCCTTCAGCCAGCCTCCAGGGTTATGTGGTGGTTGGGCGCGACGCGGTGATCGGTCGCGACGTAACGCTGGCCGGGGACGTTACGGTCGGCAGCGACTGCTGGATAAGGCCCGGCGCCACCATTAAGAGCAGCATCCTGCTGCCCGGCGCCAGCGTGGGCGACGGCGCATATCTGGAGGACTGCATCGTAGGACACGGCTACGACGTGCGGGCCGGAGAGACGATCCGGGGCGGGGCCCTGATCCGACGCTCCTCCTGACTCCTCCTACTCCGGCTTTACGATCCGGTATCCAAATCCCCGGACGGTCTCTATAAGCCTGGACTCTGAAGAGCTATCACCGAGTTTGTTGCGCAGCCGCTGGACATAGACGTTCACGGTGCGCTCGTCTATGTAATCCTCCTCGCCCCAGACCTGCCGCAACAGCGCTGAACGGGGAAATACCCGGCCCGGACTCTGGGCCAGAGTATGGAGTAGCTTGAACTCCCTGGGGGAGAGCTGAATCTCCCGTCCTCCCTTGCGAACCTCGACCTGATCCGGATCGATCTCAAGATCCCCGACGTAGATCTTGTCCGAAGAAGATCCCGCGTACTCCCGCTTGCGGAAGATCTGCTTCACCCGCGCCACCAGTTCTCGTGGGTTCACCGGCGAACGCATGTAGTAGTCCGCCCCGAGCTCTATCCCCACGATGCGGTCCATCGTATCCTCATCTCGCAACAGCGCCACAGTAGACACACCCGGTTTCTGTACAGCGGAGATCACCTGAAACCCCCGCTCGTCCGGCAGGCGATTATCTACCACCGCGATCTCGAAGCTCTGGCTCTCGGCCATGTTTCTGGCCTGGGCGCCCGTGCCAGCCGGCAACACCCGCCATCCCTCGCCGGCGAGCGCCCGCCTCAGATGCAATCGCTCTTCATCATTCGCTATGACTAGCAAAACAGATTCGCTCAAAACACCACGACTACCTTGTTCTCCCAACATACATCTGAACTTTACAAAGTATATCTCTAAACGCACCCAAATAACCCACCCCTTGAGGAAATCCCTATCCGACGGTATCATAATTATTTTAGTGCGCTCGTAGCTCAGCCGGATAGAGCGTCTGACTACGAATCAGAAGGTCGCAGGTTCGAGTCCTGCCGAGCGCGCCCCTAATCTCCCTGCAAACGGGAGATTTTTTCTTGCCCGTCACCCCCGTTTTTCTCGCTGTCCTCCCCTTCTGACGGAAGCGTGACGGGAGTAGCGCCGAAAAGAAGCCGCTGAAGCTTCCCCGCAGCCTCCTCCTGCATCCCCGGTATCACGTGCGAGTAGGTGTCCATCGTTGTCTTTATCGAGGAGTGCCCCAAGATTTCTTGGATCACCTTCGGTTTCTCCCCGGAGGCGAGGTGGAAGGTGGCGAAGGTGTGCCTAAGCT
>JALYGE010000082.1 GCA_030777225.1 Actinomycetota bacterium
GCCGTTCGCCCTGAGCCTCGTCTTCCTCGGGTTGCCGCACGGCGCGGCGGATCACCTCGTCCCAGGCCGGCTGGAAGGTGGTGTCTCCGCCCGCTCTATCGCCATCGTGGCGTTGCTGTACGCGACGCTCGCTTCGGCCTACCTGGTGTTCTGGACCATAGAGCCCGCCGCGGCCTTTATCTTCTTTATCCTGCTTACGTGGTTTCACTGGGGACAGGGCGACCTCTACGTGCTGCGCATCCTCCTTCGCGCGCAGCATCCCGCCCCGCGGACTTCGAAAATTTTGACCGCCGTCGTGCGTGGGGGACTGCCAATGCTGGTCCCGCTGCTGGCTTTTCCAGGAGTTTATAGCGAGGTGGCCGGCAGCATGGTAGGCATCTTCTCGGACTTTGGGACGGTGCCCTGGATCCCCGCCCCGGCCATCCGAATATTCGTCGCGATAACGTTCCTGGGGTTTGTCTCGATTACGCTCCTGTGGGGTTACCGTTGCTCTCCCCCGGAAAACCGTGCCGCGTGGGCGTTGGATGTTGCGGAAGTTGGGCTTTTGGCCGCATACTTCGCGGTCGTGCCGTCCATATTCGCCATCGGAATGTACTTTTGCTTGTGGCACGCGCCCCGGCACATCGTGCGCCTCATGCTCCTGAACCGTCCTTCCCGCAACGCCCTGGAGAAGGGGAGGCTTCTCCCGGCTTTGAAGGATTTCGCCCTGGACGCCACACCGCTCACCGCCGCCGCGCTACTGCTGCTCGTCGGGTTGTACTTTTTCGTATCCGAAGGCGTCGAGGGGACGGCGGAGCTTCTAGCCCTTTACCTGATGCTTATCTCCATACTAACTTTGCCCCACGTGCTGATCGTCGGCCTCATGGACCGCCGCCAGGGTGTGTGGAGATGACCCTGCGGCTGCTACTGGCCGTTGTTGTTTTGGTCTTCGCGCCGGGATGCGGCCTGGAGGTAACGCCCGACGCTTCCCAGGAAGACGACCGCAAAGTCACGGTGACCAGGGTCGTTGACGGCGACACCGTCGAGGTGAGCCCGGCGATAGGCGGTGAGGAAGACGTGCGGCTCATCGGCATCGACGCACCGGAGACGGCCGGATCGCCACGAGGCCCACAGCCTTACGGAGAAGATGCCTCGCGTTTCGCCGAGCAGGGATTACAAGGCGAGAGTGTTACGTTACGCTTCGACGAGGAGAAAAAGGACGATTACGGCCGGGTGCTGGCGTACCTCTATTCGACGGACGGAACCATGTTCAATCAGGCGTTGTTGGAGAGAGGCTACGCCCAGGTGGCGACCTTCCCTCCCAATGTGAAGCATGTGGGAAGATTCGAGAAGGCCCAACGGAAGGCGTGGAGGACGGAGCGTGGGATCTGGGGCCTGCCCGAAGATCAGCTCTGCCGGTTGAGGGACCGGGGCAACGGAGTTGGGGGCGGATGCCGGGATGGTATCGGAGTAGTGGTCATGCAAGAGGGGCGGTCATGATGTTTGACAATCGTTCGGAGGACGTGGAGCGCGGGCTGGAGTTGGTGTCGCGGCTCGGAGAGGTGATGCCTGACGAGGCTGAAGAGGAGGTGCGGGTAATCTACGAGGATATCCGCGCCCGGTTGCGGGTCCCGTTCGTAAACTTCATCTTCCGGGTGCTGGCGAACTATCCTGAGTATCTGGAATTTGCCTGGGCACGGATCTCACCGTACCTGCTCACGGAACCGTTCGTGCGGCTCGCAGACGACTTGCGGGCCCGGGCTTTGCCGGAGCCCATCTCCGAGAGGTCCGAGGTGAACTGGGAGACTTTGGGTGACCTGGACCGCATCAGGACGTTTACTGACACCATCCACTACGTTCTGCCCAAGCTACTGCTCGTCGCCAGCGCTCTGGACGAGGGACTCGGAGGGAAGTCGGGGGTCCCGGCGGAGGTAGGCCGGGACCAGGTAGAACTCGGCGCGGCGGAGAGCACTGGCCTCGTGCAGATGGTCTCGCGAGAGGACGCGGACATCCGGCTTCAGGCGCTCTTGAACGAGATAAAGGAACGTCACGGCCACCCCGACGTCGCGAGCTATTACAGGGGCCTCGCCAACTGGCCGGAGTTTCTCGGGGCCGTGTGGGGAGAGCTGGACCCCATGTTGGACTCCGGACCTGTCGGGGAGCGCAAGCTGGATCTGCTGCGGCACGCTGCTGGTGTGGCAGGTTTGATGCCGCTTCCGGATCTGGACGGGGTAGCCGGACTCGGGCTAGGAGACGATGACATACAAACCTTGCGGGCGGTGCTCGCTGTATTCCGCTTTCGGATAATCCCCGATACGTTCGTGGAAGTCGCCCTGATCAAAGCCTTCATCGACGGACCCGACGCCGCCCTGAAATCTCGCTTCAGCT
>JALYGE010000083.1 GCA_030777225.1 Actinomycetota bacterium
GTCGATGCCTCCATCCCCCGAGCGCCCCGTGACCTCCACCTGGATAAAACCTGATTCCCGCAACAACCGCTGGCATAGACGTTCGAAGGCATCCGGTGGCATCTCTAGAAGTGTGGCGAGAAGAGTCTCGCGCCAAGTAGCCGTCTCTTCTACGCCTGTGTCCTGTTCGGTTTGTCTTTCATCTATCTCTATAGACTCGGTTCGGCCTTGCCGCTCACGAACTGATTGTTCTCGTACGAACCTAAGAATAGCCTGCGGATCTATCGTCTCTGCATAGTGTCCATTAGGAGATAGCGCCTACACCCCACGAGTTGAGTTGACTATCAGACCATATTTCTTCAGGTAGGTGCGTGCCCAGACCAACCTGTAAGCAAGCTCGGTCTGATTGTTTTTTCCAGGATGTGGTTGCTCTACGACATTCTGGGGTAGATGTAGATCCTCAATGACCTGTTCCAAAAGCTCATTGTTGAAGCACTACCCCCCAAACTATGAAGCGCTTTTAGCGTAGGCTTTAGAAGCTTGTCATGTGTCGGCACATCCACCATCATAGGAACATATTAAGCTCTGTTAGCGAGATATGCCATACACATCAATCTCTCTCCCGAATAGTAAGCTGGAGAGCAACTAAAACCTAAACAATGAAGTTTTTCGTAGGAAAGGATTCCATGAAGTACAAGGAGATCAAGGGTGAGAAAGTACCCTCTATAGGGCTCGGTACCTGGCGGCTCTCGGGCGGGGCCTGCGCGGAGGCCGTGGAGAGCGCCCTGTCGCTCGGCTACCGGCACATCGACACGGCCCAGATGTACGGCAACGAGAAGGAGGTTGGGCGCGGTATCGGCAACTCCGGCGTCGAGCGGGAGGAGATCTTCCTGGTGACCAAGCTGAGCACCGGCAACTTCACCCGCGAGAAGGCCCTGCGCTCGGGCCGCGAGAGCGTAGAGAAGCTGGGCACGGACTACGTGGATCTGCTACTGATGCACTGGCCGAACCCCAGCGTGCCCCTGGAGGAAACCCTGAACGCCATGAGGGAGCTTCAGGAAGAGGGCAGCGTCCGGCACATTGGGGTGAGCAACTTCCCGGCTTCGATGGTCGAGGAGGCGACGCAGCACGCGGAGATCTTCTGCAACCAGGTCGAGTACCATCCCCGCAACCTTCAGGAGGATCTAACCAAACAGGCGAAGGAGATGGACTACCTGCTAACCGCCTACAGCCCGGTCGCCAAGGGCCGGATAAAGGATGACCCTACGCTAAAGGAGATCGGGGAAGCCCACGGCAAGACGCCGGCGCAGGTTGCCCTGCGCTGGCTGGTCCAGCAGGAGAAGGTCGCCGCCATCCCGAAGGCACACAGTCGGGAGCACCAGGAGAGCAACCTCGACGTCTTCGACTTCAAGCTCTCGGAGGAGGAGATGGAGAAAGTTTTCGGCCTGGGCCGCTAGGCGCGATCCTCCGGGGCGAAGTCCTCTTCGGGACGACCTTCGAGTTCGGCGACGGTGGAGAGGAACCACTCGGGGCGGGGACGTACTTCGCCGGCTTCGGTGTCGTAGAAAATGTGGGCGGCGGAGCCTTCGGCGGTGAGGGTTCCCTCCTCGAAGCTCTCGCCGGTGCGGAGCTGGAAGTCCATAGTGTAGGAACGGTTGGTGATGGTGCGGATGCTGGCGGCGGCGTGGAGGATGTCGTCGAGGAAGATCGGGGCTTTGTACCGGACGTTCAACTCGGCGATTACGTAGCGCACACCGGGAAAGTCGCCGGCCTGCAGCTCGCCCACCCCTCGCAGCGCGGCCAGCTTCCGCCAGTAGGCTATTCGGATCGACTCGAAGAAGCTCAGGTGGACGGCGTTGTTGACGTGACCATAAGGGTCGAGGTCCTGGTAACGAACGGTGAGCTTCTCTACGGCGGGTGGGTTTTTCAAGGGGAGGCTCCTTCCGGGTCGGATGCCAGAGTGGAATGTCCTTTTCGGCAGCGAATTCTACACGTTGTCCGGCCGAGCTATCTGATTTAATCTGACCCTATGGAGTACGAAGAGTTTCTACAACAGGGTGAGACCCTGGCGGAAGAAGGACTGGTGGAGGAGGCGCTCTCCCGGTTCGAGCAGGCGCTGGAGGCCGCGCCAGGAAACCCGGAGGCCATAGAGGCCGTGGGCCGGGCGCTCCTGGGCCTGGACCGGCTGGAGGAGGCCGAGGAGAGTTTCCTCGGCGCTTTGGAGTTGGATCCGGAATGGTCAGCACCGTGGATGGGGCTGGCGATGCTGGCGATGCGCCGGGAGGAGCCGTTCAAGGTCGTTCACTTCCTGGAGCGGGCCATCGAAGCGGACCCAGAGTACCCCGAGACCTACGTCGAGCTCGGTCGCTACTACGGGCTCGTGCGGGAGCCGGAGTTGGCCCGGGCGACGTTCGGGCGCTGGCTCCGGAGCCACCCCGAAGACGCCGACATGCTAATAAACGCCGGGCTCGTCGCCTTCGACGCCGCCGACTACTCTCAGGCCCTCGGCTTCTTTGAGAAAGCCCTGGAGGCTGCGACCGACGCGCAGCAAAAGAGCGGCGCCCGGACCTTCCGGGCGAACACCCTGGACATGCTCGGTCGCTATCCGGAGGCCGTCGCCGCCTACGAAGAGGTCATAGAAGAGACACCGGAGTGGTGGGAGGCCCACGCCAACCTGGGTATCTGCCACGCCCGCAACGGGTGCCCCGAGGAGGCCGAAGCGGCCTTCCGAAAGGGCCTCGAAGATTGTCCCGGCTCGCCGGAGATCCGGGACGAACTCGCCGCACACCTCCTGAACGAAGAAAAAGACCTGGGTGAAGCCCTAAAGCTCTCTGAAGAAGCCGTCGCCCTGGGACGGGACGAGGTGCGGCACCTCTACACTCTAGGCGAGGTGCGGCTGGCCCAGGAAGACGAGGCCGGAGCCGAGGCCGCCTACCGGGCTGTAATCACTATAGACCCGGAGGACCCCAACGCCCATCTGGAGCTGGGACTCATACACGAACGCCGGGGCGACGCCACCGAGGCCGAGGAGCATTTTATAGAGTCGCTCAAGAGCGACCCCGGCAATCCCCGCGCCCTGTACTCCTACGCCAGCCTCTACTACGCGACGGATGACCTGGAGACCGCCGAGGAGCTTCTGGTGCGGGCCCTCACCGTAGACGAGGGATATTCGCCGGCCCTCTCGGCGCTCGCCAGCATCCGGGCGCGGCGCGGCGATTACGACTCGTCCCTGGGTTACATCGAGAAGGCCGTAGAGGCCGGCGAGCGCGACGCCGAGCACTTCCGGCGCGCCCTGGAGTTCGCCCCCCTGCGCGACAACCCAAAGTTCCGCAGCCTGCTCTCCCGGATGGCAGCGGGTCCCGGGCAGAACTAGAACGTGTCTCCAGCTTTGGCACTCGGGATACTGCTGGTGCTGGGCGGCATCGGGGGCGTCTCTTTCGGCCTCTATGCCCTCTTGCGCGGCGGTCGGGGCCAGCAGGGCGGCATCGGCCCGATCCCCGAACGGGGCGTACATCTCATAGCTGGACTCCGGATGCTCGCCGTAGGAACACTAAGTCTCGCCGCCGGAGCCTATATATTGTGGGTGTATTTCTCCTAGAGCACCTTGCAGAGGTGTTGGACTGTACGACATCACGAGAGGTGAAGCCTACTCCGAAGAGTGACAGACGCTCTAGAAGGAGACCACGCTACGCTCTGAGGCCATCTGCGAGAAGCCAACAGGATCGGTGAACTGCGCTTTCAGGTCTGTAAGGTCCGCCTCAGTCACCCCACGGGCGACCGCGCACGAGCCTCAGACGTACACCGGTATCTCGAAGTCCCTGACCTTCTCTACGAGTTCGCTAAGAGGGGGGAAGCCCACGCCGTGCACGGCGTCGATCATGCCCGGCTTGACCAGGCTAGACGCCTCGCCCACCAAGGCTATGCAGCAGTCTATCTCCGCACTCCCCGCGCCCGTGGCTACCAGAAACGGCAACGTGGCCAGCGTCGGATCATCGGTGCCGTGCGTGGCTACGTACATCAAGGGCCTC
>JALYGE010000084.1 GCA_030777225.1 Actinomycetota bacterium
CGCGGCGATCTTACCCCTCGCCCCACCGCGGATCTTTGAGACCAGCCCGGCAACGCCGCTCCAGCTCTCTCTGCGTCCGCCAACGCGCGATGATGCCGGGTCTTTTGCCGAGCGAGCGCGAACCCTCACGGCGTGTTACGGAGAGACGGCTGTTCTCCAGCCGACCGGAGAGGTGCAGGGTGGCCCGCTGCTCCATGTCGGGGACGGAGAAGTTGTGGTAGAGCAGGGCCGCCGGTACGCCACCGGGGAGCGCCGTGTCCGGCGAGAGCGGGCCTACGACCGGCCGTTCTGCCTCCCAGTTTTCGACCCGGACGGTGTCGGAGGTGATGGCGTCGCCCGTTTTCCAGGCGAGCACGCCGTGGTCCGGTTCGGTGCGTCGGGTGATGGGGCGTGGCACGTCGATCTCGGTGAAGCGCAGGATCAGGCGCGGCACGTACCACCAGTTGTCGCGCCGGAGCACGAGGCTGCCGATGAGTTGCCGGGAGGGCCAGAACTTGCGGAGCTCCCAGTACAGAAGCTCGTCGAGAAACAGATCCCCCTCCGGATCGGGAACCACCTCGATCTTTCCTTGCACCGTGAGCGGACTCCATCCCACCCGGGCCAACCGCGAGTCAGAGAAGGTCAAAGACACTTCGGGATGCTTCTCCAGCCGGTGGGCGAGGTCTATTCGGGAGTACGGAAGGGCGAACGCCGGCTCTTTTTCCATAAGCAGTGGCGTCAGGGACTCGATGCGGCACGCGCCGACCTCGTCCGTGTAAGCAAGCTCCGCCGTGGCGGCCATCTCGGCTGAGGTACGCAGGGTTTGTAGATCATATACGGTCATGGGGTTGTAATAATAAACCTCCTAGATTATATTGGCGTAAGGGATTGTATACAGTCTTGCGCCGGTTTCGGGCAACGAGCGCAGGACGACGAAAGGAGGAGCGGGAGATGCCAGCAATAATAGTGGCAATAGCCGTACTGGGCGCTTTCTTTTTGGCTTACACGTTCTACTCGAAGTACCTGGCCGAGAAAGTTTACGTACTGGACAAGTCCTTCGAGACCCCGGCCCACGAGTTCGAGGACGGGGTGGACTACGTCCCGACCAACAAGCACGTATTGTTCGGGCACCACTTTACTTCGGTGGCAGGGGCGGCGCCCATCGTGGGACCGGCGATAGCGGCATTCTGGGGCTGGTTGCCGGCGCTGCTGTGGATCACCTTCGGCACCATCTTCGCCGCCGGGGTCCACGACTTCGGTTCTTTGATCGTCTCGGTCAGGAACAAGGGGCGCAACATAGGGACGCTCTCTTCGGACGTCATAAGCACCAGGGCCCGGACCATGTTCCTCATCATCCTCTTCTTCCTGCTGACGCTGGTGAACGCGGTCTTCGGCGTGGTCATAGCGATCCTTTTCGTGGCGAACCCGGGGGCAGTCATACCCGCGGTGGCGATCATCCCGATAGCCATAATCATCGGGCAGTACGCTTACCGGGGACGTGGTCCTATTCTTATCCCGGCACTCGTCGCCGTCGCGCTGCTGTACGCCCTGATCCCGGTCGGCCAGGCGCTGCCGATAGAGATAGGCGGCCTGGCGAGCATCTTCGGGTTGGAGCCGCGGACGATGTGGGTCATCCTGATCTTCGCCTACACCTGGTTCGCGTCCCGGCTGCCGGTGTGGCTGTTGCTCCAGCCGCGGGACTACATAAACTCCTTCCAGCTCTTTGTTGCTTTGGGGGTGATCTTCCTCGGCATGGCCGTCGGACTTAACACCATCGTGGCCCCAGCCATCAACTCCAACTTGCCGCCGGACTCCCCGAACATCTTCCCGTTCCTGTTCATAACCATCGCCTGCGGCGCGATCTCCGGCTTCCACACCCTGGTAGCCTCGGGCACTTCCTCTAAACAGCTAGACAACGAAGACGACGCCCGGTACGTGGGCTACATGGGCGCTATAGGCGAAGGATCGTTGGCGCTCGGTGCGCTCCTGGCGGTCACGGCGGGCATCGGGGCTTTCGCCGCCTGGCAGGAGAAGTACCCCGACTTCGCCACGGCTTCGGATGGGGCGGTCGGGTACTTTACTCAGGGCGTCGGGAGCTTCGCCAGCAACCTCGGCATCCCCGAAGCCGCGGGCGTTATCTTCGCCGCGGTCGTGGTCATCACGTTCGCCGGGACGACGATGGACACCGGCATCCGGCTCCAGCGCTATATCATCCAGGAGATCGGGGAGATCACGAACATAAGGCCCCTCACCCGCAACATAACGCTGACGACGACGATTGGGGTCCTGATACCGCTAGGTCTCGCCCTCTATCCGGGTGGAGACCGCGGTGGTGAGGCCGGGTTCGTCTTCGGCTATCTGTGGCGGCTCTTCGGCACCACCAACCAGCTCACCGCCGGGCTCGCGCTCACCGTGGTGGCGATCTACGTCTTCACCCGCAACCGCAACCCGATAGTCCAGATCGTCCCGCTCGTCTTCCTCCTGGCGATGACGACCTACGCGCTGTTCCTCCAGTTGGGACAGTTCTACAGCGAGGGCTCCTGGCTGCTGCTGGTCATAGACGCGATCATCTTCATCCTCTCCTTATGGCTGATTATTGAGGCCATAGTCGCCTTTAACCGGGCCCGCGGGCAACGCGGCCAGGAAGGGTCTGCCCAAGAAGGCGCCTCACAAGGAGGCGATGAAGAATGATGCACCGTATCATCCTGGTCCGCGAGTGGGACTCGCAGACGAGTAGCTCGGGCTGCTGCGGCAAGCTCGGCGGCGAGCAGACGGAGCTCGGAGATCCCGACACCTTCAAGCACAACCGCGAGGAGATGGAGAAGATGGGCCGGGTCTACCGGGCGCTGCGCGAGGATCTTTTCGACGAAGAGGTCGAGATGACCGTCGTAGACCCACGCAACATGGTCTGGCTCATCCCCTCGGTGCTCAAGGACGCCCGCAGGCGGGGACTATCCATAAGCGAGACTTTCAAGCAGATCAACAAAGGCGTCTCCTACAACGCCGTGATCCTGGACGGCAAGGTCCTCTTCTCCGGCCACATTCCCGAACCGGACGAGGCGGTCTCCACCGTCCGCTCCGAGCTGGATGCGCTAGAGCCGGTGGGGGTCTGAATGTCACCGAGTTTGCGTGAGATCTACGACAAGATCAACGAGCTAAACGAGGAGTTCCTCGTCAGCAAGTGGCGCTCGGGGCTCCAGAAGGAGGCCAACCGCCAGCAGGACGCCCTGATGGCGATGCTCTTTCTCGAAGCCCTCGGCGTGCCCAACCCGACGAGTTACTACTCCCTGGCGCTCTATCCGGAGTTCGTAGAGTCCTTCCACCAGTGGCACCGCCGGATGGGAATGGAGACCTTCCCGGAAGCCGGGTTCTGCTGTTGACCGAGGAGCCCGGCGAAAACCACGACCACGAACGACGCCTAGCTTTCTTTGGCGGCAAGGGTGGTGTCGGCAAGACGACCCTCGCCGCCGCCTTCGCCACCCTGCTCGCGAGTCGCGGGGAGAAAACATTGCTCGTCTCCACTGACCCGGCCCACTCCACGAGCGACATCCTCGGCATGCAACTCACGGGCGAGCCGCAGCACGTCGAGGGGGAGTTGTGGGCCGTCGAGGTCGATGCCCAGAAGGACGCCGAGGAGTACATAGAGAAGATCAAAGAAGACGCCAAAGACTCGGTCAGCATCGAGGTGCAGCCGACGGTCGAGCAACACCTGGACCTTGCCAAAAACAGTCCCGGCACCGAGGAGTCGGCGCTCTTTGACCGCTTTGTGGACCTGATCTCCCTCTCCCCCGATGAGTACGACCGTATCGTCTTCGACACCGCCCCCACCGGCCACACGCTGCGCCTGCTAACGCTCCCCGCCCTGCTCACCGCCTGGGCCGAGGGCATGGTGCGTCAGCGGGAGAAGGTCGCCGGGATGGAGCGCATGATGCGCAACCTCACCGGCGACGACGAGCCCGATGGCGACCCTATTCTGAACCGGCTTCGGGAACGCCGGGACAAGTTCCATCACGCCCGCCACCGGCTGCTGGAGGATACGATCTTCTATCTGGTCCTCATCCCCGAACGTCTCCCCATAGAAGAGACCGAACGGGCTCTCAAAACGCTGACCGGGAATGACGTACACGTAGGGGCGCTGATAGTAAATCGTGTCTTTCCCGATACGGTGGAAGGAGAGTTCATGCGCTCCCGGCTGGAACAGCAATCCGAGTACCTGGAAGAGATAGAGAGCCGGTTCGGGGAGAAGCCGGTGATGCGAATCGAGCAGGAAGCCCGGGACATCACCGAGCGGGAACAGCTAGAGCCCATCGCCCGACAACTGGGTGAAGCCGGTCTCGACTGAGCTTTCTCCGTTTTTTGAATCAGGACCTCTAACCCCGTATGGGACGCATAAGGGTATACCCGTGCGGGGGTCAGGGAAGGTCTCGGCCTCGACGGAGAAAACTTCGCGCAGGAGTTCGCCGGTCATCACGGCCTCCGGCGGCCCGGCGGCGGCGACCTTGCCCTCGGAGAGCGCGATCATGTGGTGCGAAAATCGGGCGGCGTTCTTGAGGTCGTGCAGGACCATGAGGATGGTGCGTCCCTCCTCGCGGTTGAGCCGTTCGAGGAGTTGGAGGACTTCGAGCTGATGGGCCATGTCCAGGAAAGTCGTGGGCTCGTCGAGGAGCAGGGTCTCCGTCTCCTAGGCGAGGGCCATTGAGATCCAGGCCCGCTGGCGTTGGCCGCCGGAGAGGGTGTCCAGCGGCCGGTCGGCGAGCTCCAGGACGCCGGTGATCTCCAGCGCTTTCTCCACGGCCCGCTCGTCTTCTTTGGACCACTGCTTGAGCCAGCTCTGGTGCGGGTAGCGGCCCTGGGCGGCCCTGGTTCCAGGAGGAGACGCGACCGTAGCAGCGGTACGCTCACAGAAGACAACGAGACAAAAGAGAAACGAAGAAGCCATCGCCCGACAACTGGACGAAGCCGGGCGGTGGCTGACGTGGAGGACTTTCTCCGCAGTCTCTACCGGGGGACGAGGACCAGCTTGCCGAAGAAATTTTTTCTCTGGAAGTCCTCCTGGGCACATCTTACCTCCGACAGAGGATAGGTGCCGGCCAGTAACGGCTCTAACCTATCCTCCTCCAGGAGGCTCACCAGTTCGGCGAACTCTTCGCGTGTACCCATCGTAGAGCCGATCAGCTCCAGGTGCTTCAGATACAGGGTGCGGAGGTCGAGTTGCACCACTGGACCGGCGATGGCGCCCGCCGTGACGTAGCGTCCCAGCGGCCGCAAGGCGTTTAGAAGATCCGGGAAGATCCCGCCGCCCACCACGTCGGCTACTACGTCTACCGGGCTCTCTCCCGCGGCCTCGGATATCACGTCGGTGAGGTCCGTAGTGCCCCGGGTAACCGTCGCTTCCGCGCCGAGAGACCTGGTACGGGCTTCTTTTCCAGGCCCTACCAGTGCGATCACCCGCGCCCTCCGCACCCTTGCGAGTTGCAGAAGCGCCGAACCTACCCCGCCCGAAGCGCCCGTAACGAAGACCGTCTCATCCTCTTTTACCCGGGCCCGGTTTAGCATCCTGAGAGCGGTAACGTATGCGGTAGGGAAAGTGGCGAGTTCCTCGTCGTCCAGGGAGCTGTTTGCCTGGTGAGCATTCTCCGCGGGTACGGCGACGTACTCCGCGAAGCCCCCATCCCGCTCACTGCCGATGATACCGGCCCCGACAAGGCCCTCCTCGCCTTCGCCGGAGTAGAGCACGAAGTCTACCAGCACCCGTTCCCCGATGCGGGACTCAGGTACGTTCTCTCCCACCCGCTCGATATGTCCTACGATATCCAGCCCCTGTATGCGCGGAAACTCCATCGGCTACCGGCGCCAACCACTCGTAGACTGCGGATCCTCCTCAGAACCGTATGCTCCCTCACGAGTCCAGATGTCGGTGTTGTTCACGCCGGCGGCGCCGACTTCTACCAGCACCTCCCCGGCCTCGGGCTGTGGGACCGGGACATCTTCCCGGTACTCCAGCTTCTCCGGCCCTCCATGTCCCGTGAGTAGTACAGCCCTCATACCAGCACATGCCTCTTCACGACGACCACCTCAGACTTCCTTCTGCTTCGCCCGCTCTATGTAGGTCTCGGCGGCCTCGGCGTTGTTATAGCTCAGGGTGCCGCCGGTCAGCGGATTATTTATCTCGTAGTGACCCCCGGCTTCCCGGTTGATAATAACGGGATAGTAGCGGTCGCCGACCTGCTTTATTGCGTATTCCGTAGGGTTTTTCTCTTCCATGAATCTCCTCCGATGCTACGCGGCCTTCGTCTTACCCGTTCTACTACACCGGACGGGCGTCGTCTCAAGCCCGAAGTCGGGGTTCAGGCTTCCGGTTTAAATCCGACGGACGGCTGGTAGGCTAAAAACGATACTGTACGCTTCGATCCATTCGCCTGCGCGAACGCTGGCGGGAGAGGAGAGGCATGATCGAGGTAACTGAAGAAGCGAAAGAACTCTTTCTGGACGTTGACCGTCCCGAGGGTGCCGTCCTGCGCCTGGACCCGGTAACGGATGAGAGCAGCGGCGAGACCCAGATCGGGCTCGGAGCCGGTGAGCAGCAGGATGGAGATCAGGTCGTAGAGCACGCCGGAGAAGACGTGCTGTACATCGCCGCGCCCGTGAGCGAGGCGCTCGACGGTAGCACCCTGGACCGCGTGGAGACCCCCGAAGGCCCGGGCATAGGCATCGCCCCACCCGAGCAGACCGGGTCCTGAGCCAACCCTACACCGGAGAACCCGAGAGACCCCGCCATCATAGCGGGTCTCTCTATTTGTAGGGACATCCGGTAGAGTAGAGGCATGGACGTTTCCGCAAACCACGTGGTCATCGCCGGAGGTCCGGAGGCGGAGGAAGAGCTTCTAGCCATCGTGCTGGACGACGGCGACGCCGTGCCGATCTTCGACTCTGTGGAGGAGGCGGAGGAGTTTCTAGTCTCGACGGGGGACTTCGGCGCGGACTGGCACGCGCTGGAGGTATCGGCCGGGGGGCTGATCCAGCTACTCGAATATCAGGGCGATGAGGTCGAGTACGTTGCCCTGAGCCCGCCACCCGAGCGCCTGGAGGGCGGCATGGAGGTCCAGGTCGTTCCGCTGGGGGCCATGATCTCCTTACTGGAACGCCAGACAGAGGTCTCCGACCACCCCCCGGAAGAAAAAGGGTTCTGGCGACGGTTATTCCGCCGCTAGAGGCTTCTCGAAGTTGAGCGTATAGGCCGGGAAGCCACCGTACCTCGCGACGAGCCGGAGACCGGCGGCCTCTACCTTGCGGCGCACGGTGGAGGGACGATGGTAATCCGGGTCGCCAACCACCTCGGTTATGGAGAGGATCCCGCCGGGCTTGAGGGCCGCCCGTATCTCCCGCAGCGCGGAGGCGCGGTCCCGCACCTCTCCGAGCACCATCGCCAGGACCGCCCGGTCGAAGTAGTTCCGTTCCAATGCCCCTTCTCCAAGGCCAGCTTCGACGGGCCGGACGTTGGAGAGGTTCAAAGCGTCCAGCCGTCCCTCGAGCCGGTCCAGCATGGCGCGTTGGCTGTCGAGGGCGACCACCCGCCCCTCTTCTCCCACGGCGCGCGCCAGGGGGATGGTCAGGCGTCCCGGTCCGCAGCCCGCGTCGAGGACGCTCATACCAGGCGCAAGATCGAGACGCTCCACGAGCAGGTCGGCGCCGACGAAGTGTTCCGTGACCGGGTTCTCGAGAAGAAAGGAGAGCCGGGGAGGTAGCGGTATGGGACGACGTCGCTGATGCAGGAAAGCAACCACCGCAAGTCCGATCAGCGCGTAAGGAAGCACCTTTCCGGGCTTCAACTTACGCCCGCCCTGCGGGTATCATGCGCATACCGTGCCGGGGTCTGAGGGTGAAGTTGGGTTCCGGCTCGCCGGGGTGTCCGGGCGCCAGGGTGAGCCTGTAACGCCGAGCGCCCGCACGGCCTAATCTTCTCCCGTCAGAACGATAACCTCAGCGGCGGTCAAGGGCTCCCGGTGGGTCGGGAATCCGAGCCTCTCTCGCCGCACGAAACCCGCGCCTACGGGGACGGGCGTGTAGGAGCCGAAGGTGACTAGACGGTACCGGCCGGGTCCCCGGCGGCGGGCCGGGCGGTGCTCGATCCAGAGCAAAGGACGGGGAAGGTCCGGCAAGCCTTCGGGGAAGTGCTGCCGTACGACCTCCGCCGCAAGATATTCGGACAACTCGGAGAGAAAAGACCCACCATCCCGCAACGCCTCGCAGATAACTACCGGCGCGTCGCACTCCTCGCCCCGATACACCCGAACCCAGCAACAACGTGTGCCGAAGCGGTAACCCTGACGGTTGTGGATGTACTCTTGCGTGAGACGCATTTCGGAAGCTGATCCTCCCGAACAGGTGTACGCTTATCCTACGGCGCGCTCCCCCGGACGACGAACGACCTGGTCTATGACCCCGTACTCGACGGCCTGCTCGGGGCCAAGCATGTAGTCGCGGTCGGTGTCGCGCTCGATCTTCTCGTAGTCCTGGCCGGTGCACTCGGCCAGGATCTCGTTGATGCGCCTCTTTGTGTAGATGAGCTCTTTCGCGTGGATATCGACGTCCGAAGCCTGGCCCCCGAGTCCTCGAACCGCCGGCTGGTGCAGCAGTATTCGGGTGTTTGGCAAGGCGCTACGTTTACCTTTGGCTCCCGCGGCAAGCAAAAAGGCCCCCGCAGACGCCGCCATGCCCAACGCCGTCGTCGCCACGTCCGCCGAAACGAACTGCATCGTGTCGTACATCGCGAGCATACCGGGAATGCTTCCCCCCGGCGAGTTTATGTACAGGTTTATATCCTGCTCCGGATCTTCGCTGTCGAGGTGCAGTAGCTGGGCCATGATGACGTTTGCGACCTGATCGTTGACCGGCGTTCCAAGAAAGATAATCCTATCCGCCAGAAGCCGCGAGTAAATATCCATCGTCCGCTCCCCACGCGGACTCTGCTCCGTCACATAGGGAATAACCGACCGTACATCTTCGCCCATCGCAAACACCGCAAAACCTCCTCGACTGCCTACGCGCTAATCCTAGCACCATTCGCAAGCTGGCTACCGGCCTGGAGGTGGAACCGCAGTTGTTGGTCGGGAGCGTGTAATACATGGACGAAGAGCCGGTGGGGGGCCTGTCCGAGAGAAAGCGGAGAAGAACAGGAAGGTCGGGTTCTAGGCTACTCCTTGCGGTAGGGTTTCCGATGGCGGCGGGGGCTATGGCCCGGCCTTCCCTAACCAGCCCGGTTGTCTTTCCGTAGGTTAACAGAACCGCGAATAACCTGCAAATAGGCATATTCTTACCCCTAGCGGTACGGCGTGGCCGCTGCACGGCCTGCCGTCCTGCTGGGGTCAAACCGGGCCGTTGTGGGGTCAAGATGGGGTCAGTGCCTGACCATCCGCGCCCGGCTGTCAGGGCCGCCATGTACCTAGCTCGACAGTCAGTATGTAAGCGGTTCAGTGGCCGGGGCCTGCCAAACCTGGATTCCTTCTGTTCGACTTGGCCTTTTTTTCGGATTTCTGGCCGTCGGGCATCGTAGCACCTTCAAGTGATTTGCAAACAGCAAGTTCCTTCTTATCGACTGTGGCATTACGAAGGCGGGCATTGCTAAGGTCTGCATTGTGTAGTGAAGCCTTGCTAAGACCGGCCCCGCTAAGGTTCGCACCGCGAAGGCGGGTATTGACCAAGCAGGCGTTGCTTAGGTCTGCATTGACCATGTGGGCACTGTGCATATCGGCATCGCTAAGGTCTGCATGGCTTAAGTTGCTGTCACTTAGGCGGGCCCTGATAAGGTTGGAATTTTGTAGATTAGCGCCGCTAAGGTCAGTGTAGATAAGGTCAGCTAGGCCAAGGTCGCTATCGGAAAAGTTCGCACAATTAAGGTTAGCGTTACGAAACGAAGCCTTCCGACGATTGGTACCGCTAAGGTCAGCACCACTAAGGTCGGCCCCTGCAAGTTCCAAAATTGGTTTGTCCTGGCTTGTACCTATTAATCCGGCCCCGTGCAAGAAGCGAACCAAATTACCTTTACTTGGTCCATCCCACCGTGCCAGGACTGTCAAGGTTTGTGCCCTAGCCAGCAGACGTATGTCTTCGCGATCTGTGCCGATTAGGCCGTGATCTATCAACAGGTCGCCCATTTGTTCAAAGTAAGATTGCAGCGCGGCATCTTGGGCGCGTTTATCTTCAAGTCCCCGCTGGCTATTAAGCTGGGTACGTAGCGCTTCTTGATTGTGTTCTAGGTTTCGACGTGCGATGCGCAGATTAGATAGGCCGACGGCTGCGCTATAATCCCGACTATACCGGCTACGATCAAAGCGAAGACCTGCACAACGTCTTTCCGGCCTGTAGGATCGTTTGGTTCAATGTAGCCAACCAACAGGAACCAAATCCCAACGCCTATAAGAACGCTAGTTGCAAGAACCGCCGCACCCACAATCCATTTATGCCTACGCAACCAGCCCACGGGCATCAGCTTATCTAGAACCCCCGGCCCGACACGGGACCCGTAGTCCAGCGGGCCGGGGACGGTCGGCTTATCACATCGCATTCCCCGTCCGGGGCTAGCCGACCCCGGCACGTTCTACGGCCCCGGCCAGGTTCCTACCCCCTTACCTGGACCGGGGGTTTGTTTCTATTCCCCGGCTATGTTGGGCTAGCTGCTTCCGTGTCGGTATCTTCGCCGTCGTCTTCTGTCTGATCATCGCTGGCGGCCTTTTCGGCTTCCTTTTCCGGGGTTTCAAAGTAGTCTGGCACGGTTCCGATGTACTTCTTTCCCATGCCCCTGATTTCTTTGCCTTCTAGCCAGGCCACGTACGTGGCCTGGCTAGACAATAAGACACGACGCTTTTTCCTGATGTTGACCGCTTTCGCCTTTTGTTCCCTAGTTTTGGCCTTCGTGGACGCGTTCATATCGGCTAGGTTCACCGTAATCCTGCGTATCGAAGCGTAATATGTAACCAGGTGCTGGATATGGTGCGGGCGCAGTAGTTGCGTCAGCCTAATTCTGGCCTGTTCCCAAGCGTCCGTGCTAAAGGTAGCCCGCGAGGCATATTGTTCGCTAAGATCAGGGTAGTGGATCATTTCCTTAAGGTATGTCGCGGTTTTCGTAGACTTCCGCATCAAAAACCCAAAGCAAGCCCTGGCGTTCCCGCCTTCGCATCAACCACGCTTCCACACGGCCCCATATGATCGTCAGGACCAAAATCACTAGACCTGCAACAACGGCATTATTCAACAAAGTATTCCAATTTTGGGTAAGGATACTTAACCACGAACCAAAGTCGGGGGGCATTACTTCCATATAGATTAGCATGATTACTAGTATACGGACGCCTACCGGCAAGCCATAGCCCCAAGCAAAAACCGGCCAGGGTCACCCCCAGCCGGGGATTCCAGGCCCTTAGAGCGTGTTATGAACTTGGGTAAAAACCGCATTGGAATGGGATGTTTCCGGTTGAACCAATCCCCTGCGGTTCTCCATTTTCCGCATTCCCAAGCCATTCCTGATCGAGTTCATAACAGCCTCTAAGCCTTCCGTGGTTGCCATAACCGGCTTCGCGTAGGAGCGGTCCCGGCGCATCTCCAAGTCGGGCACCCGGCTTCCCAGTATAATGTGCGCTAGTTTTGTAGAGACTTGTTACCGGGGAGAGGA
>JALYGE010000085.1 GCA_030777225.1 Actinomycetota bacterium
GAGACCCTCTCCGGCAGCTCTTCGGAGAACGTGGCGTCGGAGGTCTGGACGACGGGCTGTACGATGTAGTCGCTGCCGAGCGAGCTCTCCAGGGAGGCCCGGATCGTGCCGAGCACGCTGCCGCCTAAAGCCGAGAACGCTATGACGAGCGAGATGCCGACCATCAGCGCCGACGCTGTGAGCGCCGTGCGGGTGTGGTTGCGGGTCGCGTTGGCCGCCGCCATCCGGCCCTCGATGCCGAAGAGCAGCCGCAGAACGGGCGAGAAGAGCTTCGAGAGCGGGCCGACGAGAACCGGAATTACGAGCGAGACGCCGAGGAAAGTCCCGATCACGCCGACGATCCCGGAGACGTAGATAAGACCATCCAGGCTCGCCGAGAGGTTGCTGGCGAGGTAATAGATCCAGGGCGCGCAGATCCCGACCAAAACCACCCCGAGCACCGGCGCGAGACGCGAGAGTAGGCGTTTCTGCCGTCGGGAATCGCCCCCGATGCGCGCCCGCATCGCCTCGACCGGGCTCACCCGTCCGGCCCTCAGGGCGGGATAGAGCGCGGCGATCACCGTTACCAGGACGCCGACGACGATTGCGGAGACGAAGGCGAAGGGGGAGAGGTAGAGTTGTGTGATCTGGAAGGTAAAAGCCTTACCGAAGAGGTACACGAGCGCCCGCGCCATCCCGTACCCGAAGAGTACCCCGACTACCGAGCCGAAAATACCCAGAAGCACGGCTTCGATCATCACGGAGCGCCCGATCATGGCCCGTGTGGAGCCCAAAGCCCGCAGCATTCCGAGCTCGCGGGTGCGCTCCAAAACCGTCATCGAAAGGGCGTTGAAGACCAGGAAAGCCCCGACGAACAGGGCGGTCCCGGCGAAGAAGAGCAGCGCGATCTGGAACCCCTGCAACTGGCTACTGACCTGCTCGGTGCGGGTAGACGACCGCTCTACGTCGAACCCATCGCCGAGCTTCCGGTCCAGCCGTTGTCGCAGTTCCGAGAGGGATACTTCCTCCGCCGCTCCAATGGAGATGCCGGAGATCTCACCGGCCTTGTCGAACGCCCTTTGCGTGTAAGGCATGGGCGCCATCCCGAACCCCACCCCGCCGAACGAGCCGCCTGGTATGCGGAGCAGGCCGACTAACTCCAGTTTCTCGGGACCTTCCGGCGTTCCGACCTGCACTTCGTCCCCGACTTGCAGCCCGGCGGACTCGGCGGTACCGCCGTCGAGGGTTAGCTCCGCGCCGCCCCGCGGGTAGCGTCCTTCTGTGAGATCAAAGCCCGTCGCCAGCGAGGCCGACTCTGGCTCGATGCCGAAGAGCCGCATGCTCTGAACGTTCGGCAGCCCATCGTCGCCAGTTTCGTCCAGGATCAGGGACGCCGGCAACGAGAGCCGGGGAGCCGCGGACCCCACCCCGGGCGTCGAACGAACCGCCCGCACCCGCCCTTCGTCGAAAGTTCCGCTACCACCGGCGGCGGTGATCGTAAGGTCGGCGCTGCCGTAGGCGCGGGTAAAGAGATCCTTGAAGGTGCTCGACATCGTGTTCGAGAGAGTCAACACCCCGAAGACTATCCCCACGCCGAGCACGATGCCGACGGCGGTGAGGACCGTGCGCTGTGGCCGGGAACCCAGGTTGCGGAAGCTCAGGCTGGAAAAACGACGGAGCTTCATGGCGTTGCGACCGCTCTACCGGCGCGACGTGCTAACCTGAAGGGTGAGATGACGGAAAACAGCACACCTGGCAACACTTCGAGGGCCGGACACTCCCGGATGGGGGTGACGTCCTTTGTCATCGCTATCGTGGTGACGGTCGTGATCGTGGTCCTCTTTGTAGTGACTGCGGCGCTTACGGCCCAGGCGCTGCAAGGTATAGATCCGCAGACCGTCAGCCCCCAGGAGGTGCAAGAGAGGCTGCAGGATTCGCCGGCCGCCGCCGGCCTGGCGTTGGCCGGTATTGGTGTCTTTGCGTGTTTGTTTCTGTACTTGCTGGGGCTCGGGTTGGGGATCGCCGGTCTCGTCCAAAGCGGACGCAAGAGGTTATTCGCCGTTCTCGGCGCCGTTTTCAACGGGGTTGCGATTCTAGTTTTCGTAGTCCTTACCCTCTTCGGTTTTCTGGCCGGCGGCGTGTAGAAAGGTTTCACGAACTTTATCCGTATACGGACTTCACCCGGTGGATTCCAGCGTTTTGATGCGCTCCAAGATTTCATCCGGGTCCGGGTTTCGCATCTCGTCCACCACCTGCCCGTCTCCGAGAAACACCACGCGGTCGGCGCTCGCCGCGGCGCGGGGGTCGTGGGTGACCATGATGATCGTCTGCTCGTAGCGGGCGGCGGACTCGCGCATTAGTTCCAGCACCCCCGTCCCGGTCTTTGAGTCGAGGTTCCCGGTCGGCTCGTCGGCGAGGATGATGTCCGGGTTGCGGACGAGAGCGCGGGCTATCGCCACCCGCTGTTGCTCGCCGCCGGAGAGTTCGTCGGGACGATGCTCCCGACGGCCCGAGAGGCCCACAAGATCCAGAAGCTCGTCCAGCCGGTCGGCGTACTTGGCGGGCTTCTCGCCGGAAATCAGGGCCGGCAGCAGGACGTTTTCCTCGGCTGAGAGTGTGGGAATGAGGTTGAAAAATTGGAACACAAAGCCCATCCGCCCCCTCCGGAGCAGCGTCAGTTTCCTATCCGAGAGCGCCGAAAGCTCTACCCCGCCAACGATCACCTCTCCGGAAGAAGGACGGTCCAGGGCGCCGAGGATGTGGAGCAGGGTGCTCTTGCCGGAGCCTGAAGGGCCCATGATCGCCGCGAATTCGCCATTCGGAAACTCCAGCGAAATGTCTTTGAGCGCCCGCACCGCCGTAGAGCCTTCCCCATACACCTTCGCGAGGCCCTCGGTCTTTACGGCGATCCTGCTTCCGTTCTCCACCCGCTGAGTATATCCTCGCCTTGCCGGCGGACGGTGAAAGCGACGACAGGCCGCAGAGCGTTTGTAACACTTACGATACGCTGGTAAACTATCGCGGCAATTTCATAAGCCCCTGCTTTGAAGGCGCGATTACGCTGGAGAAGCTGCCAGAGACCAGAGGAGGCAACCATCGACACTTACGAAGCCATGCTCATAGTGATCCCCGAGCTCGACGAGGAGCAGGTCGAGAGTACGCTCTCGCGGTTCCGCACGGTGATCGAGCGTACGGGCGGCGAGGTAACGGAGACGAACCATTGGGGTCGCCGGAAGCTGGCCTACGAGATAGATCATCGGGCGGACGGTTTCTACAGCATCATGCACTTTACTACCGGAGACCGGACGCTCGTCGAGTTGAAGCGCATCCTGCGGGTCTCCGACGATGTGCTGCGGCACATGATAGTCAAGCTGCCGCCGGAGTACGCCGGGGCGTCGCAGGAGTCCGCGGAGACCGCCCAGGTCTCCGGTTAGTCAGGGATCAGGAGGTAATAGATGGGACAACGCAGAAGAAGAGGCCCGGACAGAGGAGACCGGCCGGTAAAGAACCGGCCGTGCATTTTCTGTCAGGAGAACATCAGCTACGTGGACTACAAGGACTATAACATGCTCCGGCGGTTCACCTCGGACCGCGGCAAGATCCGGGCCCGCCGGGTTACTGGCCTCTGTCCGCAGCACCAGCGGGAGGCCGCGTCGGCGATAAAGCGCGCCCGCGAGATGGCGCTGCTGGCCTACGTGGCGGGACAGTAGGGGGAACGGTATGCAGGTAATACTCACCCAGGACGTAGAGAAGATCGGTCAGCGGGGAGACATCGTGGACGTGAGCCGCGGCTACGTCCGTAACTTCCTCGTTCCCCGCAACCTGGCCGAGGTGGCCACTCCCTCCAAGATGGAGGAGGCCCGCCGCCAGATGGAGGAAGCCGAAGAACGAGATCGCCGTATGGCCGAGCGGGCCGAGGAGATCGCCGGCACCCTCAACAAGAGCGTCATAACCATCGAGGCTCGCACCGGCGAAGACGAACGCCTCTTCGGCTCAGTCACCGCCGCCAACATCGCCGACGCCATCCAGAAGGCCCGCGACCTGCGCATTGACCGGCGCCGCATTATGCTCGACGACCCAATAAAGTCTCTCGGCACCCACCAGGTGCCCGTACAGGTCCACGGCGACGTCCAGGCGAACGTGAAAGTCATCGTAGTGCCCAAGCTGTAGTTAAACTTGAAGTACATGTAAGACCTCAACCAGAGGCTTAGAAATAAAGGCTCCTATACTATTGTATTGGGGCCTTTTTTGCTGCATATTGGGGGGATGGAACGACGGGGGAGGATCCGGGAGGTAACAGGCGGCGCTGACGCCGCCCGCGTGCCGCCGCACGATCTGGACGCCGAGCGGGCGGTCATCGGCGCCATGCTCGTTTCGGAGTCCGCGGTGGCCGCGGTGGCGGAGTCGATCTCCGCCGAGGATTTCTACTCTGAGACCCACAGAGTCCTCTACCGGGCCATGATGCGGCTTTACTCCAAGGGCGAGCCGATAGATCAGCTCACTCTGCTAGACGAGCTACGAGGCATGGACCAGGCAGACAGGGTCGGTGGCCGCGCCTACATCTTCCAACTGGTAGAGAGCGTCCCGACGGCCGCCAACGCCGCCCGCTACGCGGAGATCGTGCGCGGCAAAGCCCTCCTGCGGGCCATAATAGACGCCGGCAGCCGCATCGCCGACGACGCCTTCCGCGAGCCGGAGGACGTAAACGAAGCCCTCGACGCCGCCGAGCAACTCGTCTACAGCGTCTCCAACCGAACGCTTCGGGAGAGGTTGGCTCCGGTCTCAGAGCTCGCACCGGGCGCCCTGGAAATGATACAGCGCCTCTACGAGTCCGAGGGAGAGGTAACCGGCGTCGAGACCGGTTTCAACGACCTGGACAAGCTCACCACCGGCTTCCACAAGAGCGACCTCGTCGTGCTGGCAGCGCGTCCGGCGATGGGAAAAACAGCTTTTGCCTTAAATGCAATTTGGCACGCGGCGGGCGTGGACGAGTTGCCGGTGGCGATCTTCAGCCTGGAGATGAGCAAGGAGCAACTCGTACAGAGGCTCATCTCGCAGACGACGCGCATACCGACGCAGGATCTCAGGAGCGGAAACGTCCGGGCTGAGGATTGGCCGAAGCTGGTGCGAGGGGTGGCGGAGGTCAGCCGGGCGCCCATCTGGATCGACGATACGGCGGGGATCAACCTGATGGAAATGCGGGCGAAGGTTCGGCGTCTCGCCAGCCGCCTGAACGCCCAGGATGAGAAACCGCTTTCGCTGGTGGTGGTGGACTACCTGCAGCTCATGATCGGCAACAGCCGCGAGAACCGCCAGCAGGAGATAGCGGAGATCTCCCGCGGCCTGAAGGTTCTGGCCCGCGACCTCAACGTGCCGGTCCTCGCCATAGCCCAGCTCTCCCGCGCCGTAGAACAACGCCACGATAAGCGCCCTCTGCTCTCAGACCTGAGAGATTGTGTGATCGGCGATACCAGCGTCCAGCTTGCCGATGGGCGGCGGGTGCCGATACGCGAGTTGGTGGGAACCACGCCCGAGCTACCTGCCGTAGACGCAGCAGGAAAGCTGATCTCCGCTTCTTCGGAGATGGTATGGAAGGTTGGAAAGCGGCCGGTGTGGACGGTACGTTTTGCGAGTGGGCGCAGCATTACGGCGACGGCAGAGCATCGGTTGTTGACCTTCGATGGATATCGGGAAATCGAAGACTTAGAGGTTGGCGACCGCATAGCCACTCCCCGGTATGTGCCCGAACCTCTTACTCCCGAAAGGTGGCCGAATGACCGGGTGGCTTTATTAGGCCATCTTATTGGCGATGGCAGTTACCTCTCTGGACAACCCATACGCTACACGACCGCGAGCGAAGAATGCAGCGAGTTGGTTAGCCGCGTGGCGAACGAACAGTTTGGCTGCAAGGTGTCCAGACATAAAGGACATGGTAACTGGCACCAACTCGTTATAAGCGGTAACGGCAATCGCTGGCATCCGGCAGGAGTCAACAAGTGGCTGCGGGAGCTTGGTATTTTCGACCAGCGCTCGGCAGAGAAACGAGTGCCGGAAGCTGCGTTCAGACTCTCCAACGAGCAGGTTGGATTGCTATTGGCGCATCTCTGGGCCACTGACGGAACAATCGGTGTTTACTCCAATGGCAAAAAGGGGTTTGTAGGACGAGCTTCGTTTTCGACATGCTCTGAGGGGTTGGCGGAAGACGTTCAGGCCCTACTCTTGCGGCTCGGAGTATCGTCGAGGATTCGGCGAGTGAGGCAAAAAGAGTCTCGTTGGTATCAGGTGGCGATCGAGGGCGTTACTGCGCTATGTGCGTTTGCAGACGGTGTTGGCGCTTTCGCTGAGAAGAAGATTGGACTAAAGAAAGTTCGCTCTTGGCTCGGCTCGATTCGCTCGAACACGAACATAGATACCGTCCCTGTTGAAGTATTTGATGTAGTGCGCTCGGAGATGCGTCGCTGCGGGGTCAGCCACCGCACGATGAGTGCCATGCGGGGCACTTCTTACAACGGCTCGGCCAGGTTCCGGTTCTCTCCAAGCCGGGCGACCGTGGCCGAGTACGCCGGGCGCCTCAACAGCCAGGTTCTACTGGAGCACGCGACGAGCGACCTCTTCTGGGACAGGGTTGTATCTATAGAAGCGGCCGGGGATCAGGAAGTCTACGACCTCACCGTACCGGGGCCATCATGTTGGATAGCCAACGGTATTGTCTCGCACAACTCTGGCGCCATCGAGCAGGACGCAGACATGGTGATGTTCCTTTACCGGGACGAATACTACAACCCGGAATCCGAGGACAAGGGCATCGCCGAGGTCATTGTGGGCAAGCACCGTAACGGTCCGACCGGAAAGACCCAGCTAGCCTGGCTGGAGCAGTACACCAAGTTCGCCTCGCTGGCCCGGCGCTAGAGCGGTTTGTAAATTGAGAGGTCCCTGTTAAAACACGGATCATGAACGCATATTCAAAGGATCTCAGACTACGGGTACTGGAAGCGGTAGACCACGGTAAACCGCGCACAAAGATTTCAAAGCTATTCAAAGTCTCCCTCTCTACCGTTAAACGCTGGGTGAAGAAGAGCCGTGAGGGTGAGGACCTCGAGCCCAGACACTCAACAGGGCGAAAGAGGCGCATACTCGCCACCACCGAGGAGAAGCGGGCATTGTGGAAGCAGCTCGAAGAGAACGACGAGGCTACTCTAGAGCGCCACTGCGAGTTGTGGCATCAGAAGATGGACGTTTGGGTGTCCATCGCTACGATGAGCCGGGCAATAAGAGAGAAGCTGGGTTGGACACTCAAAAAAAGACGCTGGGTGCCACCGAGCGAGACGAAGAGGCGCGAAGTTCTTTCAGAGAGCGCCTGAGAGGCGTAGATTCCAAGAGGTTGGTGTTCGTGGACGACGAGTCTTCTACGAACGTCGCTTTCACCCCGCGTTATGCTAGGGTGCCAAAGGGCGAGAGGGCATGCGGGAAGGCTCCGAGAAACTGGGGCAAGAACGTAAGCTGATCTGCTCGATCACTATGGAGGGGATGGGGCCTTCTATGAGCATCGAGGGCTCTTCAGACACGGAGTCCTTCGGGCTCTACATGAGGAATGTACTGGCCCCGCAGCTAAAG
>JALYGE010000086.1 GCA_030777225.1 Actinomycetota bacterium
TGATCGAAGTTCTCCCGCTGCTGGCGGTTCATCATCAGCTCGACGGAGCGGCCGCCGGTCCGCAGGTTCTCCGTTAGCCGTCGCACGGTCTCCCGCATCCCGAGCCGGTCGGCCAGCGGCTGGATGAGGCTCTCCAGAAGCTCCCCCAGGTGGTTACGGAGCCAGGGATAACCCTCGAACTGCAGGGCATGGGTCATCTCATGCAACACGATCCAGAGCCGCAACCCGTCTACGGGAACCCCAATCCTCCCCGCCGCAGAGACTATGTTCCCGTCGAGAAAGAAAACCTTGCCCGGCTCGCCGGCCCGGCGGCGGGTGAGCAGCGGGCCGGTGTCGTACTGTCCCAGCACGCGGGCGGAAAGAAATCCGAGCAGCAGGCCGACCTGCGCCGTGAGGGTTACGCCGCCTAAAGCCCAGGTCAGGTCGTTGGCCTCGGCGGTGGCGCGTTTCAGGATGGGCTCCATAAGCGTGCCAAAGCCCTCGATGTTGAAGTCGATCCACTCCTCCCGGTCGGCGACCCGTAGCTGGCGCTCGTCCGGCGCCCCTTGCGGCAGCTCGATGCCGGTAAAGTCGGAGAGCGGGTCGAGAGCGCGTTGCACGGCTTCCTTGTAGTCGAAGTTCTCGTGCGCCGGGCCTCTCTCCGTCCGGGAGGCGAGCGTAACGGCTATAGTGCGAACGGCTCCCCAGGAGATCAAAGCCAGCCCCCAATACGAAATCTCATCATAAACTTGAGTATATACGCTGGTGAAGGGATTGATTGTAAGCTCCTGTTTCAGGGAGTATATTTAGCCCATGTTCGGAGTCGGTCCCTCAGAGTTCGTAATGGTCTTCCTGCTGGTCTTGCTGCTCTTCGGTCCCAGCAAACTACCGCAGATGGCCCGGGATCTGGGCCGCTTTATCGGGGAGGCCCGGCGCTCTGTTGACGAGTTCAAGGAAGAGCTGACCTCTTCCATAGACGAGGACGAAGAAAG
The DNA here is from genome assembly GCA_030777225.1 of Actinomycetota bacterium. Classification (GTDB taxonomy): domain Bacteria; phylum Actinomycetota; class Rubrobacteria; order Rubrobacterales; family Rubrobacteraceae; genus SIRX01. The sequence goes on from JALYGE010000086.1 coordinate 972, forward strand.
CGCCCCGCACCGCAAGCGCGGAAAGAACTCAACCGCCAAGAGAGAGAAAGAACCGGAGATGGATACCGCGAAAAAAGAGTCCTCCGAACCGCAGGCGGAAAAGGAAGAAGAGTACGACTTCTAGGCTCTAAGATTAGCCCTCCGCTTCCCCCTCCGCTTCCACATCCCGGGCCTCGGGGGTTACGCCGCTCGACGATTCGGGCACGTAGAGCGCGCGTCGCAGGGGGTTCTCGTGGTGGCTCCAGCCGTCGGGGCTGACGTTCGCCGTTGTTTCTATGTACATGGCGGCCCGGGCGTCCAGGTTGTCTATAAGATGCACCAGCAAGGCTTCGAGCGTCTTGGGTTGCTCCGGCGAACCGTACTCGATCTCCCCCTGATGCGCCAGCAGTACGTGCGAGACTTGGAGCGCCAGATCTTTCGGAAAGTACGGTATCTGAGAGATATAGCCGGAGACCAGCCTGTCACCGAGAACGACGTGGCCCTGGAGCCGACCCTCCGTCGTATATCCGAACCCCCCGCTACCCCAGGACAACTCCTCCACCTTGCCAACGTCGTGGAAGATAGCCCCAAAGAACAACAGGTCCCGATCCACCGGATACATCTCCGCCAGAGCGCGCGCGATCCTCAAACACTGTACCGAGTGCTCCAGCAGCCCCCCGATGCGGGCGTGGTGCATCGACTTTGCCGCAGGGGCCGAGCAGAACGCGTCCCAGAAACCTTCGTCGGAGACCATCAAAGTAAACAGCTCTCTGAGGTGCTCGTTCTCTAGCTCGTCTCCTGCCAGCAGGAGCTCGGCAGCCAGGGTTTCACGGTCTTTGTCCGTAGCCGGAAGATAGTCCTCTTCGGAGACCTCCTCCCGGCTCAGGACGCGAAGGCGGTTTATCTTTAGTTGAAGCGTACCCCGGTGCTCGTGGGTATTGCCCTCCACGTGCACGTATTCGGGGCCGGAGAGACCGCTCCGTAACTCGTCCGGCAGGTTCCACATGCGACCGTCTATCGAGCCGGTGCTGTCTACCAGCTTCGTGGATAGATACGGCGTGCCGCGGCTGTCGTTGCGTACCGCCGTATCGGTGGCGAGAAAGGTTGAGCGCAGGCTCAAGCCAGGCTCGAGGTCCCGCGCCCAAAAATTCTCCTTTTTCAGGAGTGTGCCCTTCTAGCTTTGCTTACCCTTTCACCGCCCCGGCGGTCAGGCCGGAGACTATCCTGCGCTGGAAGAGCAGGACCAGTATCACCAGCGGTATCGTCACCACTATCGCCGCAGCCGCCTGAGCCCCGTAGTTTATCGTGAAGATGCCGGCGAAGCTCGGGATGACCACGGTGACCGGCTGGGTGCTGCTGTCGAAGAGGAACGTGGTGGCGAAGAGGAACTCGTTCCAGGCAAAAATGAACGTCAGGATCGCCGTGGTGAACACCCCCGGAGCCGAGAGCGGCACGATCACCTGCCAGAACGCCTGCAGCGTCGAGGCCCCGTCCACCTTCGCAGCCTCCTCCAGGTCGAACGGCAATTCCTTGAAGAACGCCACCAGCAGCCACACGGTTAGCGGCAGGGCGAACACCGTGTCGGTGATGATCACCGACGCGTAGGTGTTGATGATGCCGGTGCCGCTAAATATCAGGAAGAGCGGCCCGATGATCGCCACCGCCGGGAAGAACGCCAGCGCCAGGATCAGGGTCAGGAACGAGCTCTTGAACCGGAACCGCAGGCGGGCTATGGCGTACGCCGCCAGGGAGCCCAGCGACAGGCAGATGACCGTCGTGAGGCCCGCTATTATAACGCTGTTCAGGATCGACCGGAGAAAGGTCGGGTCACTGAAGATCGTCTGATAGTGCTCCAGCGTCGGTGTCTGAGGTATGATCGTGGGAGTCGAAGCGGTGATCTCCCCGTTGGTGATGATGCTCATCTTGAACACCCAGATGAGCGGCCCCAGGGCCAGCAACACGAACAGGGCCACGAAGGCGTAGAAGCCTATCCTGTTCCACGTCGTTCCAGAGGACGCGTCTTTGCCCATAGCTACTTACCTCCTCCCGGGGAAGTCTGCATCCCGAAGCCCTTGATAAAGATCATGGCTATGATGATCGCGGTGATAAACGTGAACACCGCCGCCGCGTTCCCCACATTGAACAACACCTGGCTGAGACGCACCGTCTTGTACGCGTAGGTCGAGAGCGACTCGAGCTGCCGGTCGCTCATGCCCCAGAACAGGTCGAAGATGCGCCACGCGTCCAGCGTCCGGAACAGGAGCGCCACCAGGATCGAGCCTTTCAAGAGCGGCAGCGTGATCCGGAAGAACGACTGCATCCGGCTCGCCCCATCAACCTTCGCAGCCTCGTACACGTCGCCGGGGATGGTCTGCAACCCCGCCAGCAGGAGCAGCGCCATGAACGGTGTGGTCTTCCAGACGTCCGATAGGATAGCTCCGGCGAGCAGCAGGGTGCTGTCGGTGAGTATCGGCGTGTTAAGAGGACCCCATACGACGGCCAGGTAGTTCAGCACACCCCCGCTGGGCAGGTACATAAGTCGCCACATGACCGCTGAGACGATCAGGGGGAACGCCCACGGCACCAGGATACCGGCCCGCACCGCTCCCCGCCCCCTGAACGCCCGGTTGATGGCGAGGGCTACCGCCAATCCGAGAACAAATTCGATAGCAACGCTTATTAGGACGAAGATGGTCGTATTGAAGATGGCCGCCCGGAAACCGCTGTCCTGGAACATGACGATGTAGTTCCTAAGGCCGACCCACGTACCCCCTTCTCCGCCGGGCACATCCAGGCGTAAGCTGTAGTAGATCGAGGCCGCTACCGGGTAGAACGCTATAGCCAGGATGACGATGATGGTCGGTAAAACCATGTAGTAGGCGGTCCGGCGCTCCGGATCCGTGAACTCCCGGCCCAAGCCCCTGAGCGGTCCTCCTTTCTTCCCCGAAGTCTGCTGCGAACTGGCTGCCATCTGCTGGCTACCTCCTTTCCGAAGAGCGTATCTTCTCTACGCCCTTTTCCGACCTTTCCAACAATCTGCTCAGACGATCAACCGCTCTCCCAGGTCAATAATGTTCTGCATCTCAGTCTGGAGGGCTTGCGCGGCCTGCTCGGGCACGGCATTGCCCTGTAGAGACCGGGAGAACTGTGCAGCCATGACGATAGAAAGGTCCGAGTAGAATGGGCTCACCGGCCTCGGCCGAGCATTGTCGAGCGCCTGCCTGGCGAAGCTGGCCACCGGCACCTTCTCGATGATGGACTGCTCCTCGTAGAGAGCCTGCAGGGGCGGCAGGAAGCCTGCCTCGATCGCCCGGAACCTGGCTATCTCGGGGCTGGCGGCAAACGTCATAAACTCCCAGGCAGCGTCTGCCTTATCCTCCGAGGCGGCGTTGAGGTACAAGTTCCATCCACCGAGACCGCTGGCAGTCTGTTGCCCCGGGGCGTGCGGCATCGGCGCGATCCCCAACTGGTCCGTTGTTATCTGGGACGCCGCAGGGTCACCGGCCAGCCCGTACATGTAGGGCCAGTTGCGACAGAAGACAGCGTCGCCATTGAGGAAGATGGCGTGCGTCTCCGGCTCCTTGTAGATGGTGACGGCCACCGGAGCGACCCCGTCCTCTATCATGCTCCGCTCTGTTCTGAGCCCGGCTATCGCGTCGGGGTTGTTGGCGACCACGTCTTGCTGCTCTTTTGTCTGCAGCACCTCACCGCCGTGGGTCCAGATGTACTCCAGACCGTCCACAACTCCACCTTCGTACTCGGCCCCCTGGAAGACGAAACCATTCTCGGTTCCGGTCTTCTCCTTGGTTTCGAGGGCCATATCCTTGAGCTCGTCCCAGGTCTCGGGCGGGTTACTGAAGCCCGCCTCCTCCAACAGGTCGCTCCGGTAGTACATCAGCCCCGCGTCCGTAAAGAACGGCATGCCCCAGATGTCGCCGTTGTAGGTGACGGACTGTATGGCGGCGTCCACGAACCTATCGCGCATTTGCTGCGTGAACCGGTCGGAGAGAGGCAGGATCCAGCCGTTCGCCGCCAGCGCGGCGGGCCAGATGACGTCGCCGCCTATCACGTCTATGGGCGAGGCCCCGGCCTGCAACTCGGTGCGCAATTGGTTGAAGTACTCGCCGGTATCCGAGGGCATCTCCCGATACTCGACCTGTATCTCGCCCTGGTACTCTTCGTTAAACCGGCTGATGACCTCTTGCAGATTCCCCGAGGGGTCGGGGCCGAACGAGAAGACGAGGTTAGTTACTCCCCCGCCTTGCTCCTCGTCACCGCCGCTGCAGCCCGCGGCGCCGAGCAGGGCCGCGCCCGCGAGCCCCGCCCCGCTCAGCTTCAAGAAGTCCCGGCGGCTCAGGCCCCTTCGGTTCCCTCTACCGGAGGAGCTTCCTCGTCTGGCTCTTCTTGCTCCCATACCCACGTTCCTCCTTCGCTACTTCGGATTGAGGTTCGCTCGAACGCTGTGCTAGAGGAGCGCCTCCTCCGTCTCGCCGTCGAACAGGTGGATCTTGCTGGTGTCCACGAGTAGCTTTACCGGTTCGCCCTCTGTAGCTTTGCTCTCAGGGCCGATCCGGGCTACCAGCGTCTCTTCTTCGTCCCCCGATCCTTCGGTGCCGATCTCGGACTCCATCTCGTCTATGCTCTGGGTGTGGGCTGGTTCCCCGCCCTTGGGCATCCCGAAGTACACGTACTTCTCACTGCCCATGCTCTCTATAACCTGCACCTCGACCTCCATGGCGGCGGTATGCTCGGTGCTCTCCGCGATCTCGGCGTCTTCGATGTCCTCGGGACGTATGCCCAGGACCACGTCTTTGTTTACGTGGTCCTCGATATCCTTCGCTTCCTGGAGATGCTCGCGGGGTATAGGCAGACGGGTCTCGCCGAAGACGGCGGCGACGCCCCCGTTGTCTTTTTCGAGGCGGGCCTGCATGAAGTTCATCGCCGGGGAGCCGATAAAGCCCGCGACGAACACGTTGGCCGGATGGTCGTACATCTGCTGGGGATGGTCTATCTGCTGCACCCGCCCATCCTTGAGCAGAACGATCCTGTCGGCCATCGTCATGGCTTCGGTCTGGTCGTGGGTGACGTAGATGCTGGTGGTCCCGATCCTATTGTGGAGCTTGGCGATCTCCGTGCGCATCTGCACGCGGAGCTTGGCGTCGAGGTTCGAGAGGGGCTCGTCCATGAGGAATGCCTTGGGGTCGCGCACTATGGCCCGGCCCAGGGCCACCCTCTGACGCTGGCCGCCGGAGAGCGCCGCCGGCTTGCGGTTGAGGAAGTTCTCCAGCCCCAGGATCTTCGCCGCGTCCTCCACCCGGCGGTTACGTTCGTCCTTGTCCACCTTACGCAGTTTGAGGGCGAAAGCCATATTATCCCGGACGTTCATGTGTGGGTACAGCGCGTAGTTCTGGAAGACCATCGCTATGTCGCGCTCGCGAGGCGGCACGTCGTTCACCAGCTCATCCGCAATGAACAGCTTCCCATCCGTTATGTCTTCCAGGCCGGCAACCATGCGCAGCGCCGTGGACTTCCCACACCCTGAAGGACCGACGAAGACCACAAACTCTCCATCGGGGATGTCCAGGCTCATGTTTTCTATGGCAACTACGTCCTCACCATAGACCTTCTTCACGTTCTCAAACGTGATCTCCGCCATACTGCGGACCTCCTTTCGCACGCGCCCCACTCCGTCGGGG
>JALYGE010000087.1 GCA_030777225.1 Actinomycetota bacterium
ATTTGGCGTATACCAGGTCGACTTTTGAGGCCTATAGAAGGACTTGTTAATGCTAGAAACTCAAAACTATCCTCCTGCCTGCGTGCCTTGTAACCTACATACTCTACTGTATAATCGTACATGGTGAGTTGGAGCAAGGGGTCCCACCGGACCCGTTGCTTTTTTAACGTCCAAAATGAGGTGAATACCAACGAAACGACTGGAGAAACTGACGCGGGTTGTGGAGGATTCCCTCCCGGCGGAGGCGGAACTCGTGGATGCTCGCTTCTCCGGGGGGCCTTTGCTGACCCTGCTCGTGGACCGGGACGATGGGCCTGTGGACCACGAGTTCTGCTCGCGGGTGGTCTCCGCCATTTCACCGGCTCTGGAGGCGGAGGGTTACGACGGCATGATCGAGGTTTCGTCGCCGGGCATCGAGCGTCCGCTGACGAAGCCGGACCACTTTCGACGCTTCGTGGGCCATACGGCGAAAGTCAAAGTGGCTGAGCCCATAAAGGGGCAGCGCAACTTTACGGGCGCCATCACGCGGGCCGATGAAGATAGCTTTGCACTACAACTCTCTATGGGGGAGGCGGAGGTGGAGTTGCCGTTTGGCTCCGTTACCCGCGCGCACCTCAAGGAGGAAATATAAGATGAACGCAGCACTACTTTCAGCGTTACACGAGATAGAGATAGATAAGGGCATACCGTTCGAGACGGTCAAGAGCGTCCTGGAGGAGTCTTTGCTCGCGGCCTATGAGGGCCGGGAGGAGACCGAAGAGGGGGCCGAGGTGGTCCTGGATTCGGAGACAGGCGCGCTCTGCGTGGTGAAAGACGGTGAGGACATAACGCCCGACGACTTTACGCGCATCGCGGCCCAGGTTATGCGCCAGACGTTCTACCAGCGCCTTAATGAGATCCACAACGAGCAGCTCCTCGAAGAGTATGGCGAGCGGATGGGGGACGTCGTTACCGGCATCGTCCAGCAGGCCCACCGGCGAATGACGCTCGTGGACCTCGGACGGGTCGAGGCGATACTGCCCGCCAGCGAGCAGGTCTCTAACGAGCGCTACGAGAACGGGCAGCGGATCAAGGTGTACCTGCTGGAGATCCGGGAGCCCGGCCGCGGCCCGAGCCTGGTGGTCAGCCGCCGACACGAGGGGTTGTTGAAAGAGCTCTTCCGACTCGAAGTGCCGGAGATCTACGACGGTCTCGTGGAGGTCAAGGCCGTCGCCCGCGAGGCGGGGCTTCGCTCGAAGGTCGCCGTATGGTCGAATGAGATGGGCATAGACCCGGTTGGCGCTTGCGTCGGACCGCGGGGCAGCCGGGTGCGGGCCGTGGTCTCCGAGCTCAGGAACGAGAAGATAGACATCATCCAGTGGGACCCGGACCCGGCCCGGTTCATAGCGAAGGCGCTCTCGCCGGCCCGCGTGCGGGAGGTCTACCTGGACGAAGACGAGCAGGTGGCGGAGGTGATCGTCCCGGACGACCAGCTCTCGCTCGCCATCGGCCGGGAGGGGCAGAATGCCCGCCTCGCCGTGAAGCTGACCGATTGGAAGATAGACATAAAGCCCGAGAGCCAGGCCATAGACTACGAGGAAGAAGAGGACTGGGAGCCCGATGAGGACTCCACGATGCATCGTTGCCGGGCGGTTCTCAGCAACGGTCGGCGGTGCGCTAACATGGCGCTGCCAGGTTCTCTCTTCTGCGGCATACCTTCGCACCAGGCGCAGGCCGCCGAGTTTGAGGACCTGGTAGAAGGCTCGGCAGAGAGCCCGGTAGAGGGTTCGCAGGGGGTTGCGGATGAGTAAGCGCGTATACGAGATAGCGAAAGAACTGGACCTGGACAACAAAGAAGTCATAGGCCGCCTGAACGAGGCCGGTGTCGAGGTGAACCATCACTCCGCCTCTATAGAGGATGCCGTATTCGAGCAGGTCTTCGGAAACGGCCAACCCACCGAGACGCCGAACGGCCGCACCGAGGCCCAGGACGCAGAAGCCCGGGAGGTTCGTGAGGAGGCTGAGAAGTCCGGCCACGGGGCGACCATCGCCGAAGCTCCCGCGGAGCAGCCGGTCCCGGCGCCGGAGAACGCCCGGCAGAAGCAGAGAGGCGGCGGCAAGAAGCGGCGGCGCGTGGTAATCGACGCGAGCGCCACGAACCGCGGCCCGCGGCCGGGCGCTGCTCCGGCCCAGCCAAAAGAGCCGCGACAGGCCCCGCCGGAGCCCGTGGAGGAGAAAGAGCCCACTGCGGTGCGGGTCGAGCCGGGGGCGACGGTCAAGGATCTGGCCGACGCCGTGGGAGTCCCTTCCACCCAGATCATAAAGGTCCTTATGGGCCTCGGCGAGATGAGGACCGTCACGCAGACTCTTTCTATCGAAGAGATAGAGCTGATCTCTGAGGAGCTAGGCGTCGAGGTCGAGGTCGGAGCCGTCGAGGAGCCGGCGCCGGAGGAGGTGCTGCCGGAGGACTCGCCGGAGGACCTGGTAGAGAAGCCGCCGGTGGTTACGGTGATGGGGCACGTGGACCACGGCAAGACCTCACTCCTGGACTACATCCGCAAGGAGAATGTGCAGTCCGGGGAGGCCGGGGGCATCACCCAGCACATCGGCGCCTACCAGGTCGAGAGCGACGGACGGAGCATCACTTTCGTAGACACACCGGGCCACGAGGCGTTCACCGAAATGCGCGCCCGGGGGGCGAAGGTTACGGACGTGGTGGTGCTGGTCGTCGCGGCGGATGACGGCATCATGCCGCAGACCCAGGAGGCTATAGAGCATTCTCGGGCCGCGGGCGTGCCGCTGGTGGTGGCGCTGAACAAGATCGACGTTCCGAACGCCAACCCTGACCGGGTGCTCGGCCAGCTCTCAGAGCAGGAGTTGGTGCCGGAGGTCTACGGCGGCGATACGGTCACGGTGCCGGTATCGGCCAAGACCGGCGAAGGTATTGACGAGTTGCTGGAGAACATCCTGGTCGTCGCTGAGTTGGAGGAGTTGCAGGCCAACCCGAACGCTCCGGCGAGCGGGTACGTGATCGAGGGCGAACGCGATCCGGGCCGCGGACCCGTGGCGACGCTGCTCTTGAACCGCGGGACGCTTCACAAGGGCGACGTGCTGCTCGCCGGCACCGCCTACGGCCGGGTGCGGGCGATGCTCGACTACACGGGTAAGCGCGTCGAGAGCGCGGGGCCGGGAGATCCGGTCGAGATACTGGGACTCTCCGGCGTCCCCGAAGCCGGGACCCGCTTCGAGGTCGTCGAGCACGAGCGCCAGGCCCGGGACAAGGCCCAGCAGGCCGAGGCGGCCCTCCGGCGCCAGGAGCTCGCCGAGGGCGGCACCCGCCGGACCCTCGAAGAACTGCTCGGCGAGGGCGGCGTGCAGGACCTCAACCTCGTCATAAAGGCGGACGTGGCCGGTTCCGTCGAGGCGCTCAAGGAGTCGCTCGCCAAGCTCTCCACCGAGGAGGTGCGGGTAAACATCGTCCGCAGCGGGGTTGGAGCGCTCACCGAGAATGATGTGATGCTCGGGGCGGCCTCCGACGGCATCCTGCTCGGCTTCAACGTGCGGCCGACGAACACGGCTAAGCAGGTCGCCGAACGCGAAGGCGTGGAAATCCGGACTTACGACGTGATCTACAAGGCCCTCGAAGAGATAGAGGCCGCCATGCGTGGCATGCTGGCCCCCGAGTCCGTCGAGAACGAGACCGGGACCGCCGAGGTGCGCCAGATCTTCCGCGTCCCGAACGTGGGCGTCGTGGCGGGCTGCTACGTGACGAGTGGGGAGATCTCGCGCAACGACCGCGTTCGCGTGGTGCGCGACGGCGCGGTAGTCTACGAAGGAAACCTGGCTTCGTTGAAGCGTTTCAAGGACGACGTCCGCTCGGTCCGCCAGGGCTTCGAGTGCGGCATCGGGGTCGAGAACTTCAACGACGTCAAGGAAGGCGACGTGCTGGAGTTCTTCCAGGTCGTCGAGGTTCCCCGGTAGTCGAAGGTAGAGGGCTTGTTCTGCACCGTAAGGCTTGAGCTGGAGCTGCCCTACGCCTCCAGCCTCAAGGAGAAACGACAGACGATCCGGTCCCTCAAAGACCGACTGAGGTGCAAGAACGTCTCGGTGGTCGAGTCGAACCATCAGGACCTGTGGCAGCGGGCGACGGTCGAGGTGGCGCTCGCCGCCACCTCCCACGGCGCCGCAGAGGAGAAGCGCGACGAGGTCCGCCGGGCGCTACTCAACTACGAGGAGCTGGCGATCCTCGAATGGCGCGAGGAGTTCTCGAAGCTATGAGCGGAGGAGAGCTATGAGCGAACGCACCCGCAAGATAGAGTCGCAGCTAAAGGAGATCGTGGGCGACGAAGTGGCGGAGCTCTCTGACCCGCGCATCGAGGGCCTCGTGACGGTGACCGCCGTCCGGGTGAGCCCGGACCTCTCGCACGCCACGGTCTTCTACAGCGTCCTAGCGGGGACGGACGAGGGCAAGGCTCGCGAGGGACTACAGAGCGCCGCGGGCCGCATACAAAGCGTCGTGGGCGCCGAGACGCGTCTGAAGCGCACGCCGCGGCTCTTTTTCGAGCCGGACCCGGTGGTAGAGCAGGCCAGCCGTATTGAAGCAGCTTTAAGGGAGGTAAAAGCGGATGACGACCCAGACTATGGGTAACACCATTACAGAGGTAGCAGATTTTCTGAAGACCCTGGATCGGGTCGCCGTAACCACCCACGTCGGCGCGGACGGCGACGCCATAGGAAGCTCGGCGGCCCTGGTCTACCTGATGCAGGCTCTCGGCGCCGACGCGGTCTTCTGCCACGAAGAAGAAGTGCCGGGCTACCTGCGGTGGTTGCTTCCCGAGACGTTACGCGAGGTGCCCGAGGGCTATGAATTGCTGGTGGTAGACACCTCCCGCGTGGACCGCGCCGGTGCCACGAATGGCGCGCCGCGCCTGAACCTCGACCACCACCAAGACAACCCGCTCTACGCGGACTACAACCTGGTGGACGCGAAAGCCGCCGCCAGCGCTAACATCGTCGCCCGGCTCTTCCCGGAGCTTGGGGTCCCGATCACGAAGCCCGCCGCCGAGGCGATCTACACCGGTGTACGCACCGATACCGGCGGCTTCCGCTTCCGCAATGTCTCGCCCGAAGCCCACGAGCTGGTCGCCGACCTGCTTCGGGCCGGCGTCGTGCCCGCCGAGGTCGACGACCGTATCAACCGCACCGGTACCATCGAGCAACTGAACATCGTCGGCGTGACCCTGGCGAACGCCGTCCGATACGGTGAAGCCATCATAGCCACTGTGGACAACGACGACTACGAGCGCACCGGTGGCACGGAGCTCGACTCCAAGGAAGCCATAGACTACCTGCGGACCGTCGCGGGGGTGGACGTCGTGGCCCATTTCAGAGAAGTGCCGGAGGGAACGAAGGGCTCGCTCCGCTCCGAGCGGATGGACGTCGCCGAAATAGCCCGGGGCTTCGGCGGCGGCGGACACCGGCTGGCGGCCGGATACACGGTCCGCGGTAAACGCCCCGAAGAAGCCAAAGAAGAACTGCTGGAGGTTCTGGCAGGGGTCATAGATCTCGGAGAGCGCAGATAAAAGAACAACCCCTATCCGGCGCGCTGCTGCTGGACAAGCCGCCGGGCGTCACCAGCGCCCGCGCGGTAGCCCAGGTCAAACGCCTTCTCCCCAAAAAGACAAAGATAGGCCACACCGGTACGCTCGACCCGCTGGCCTCCGGCCTTCTCGTGCTCCTTCTGGGCCGCGCCACCCGCCTCTCACGCTACGTCACCGGGCTGGACAAGACCTACACGGCGACCGCCCGCTTCGGGGCTGCCTCCGACACCCTGGATGCGGAAGGCGAGATCATCGAACTGAACGCCCCCTTCCCGGACGAAAGAGAGCTCCGCAAAGCAGCGGCAGACTTCACCGGAGAGCTGTACCAGACCCCGCCAATGGCCTCTGCGGTAAAGGTCGGTGGCGAACGTCTCTACAATATCCACCGCCGCGGCGAAACGGTCGAACGGGAGAGCCGTCCCGTCACCGTCCATGCCCTGGATCTCGTATCCTACGACCCGCCCGAACGAAGCGCGACCTTCCACATCTCATGTACCAGCGGAACGTACGTGCGCACCCTTATAGCCGACCTGTCCGAGTCCCTGCACACCGCAGCTTACCTCACGAACCTCCGCCGCGACTCCGTAGGGAGCCTCAGCCTCCGAGACGCCGCTTCCCTGGAGAGCCTGACAACCGAACACCTGTATAACCGCATAATACGACCTGCAGCGGTGGTATTACGCATGCCGGTGGTAGAGGTAAAGGGGGCCGCTCGACGGAACGTTTGCAACGGGCGGGAGATCTCTGTACCCGGCGTATCCGGTAGCTTCAGGGTCGAGGATGACGGGGAGCTTCTGGCGATCTACAACGGGAATGGAGAGAGCGGGCGGGCCGAGGTAGTGTTGTGCGCGGGGTCGTAGTCGCGCTCGGCAACTTCGACGGCGTTCATCTCGGTCATCAGAAGGTACTCAATCGGGCGGTGGAGGTTGGGCGAGAACGGGGATACAAGGTGGTCGCGGCGACCTTCGATCCGCACCCGCGGGCCATCCTGAAACCCGGCGCAGAGCCCAAGCTGCTCACAACGCTAGAGTTGCGGCGGGAAGCCTTGATGCGATACGGGGCCGACGAGGTGTACGAGATTCGTTTCGACAAACAGCTCTCCAACAAGAGTCCGGGGGAGTTCGTGGAGGACGTGCTGGTCGGAGAGTTAGGGGCCGTCGTCGTGGTGGTGGGGAAAAACTTCCGCTTCGGACACCGGGCGGCGGGCGATGTTCGAAACCTCGGCCACCTCATGGAACAAAGAGGGGGGGCTGTATACGCCGTACCGATCCGGGCGGCAAACGGGGAAGAGGAGATCAACTCAACCCGCATTCGCGAGCTGATCTCTACAGGAGAGGTGTCCCACGCCGGGAGACTTCTCGGACGGCCCTATCTCTTGCGGGGCGAGGTGGTCGTCGGGGACAAGCGGGGCAGGACTATAGGCTTCCCAACCGCCAACGTGGCGGCCGACCCCCGGGCGGTAATCCCTGCGCGGGGGGTCTACGCGGGCAGCGTGCGGGTCGAGGCTGCGGTGTACACCGCCTGTACGAACATCGGGGTGGCGCCGACCTTCGACCGGCGCGAGAGCCGGGTAGAAGCCTACCTGTTGGATTTTGCAGGAGATCTCTACGGCAAAACAGTTGACGTGACCTTTACGGAGCGGATACGAGGAGAGAAGCGTTTCTCCGGGATAGAAGAGCTCAAGGCCCAGATCTGGCGGGACGTCGAAAAAGCCCGGCAGCTGGCGAACGATAGAGCTTGATGCGTGTGTTAGCATATGATCGAGTAAGTACGGATAGAGAACAGCATAAGAACAAAGAGGAGCGTAGTAGAAGTTGGCGGTAGTCGAGAACAAAGAAGAGACGATTCAGGAGTACCGGACCCACGACGACGACACGGGTTCGCCCGAGGTGCAGGTCGCTATTCTCTCCAAGCGGATAGCCCACCTCACAGATCACCTCCGGGAGCACAAGCACGATTATCATTCCCGGCGGGGCCTGCTCAAGCTGGTCGGCAAGCGTCGCCGGTTGCTAAAGTACCTTCAGAAAAACGACGTTGAGCGGTATCGGTCGCTCATAGCCAGGCTCGGCCTGCGCCGTTAAGAATACCCCGCTAAAAAGCAGAAGAGGAGAAAGAAATATGCGTTTAGAGATCCCTGTAGGCGAGCGCTCCATCGTGCTCGAAACCGGGAAGTTGGCCAAACAGGCCGGTGGGGCGGTGCAGGCGCGGTTGGGTGACACCACGATGCTCTCCACCGCAACCCGTTCGCGTAGTCCACGGGCCGGGGCGACGTTCCTGCCGTTGAGTGTAGACATCGAAGAGCGTATGTCGTCGGCCGGCAAGATCCCCGGCGGCTTCATAAAGCGTGAAGGGCGTCCGTCGGACCGGGCCATACTCACCGCCCGGCTCACCGACCGTCCGCTGCGTCCGCTCTTTCCCAAGGGCTACCACCACGAGATACAGGTCATAGGTACCGTTCTCGTCGCCGATCAGGAGACGCCGTACGATACGGTGAGCATGGTCGGGGCGTCGGCGGCGCTCGCGCTATCCGATATACCGTTCGACGGCCCGATTGGGGCCGTCCGCGTCGGCCGCACCCTCGACGGCGAATTCATCCTGAACCCGACCTACGCCCAGATCGGGGAGAGCGACCTGGACCTCGTGGTCGCCGGTACCAAAGAGGCCATAACGATGGTCGAGGCCGGGGCGAACGAGGTGCCGGAGGACGTTATAGTCGAGGCGCTCCAGATCGCCCAGGACGCCATCCGCACCCAGGCCGAGGCCATCGAAGAGTGGGCCAATGAACACGGCAAAGAGAAGCAGCAGGTAGAGAGCGAGCAGGACAACCCTTATCTGGACGAGCTGCGGGGCGAGTACCTGGCCCGCATCAAGGAGAGCATCGTCAGCACCGACCGGCGGGCGCGCAACGCGGAGCTGGACGAGCTAAAGGAAGAGCTCGTCGAGGGCCGCGAGGAGGAAGTACCGCAGATCCTGGCGGCCGTCTCGACGCTTCAGAAAGAGGCGTTCCGGGAGCTACTGTTGCAGGACCGCAAGCGGACGGACCTCCGGGAGTTCGACGAGATACGGTCCACCACCGCGGAGGCGGGCGTGTTGCCGAGAGTGCACGGCACCGGGCTCTTTACGCGGGGCGAGACGCAGGTCTTGAGCTCGCTGGCGTTGGCGGATCTCGGGCTTGCCCAGAGACTCGACACGCTGGAGCCGCAGACCGGCAAGCGCTACATGCACCACTACAACTTCCCGCCGTACTCGACCGGAGAGACGGCGTTCCTGCGCGGTCCGAAGCGGCGTGAAATCGGCCACGGCGCCCTCGCCGAGCGGGCTCTCTTGCCGGTCATACCGTCCGAGGAAGAGTTCCCCTACGCTTTAAGGATCATCTCCGAGGTGCTGGAGTCAAACGGTTCGTCTTCGATGGCGAGCGTCTGCGGCTCCACGCTGGCGCTGATGGACGGTGGCGTCCCGATCAAGGCTCCCGTCGCCGGGGTCGCGATGGGGCTTGTCAAGGACAAGGAGGGTGACGACTACGTCATCATGACCGATATCCAGGGGCTCGAAGACCACCTGGGGGACATGGACTTCAAGGTGGCCGGGACCCGCGACGGCATCACGGCGCTCCAGATGGACATGAAGATCACCGGCGTTTCCGCTGAGCTTCTCCAGGAAGCCCTCGGCCAGGCCAAAAAGGGCCGGTTCGAGATCCTGGATATCATCAGCGAGACGATCTCCGAGCCCCGGAGCGAGGTCTCGGACTACGCTCCGCGGGTCGAGGTGCTCCAGATACCGACGGCTAAGATCGGACTGCTCATCGGTCCGGGCGGCAAGACGATCAACGCCCTCCAGGATGAGTACGGCGTCAACATTTCCGTCGAGGACAGTGGAACCGTGTACGTGGCCGGCATCGACGGCGTCTCCGCGAAAGCCGCGGTCTCCGCGATAAACGGCATGACCAAGGACGTAGAGTCCGGGGACATCTACAACGGGAAGGTCGTCAAGATCACGAACTTCGGCGCTTTCGTAGAGCTCACGCCGGGCCGCGACGGCCTGTTGCACATCTCGCGGCTCGCTCCCGGCAAGGAGCGTGTCGAGCGCGTCGAGGACGTCGTTAGCGAGGGTGACCCGGTCAAGGTGCGGGTGCTTGACGTGGACAAGCAGAACCGCATCTCCCTCGAGAAGATAGAGGAGTAACAGCGGTGGCCGACCAGAACGTACGGAAAAAGGAGTTTCCGGGAGGCTTACGGGTCTTCTCGGAGCCGTTGGACGAGGCGACGAGCGTCTCTCTTGGCGTCTGGATCCGGGCCGGCAGCCGCGACGAAAAGGATGAGGTCGCCGGCATCACCCACCTGATGGAGCACATGCTCTTCAAGGGCACCCCTGAGATGAATGCCCTCGGCATCGCCGAAGCCTTCGAGGGTATCGGCGCCCAAGAGAACGCTGCAACCGGCGAGGAGTACACCGTGGTCTACGCCCGCTTCCTGCCGGAGCACGTGGAGCGCGCCCTGGACATCATGAGCGGTATGGTGCTTCGCCCCACGCTCTCCGACCTGGAACGTGAGCGGGAGGTGATCGTTGAGGAGATCAAGATGTACGAGGACCGGCCCGACCAGATGGCCGACGAGTACCTCTCGTCCCTGATCTTCCACGACGACACCCTCGGACGACCGATTATCGGCTCCGCCGAAACCGTTCGCGGCGTAGATCACGACACCCTTAAACGCTTCCACCACAACACGTACACCGCGCCCAACGTCTTCGTCGTGGGCGCCGGTAAGCTGGACCAGGACGAGTTCGAGGGGATGGTAGAAGAGAAACTCTCGGGCCTGCCGGAGGGCGAGCCGTTCGAGCGTCGGGCGGACCCCAAAACCCCCGAGAGCCGCATTTTTTACAAGTTCAAGGAGACGGAGCAGTACCACGTCTCGATGGGCTCGCGGGGCATCCCGGCGAGCAGCGAGGACCGCTACGCTATGGCGGCCCTCAACAATGTACTCGGCGGCGGCATGAGCAGCCGGCTCTTTCAGGAAGTGCGTGAGAAACGCGGGCTCGCCTACGCCGTCTACTCTTACCACCAGGGCTACTCGGATACGGGCGCCATCAAGACTTACGTCGGCTCCACCACGGGCAACGTCGAGGAAGCCGTAAAGGTCATCGCCGAGCAGTTCGGAAAAGTGCAGGAAGAGCTCGTCACCGACGAGGAACTGGAGCGTACCAAGCAGCAACTCAAGAGCTCGACGCTGTTAGCCCTGGAGAGCACGGCGGCCCGCATGACCCGCATCGGGCGGAGCGTGATCACCGGCGCCGAGTTGCTCTCTCCGGAGGAGATCTCCGAACGCATCGAGGCGGTCACCGCCGACGACATCCAGCGCCTCGCAAAGCAACACCTGAACCGGAAAGATATGTACCTCTCCGCGGTAGGACCGAAGGAGTTGGACTTAGAGACGCATTTAAATTAAGTCGATCAGTCCATCAGTTGGTCAGTCCGTCACCAAGGCTAAAAGGCTGATCGACTGAGAAACTGAAAGGCTGAAAGACTAACCAACAAGGAGGAAACCGAACTGTTAGACAAACAGACCTTGCAAGTCGTGCCCCTGGGAGGATTGGGTGAGATCGGCAAAAATATGACCGCCGTGCGCCAGGGAAGCGGCATTATACTGGTGGACGCCGGTATGTCGTTCCCGGACGAGGAGACGCCGGGAATAGACGTGGTCTTGCCGGACTTCACCTACCTGCGAGAGCACGCCGACGAGTTAAAAGGAATAGTGCTGACCCACGGTCACGAGGATCACGTCGGGGCGTTGCCCTACGTGCTCCGGGAGTTCAACGTGCCGGTCTACGGCACCAAGATGACGCTCGGGCTCGTGCGAAGCAAGCTCCAGGAATTCGGGATCGGGAAGGGGGATCTACGGGAGGTAAAAGCCGGCGATACGCAGAACCTCGCTGGTTTCGGGCTGGAGTTCATCGAGGTAAACCACTCTATCCCCGGCGCGGTCGCCGTCGCGATCCGGACGAACGCCGGCCTGATCGTCTTTTCCGGCGACTACAAGATAGATCTCACGCCTATCGAAGGATCGCCGATGGACCTGGGACGCCTGGCTTCACTTGGTCAGGAAGGAGTCCTCGCCTATTTCGGTGACTCCACCAACAGCGAGCGTCCGGGCTACGTTCCCTCCGAACGCATCGTCGGCGACACCTTTAGAGAGATCTTCGACCGGGCCCAAGGCCGGATCATCGTGGCCTCGTTCGCCTCGCACATACATCGTGTGAAGCAGGTCGTAGAGGCGGCGAAGGAGCACGACCGGCTCGTGGGCGTCACGGGACGGTCCATGATCCGGAACGTCCAGATCGCGCGCGAACTCGGCTACCTGGACCTGCCGGAAGCGATGCTCGTGGACCAGCGAGATATACACCGGGTCCCGGACGCGGACATCACCATCCTGACTACCGGTTCGCAGGGCGAGCCTTTGGCGGCCCTCTCCCGGATCGCCGCCGGCACGCACCGCACCATAGACATCGGTCCCGACGACAGCGTGGTGATCGCCGCGCACCCGATCCCCGGCAACGAGCGGGGAGTGGCGCGCACGATCAACAACCTCATGAAGCGCGGCGCGAAGGTCTACTACAGTCCGCACGAGGCGGTCCACGTCTCCGGCCACGCCGCCCAGGAAGAGCATAAACTTGTCCTCTCGCTCCTGAAGCCTCGCTACCTGGTCCCCGTCCACGGCGAGTTCAGGATGCTCAAGCATCACGCGGATACCGCCCAGACAATGGGCATCCCGGAAGAGAACATCTTCCTCCTGGAGAACGGTGGCCGGATAGAGTTCAAGGATGGCCAAGCCCGGCGCATCGAGAACGTCTCCGCCGGTATGTTCCTGGTGGACGGTGGCGGTCTGGCCGATGACCCGTCGGGGGTCATGCGCGAGCGGCAGCAGCTCGCCGGAGACGGCATGTTCATTGTCGTCGCCCGCATCAACGCCCAGACGGGCGAGCTGCTGGGACCGCCGGATGTCATCTCCCGCGGCTTCGTCTCTCCTCAAGGAGCCAACGGTATCGTAGACGACTCCATCGAGGTCGTAAAAGAGACCCTGGACCGTACCGCGCGGCGCCAGATCACCGACTGGAGCCAACTCAAGAACGAGATCCGTAAAGACCTTTCAGGCTTTATCTCCCGGAAGACCCGTAAACGCCCGATAATTCTGCCACTAATAGTTGAGGTTTGATCTAAGATTTATACCATATAATGTGTTTGACGCTCAGGTATAGCGTTATGCGCTAGACTACGGCAATGGCCACAAAGAAACGCGCCCCGAAAAAGCCTGCACGGAAGACCCAGGGCAGCAAAGGCCGCGGGGCCAGTAGCCGTAAGAAAGGCAAAACCGGGGCTGTTTCCCGGTTAAGAGAGCACGTACTGTCTCGCAGCATAGCCGGCGCGGCGTTGCTGGCGCTCGGTTTGTTCTTTACGGCGGCTTTCGTGAGCGGCGGCGGCGCGTTCTTGGGTGAGGTTGGTTTTATCGGAGCCACATACCTTCTCGGGGTAGTTGGGGTGGTGCTCGCCCCGCTCGCCGTTCTGGCGGGTGCTTTGCTCCTGATAGGCTACACGCCCGGTCGCCGGGCGCTTGGAACGAGCTTGTTACTGGTGGCCGCAGCGACCACCTTCGCGGCTTTTCTGCCGGCCGCGCTGAGGTTCGAGAGCGCCTTCTACACCGGGTCCGGCGGGCTGGTCGGGAGCGCCGCCTACGCCGCGATTTACTCGGTCGGCGGTATCGTGGGCGCGGTGCTGGCGTTGAGCTTGCTCTACATCGTGGCGGCGTCGCTCATTACCGGTGTGACGTTTCGGAGAGCTTTCGAAGGTACGCGAGACTCCCTTCGGAGTGTCGCTGCAAGATTGCGTGCGGGGCGGCGGGAAGGATCCGCGGCCGCCCCACCGGTCGAGGTGGAGCGCCGGGTCCCGAACGAACCCCCGCAGGAAAACCCGCCGGTAAAAAAGTCATCCGCCGGAAGAACTGATGACACCGTAGAGCTAGAAGTCGTGATGCCGGGGCCCATAGAGCCGCCGGCGTTCGCCGAGCAGCGCGAGGTTGTCTCGGGTGAGTATTCTCCTCCTTCGCCCTCTCTGCTCAAGCCGGGCAGTGGGGGACCGCAGCACGACGCCGAGGAGACCAGCCGTCGGCTCACCCGGGCGCTGGCGGACTTCGGGGTGGAGGCGCGGGTGCTGCGCGCCGTGGTCGGTCCCCGGGTCACACGCTACGAGTTGCGGCTCGGGAGCGGCGTCAAGGTCGGAAAGGTCCGTAACTTGCAGCAGGACATAGCCTATGCGCTGGCGGCCACCGAAGTGCGGATACTCGCCCCGATCCCCGGCAAGAGCGCGGTCGGGGTCGAGGTCCCCAACACCCGGCCGGCCACGGTCACCCTCGGGGACATCTTTCAGGAGTACCCCGCGGCCAATGACTGGGCGCTACCGGTAGGATTGGGCAAGGACATCTCGGGCCGCGCGGTCTTCTTCGACCTGGCGGAGATGCCGCATCTCCTGGTGGCCGGGACTACGGGCAGTGGAAAAAGCGTCATGCTCAACTCCCTGCTCACCTCGTTGCTCCTGACGACGGACCCGCGGCGGGTGAAGATGGTGCTCGTAGACCCCAAACGGGTCGAGCTCGCTCCGTTCGGCCGGATACCACACCTCATAACCCCCGTCGTGACCGACGTGAAGAAAGCCGCCAATGCCCTCTCCTGGGCGGTGGCGGAGATGGAACGCCGCTATGAGGTGCTGGAGAAGATGGGGGTCCGGTCCCTGGAAGGCTACAACGACCGCGTGGAGACGCCGATGCCCTACGTGGTCGTGGTGATAGACGAGCTGGCGGACCTCATGATGGCCGCCGCCGCCAAAGTCGAGGACGCCGTTATCCGGCTCGCCCAGAAGGCACGGGCGGTCGGGATACATCTGGTGGTGGCGACGCAGCGGCCGAGCGTGGACGTTATTACCGGCATGATCAAGGCGAACATCCCGAGCCGCGTCGCGTTTGCGGTCTCCAGCCAGGTAGACTCGCGGGTCATCCTTGATTCTGCCGGCGCCGAAGCCCTACTCGGGATGGGCGACATGCTCTACAAGCCGGTCTCGGCTTCGAGGACTTCCCGCGTGCAGGGCGCGTTTATCACGGAATCGGAGGTGAAGCGGGTCGTGGCCGCCTGCCGCACGGAGGAGAGCGTCGAGCCCCGTTACGTTGAGGAGGTTACCGAGCCCAAGCAAGACCCGAAAGAAAACGAAGAGCCCGAGGACGACCTGTTGCCCGAGGCGGCGAGTTTCGTGGTCTCCACCCAGCAGGCCTCGGTCAGCGCGGTGCAGCGGCGATTCAGGGTAGGCTACTCGAGGGCCGGACGGATCATCGACGCCCTGGAGCGCAAGGGGGTAGTGGGCCCCTACGAGGGCTCCAAGAGCCGTTCGGTCCTGGCGACGGAGCTGGAACTCGAGCATATTCTCGTGAGCGGAGAGGGGTCTGGTGAGGAGGGGTTCTCTGAAGAGGACAAACCCGGCGTACCCTGGTAACCTTTGGGAGAGGTTTGCGGGTACTATGGGCGATCACGACAACTCCTACGCGCAAGACGGGTCCGTGCAGATAGGTCCCGTCCTCAAGAACGCCCGGCAGGACCTCGGCTTGACCCACGAAGACGTGGAACGGGCCACCAAGATACGGGTCCGCTACCTGGAAGCCATGGAACGCGATGACTACGACGCTTTGCCCGGTGCCGTCTACGCCCAGGGTTTCCTGAAGACCTACGCCAACTACCTGAATCTCGACGGCGAAGCGCTCTCTCAGGAGCTAAAGCACCGACGAACGGGGCCTCCTCCGCCTCCGAATAACTCGTTCGATG
>JALYGE010000088.1 GCA_030777225.1 Actinomycetota bacterium
GCGCTGGTGGAGGCGATAGGGCGAGCGCTGTCGGCCGTCACGCCCGACGATGCGGCAGGCTGGTTCGACCACGCTGGCTATGAGTCACAGGATCAACCTTTGTGAGCACCGCTGTTACGACCCAATCGCCGACGCGCTGATGGACGGCCTCGCCGGACGCACGGCGGAGATCCCCGCTGAGGTCCGCCGCTCAGTCCACGGCCTTAGGCCGCCCGCGCTGGACGAACTGGGCCTCATCCCAACCCCGCGCGAGATAGCGGCGCAGTACGGCCAGGACGCTCTGAGCGTCCGGGTGGAAGCCCCCGAAGACTTACCGCCTCTACCCGCCGCCGTCGAGGTCGCCACTTACCGGATTGCCCACGAGGCAATGACCAACGTCGCGCGCCACGCCGGGGCGAGTGAGTGCGTGGTGCGCATCGCGCTCGAAGACGATACGCTGAGTCTGGATGTTACGGACAACGGTCGTGGCATCGGGGCGGAGCGCGGGACGGGCGTGGGACTCCATTCGATGCGCGAACGGGCCGAGGAGCTGGGCGGTGAGTGCGCTGTCGAGCCGGTGCCAACGGGCGGCACGAGAGTGAGCGTCCGGCTGCCGGTGGGAAAGGGGGCGTGATGGACCCCGTCCGCGTTTTGATCGCCGACGACCACCCGCTTTTCCGCGCCGGGATGAGTGGACTACTGGACTCCGTCCCCGACACCGAGGTGGTGGGCGAGGCATCCACCGGAAGAGAGGCCGTGGAGATGGCTAAGACGCTTGCTCCGGACGTGATCCTGATGGACATTAAGATGCCGGGCCTCAACGGTATAGCCGCCACCCGCGAAGTCCTCGTCGCCGACCCGGAGGTTGCCGTCTTGGTAGTAACGATGCTCGAAGACGACGACTCGGTCTTCGCCGCGATGCGCGCCGGGGCGGCAGGATACATGCTCAAGGGCGCCCAGCAAGCCGAGGTGTTGGGCGCCATCCGGGCCGTCGCGCGCGGGCAGGCTATCTTCGGCCCCGGCATCGCCCGCCGCGTGATGGGTTTCTTCTCCACCGGCGGACCCGCCGCTCCGCCACACGCATTCCCAGAACTTAGCGAGCGTGAGCAAGAGATACTCTCCCTCATCGCCCGGGGCCGCAGCAACCCCGAAATTTCCCGTGACCTCTTCCTCAGCCCCAAGACCGTGCAGAATCACGTCTCCAGCATCTACCGCAAGCTCCGGGTCGCCGACCGCGCCCAGGCTGTCATCCGCGCCCGCGAGGCTGGGCTGGGACGGAACGACCCCTACAGCAGCGGTCACAATAGTTGACTGGGTGACCGGTATCCGCAGTGTCTGAAGAAGCCTTCTGCGTCCTGAGAAGTGATCGCCTCGGGTGCCCTGCCCATCGCTTCGATCAGTGCCTCCCGGCTCTGGCCTCCACTTAGCGCAGGATACTTTTTATCTTGCTGAAGGCTTCCTCTATGAGGGCTCAGATCAGGGGAGTAAGGCAGTAGGTACAGTAGCTCGCAGCCCCGCTCTTCAATGAGCTCTCGGATGCGATCTCCCTTGTGGGCACTGAGGTTGTCCATAACCACGATCTGTCCTGAGCGCAGGCTCGGGGCGAGCATTTCTTCGACGTAAGCCTCAAACACTTCGCGGTCGGTGGCGCCCTCCACCAGGCGAGCTGCAGCGGAATTGGACATGCCTTCTTGGATGGCTCTGGCGATCCTCGTACGGAGATCTTCGGAATAGGGCTTCATGGATCACATGGTCACCTACGACAACACTATAGGTCAACAGTTACGACATCCACTGTATAAAGTGAAGTAGAACGTAGGCCCGGTCAATGGCCCCCTCGGCCCACACCTCGCCCCCATGGCGGTGTATGGTGCGCTGTACGGGCGCGAGGCCTGTACCCGTCCCTTTGAACTCGTTGCGGGCATGCAACCTCTGAAACGTGCCGAAGAGCTTATCGGCCTGCTCTTGCCCTCCTCGTCCCGCAACTCCGACACCGACAGTTCGTAACCCCGGCGGGAGGTCTCCCGCGTCTACCCGGATCTTCAGCCTATCCTAAGAGGCGCAGCGGGATAAACGCCCCTTCGACGACCTTGACCGGCAATGGGCGGTCTTGCCACTTCTCCATCGTAAGCTCGTCGGCGTTCGTCTTATCCAGCTCGACCATCGCCTCCAACCTCTCGGCCAGCCGCTTGCTGTAGACTTCCAGGTTCGTCTCGTGGAGCCCGAAGAGGCTCAAACTGTCGAGGTTGGCCGAACCGACGGTGGACCATTCGCCGTCCACGGTGGCGGTCTTGGCGTGAACCATGAAGTTTTTGTACTCGAAGATCTTGATGCCGGCTTCCAGCAACTCTCTCAAATGCTGGCGCGCCAGCCAGTCCACGAGGGCATGATTGGAGTACTTGGGGATGAGCACCTGCACGTCCACGCCACGCTTCGCCGCGTTCATCAAGGCGTCCCTCAAAGCCGGTCCGGGGGTGAAGTAGGCGCTCGTGATGTAGACGCGCTCATTGGCTTTGTTTATGTTCCTCAGGTAGAGGTCCCGGATCGGATGCACATGATGGTAGGGATCGTTGGAGTGAAACACCATAGCCGGGTTCCAGGAGCGTCCCTGAGCCGGCGGTATGCTGGGCAGGTCGTCCGGGCGATGGGAGTTCCAGAAACCGATGAAAGCGCGCTCTATGTCGTGGACCTGCGCTCCCCGGAGACGGAAGTGCGTACCCCGCCAGCGAGTATATAGCTCGCCGATGTTGAACCCTCCGGCGAACGCCACCCGGCCGTCCACGGCCAGTATCTTGCGGTGGTCGCGATGCAGTCCCCGCGGGTTGATCGCGTCCAACGGGCCGGAGAAGGACCTGAAGCGCAGCGTGTAGATCTCCGCCGGAAAGTCTTTGAACTCAACGGACTGTCCCAGGTTTGCGAGCTCGTCGAAAACGGCGTAGACCCTGACCCCTTCCCGCGCCTTGCGCGCCAGCGCGTCAACGAAACGACGGCCCACCCCGTCGTCCTGCCAGATAAAGGTCTCTACAAAGACGTACTCCTCCGCACATTCTATCTCGGCGAGCATGTCCTCGTAGAGCCTCCCGTAGTCCGGGTAGAGCTTTATGTGTTCGTCGCCATACTCCAGTTCTATCTCCGGCTGCTCTTCCCAGGGAAACTCTTCTTCCGGCGGCTGGTCCCAGAACTTGCGTCGGACCGTCTCGGCCGCTTCTACGAGCGCCAGGACCAACATTTCCAGAGCAACCACCAAAGACAACCCGACGGCCGCGAGCTTTGCCAGGCGGGCGAAGCCACGCCCTAGAGTTTTGAATGGATTGTGGAGCATGCCGGCTATCCTACCCATGAAGCTAAAACCTGTAACGTGGGAGCTTGCTGAGGTCGGTCACCTACTCCTTCCCAACAAGCGCGTCCACCTTTTGGTAGTCTCCGTCTCGAATCTGTTGCGTGGCACCACCGGCGTGGGGGCGTTCTCCGGCCGGACGCTACTCGGGGTCCGCGTCCGGGTCGAAGCGCAGCGCGGCGGAGTTTATGCAGTAGCGCTGGCCGGTCGGGGCCGGCCCGTCGGGAAATACGTGCCCCTGGTGGGCCCCGCAAGCGGCGCAATGTACCTCCGTGCGGCGCATGAAGAGGCTCCGGTCCTCCTCGGTCTCGACGTTGTCTTCGGAGATGGGGGCGTAGAAGCTCGGCCAGCCCGTGCCGGAGTCGTACTTGGTCTCTGAGGAGAAGAGCGGGGTACCGCAAGCAACGCAGCGGTAGACGCCTTCTTCCTTATGGTCGTGGTATTCGCCCGTAAAGGCCCGCTCGGTGCCTTTTTTGCGCGTGATGCGGTACTGCTCGGGGGTGAGCGCCGCTCGCCACTCTTCGTCGGTCAACTCTACTTTTTTCGGCGTATCAGTCATGTTTTGATTCTAACACGCCCCTATAAAGCCTCGTTGGAACCCAGGATCGCCGTTACCTGGCTGGAGAGCACGCCGCCGTTGCCGTGTACCAGGGCCACGTTGGCCCCCTCGACCTGACGCCCGCCGCACTCCCCACGAAGCTGGCGGACGGCCTCCATGATCAGCAATAGCCCATACATGCCGGGGTGGTTGTATGAGAGCCCGCCGCCGTTGGTGTTGACCGCAAGCTCCCCGCCGGGAGCTATGCGTCCGTTGGACACGTACGCTCCCCCCTCGCCTTTTTTGCAGAATCCCAGGTCCTCCAGAAACATCACCGTGTTTATGGTGAAGGCGTCGTATAACATTGCTACATCCACGTCTTCGATCGAAATACCCGCCATTTCGTAAGCCCGGGTGCCGGATTCGGTGGCGGCGCTGGTCGTGAGGTCCGGCATCTGGCTTATGTTGCGGTGGTGGTGGGCCTCTCCGGCGCCGAGCAGGTAGATCGGGGCTTTGGGCAGGTCACGGGCGCGGTCTGCGGCGCTAAGGATCGCTGCTCCTCCACCGTCGGTAACCAGGCAACAATCGAGGACGCTGAGCGGAGATGAGACCATGCGGGAACTCAGCACGTCCTCGACGGTCAGGTCGTCGCGCTTGAAGGCTTTGGGGTTTAACTTTGCCCACTCGCGGGCGGCGACCGCTACCTCGGCGAGCTGTTCGCGGGTCGTGCCGTACTGGCTCATGTGTCGAGAGGCGGCCAGGGCGTACATGCTGACCGGGTAGCGGGCTTTGTACGGGGCCTCGTAGGGAAGTGTCTCCGAGCCGGAGACGAGGCTGCCGCCGTCGGAGCGCTGGGTGGAGCCGTACGTTATTAGCGCGACCTCGCAGAGCCCGGCCTCGATCCCGGACGCGGCGTGCAACAGATGAGAAACGAACGAGCTACCGCCTATGTTCGTCGCATCCGAGTAGCGGGGACGAATGCCGAGGTACTCGCCGACCGAGAGGGTGGGCATATGGTAGTAGGCGGAGGCGGAGAACAGGCCGTCAACGTCGCGTTTGGCGAGGCCGGCGTCGTCGAGGGCGCGCTTTGTGGACTGGCCGATCAGGTCCAGCGGCGTGAACCCGGGTCCGACCTCTCCGAGGTCCGACTCCGCCACCCCGACGATCGCGGTTCCGCCCCGGAGACTCAACCGCCCTCCGGTGTAAGACCGCGACGGGCTCGCCATCTTCCCGCCGCACCTCGAAGATCACCCGCATCCCCACCTCCACCCTCTCCGCCGGGAGGCCCTCGACGCGGGCCATCATCCTGAAACCTTCGTCGAGGTCTACCAGGGCTACGTTGTGGGGCTCGCGGTCCCTGTGATAAACGGCGGTGGTAGCGTAGACGGTTCCGCGTCCACCGCTGGTCTGCCACCGCAAGTCTTCACCGCCACAGAAAGGACACACCATCCGCGGATAGAACACAGCCGCCCCGCAATCTCCGCAACACTGGAACCCGAGCTGTCCGGCGTCCAGATAACGACGATACGCCGAAGCGGGAGCTTCCGGTCTTCCCAGCTCTGTCATACCCGTAAGCATCCACGAACGGGCGGTGCGGCGCAACCAGGATGATGGTCAGCTCCCAAAACCGCCCGGTTTTCAAACTGCACCTCAATTTTCTAAACGCCGCAAAAATACTGCATTGGGGATGCACCGGGCGGGCGCCGTTTGAGACTATTTGTATGTCGTACATGATAAGAAGGCAGTAGCCACGGATAGGCTGGGGATTAGAAATGAGATGTGTGTTGTTAGTCGAGAAACACAGCGTATTTCGCGCGGCGCCCGCAAAGGTACTGGAGTGGCGGGAAGACCTCGGTGTTCGAGCTATTGAGGCGAAGTCTTTATCGGAGGCGCGGGGACGGGCGGCAAAGTTCGAGGACTGCCTGGACGTCGCAGTAATAGAGTTAGGCCTACCAGACGGCGACGGGGTAGACCTCATTAAAGAGCTTCGTGAATCGGAAGCCGACGTACCGATACTGGTTTTGACCAGAAGCACAGATCACGTATCGCACAAGCGGGCGCTGGAGGCCGGAGCAGAGAGGGTGCTTACGAAGTCCTCTTCCTTGAGCGCCATAATCGAGGCCCTGCGGCAGCTTTCGGGTAGGGAGGGATACGAACTGGACGCTCTCGGCTAGCCCTCTGACCCCCGGAGACCCGGTATCTCCGACCAACAACCGGGGAGCAGACGAGATCATCCCTACCACATCGTCGAGATATCCTACTCTTCGAGAAGCTCCGAGAGCTTGTTCTCGTGCGCTTCCAATTCTCGTTCGCTAAACAGCACGAAACGTATGAGTGTCACACGCTCCAGGCTGCTCGTCGCTTCCAGGACCGTTCGTAGCGCCACCTCGGTCGCCTCTTCCAAGGGATAGCCAAAAGCCCCCGTCGAGATGGCCGGGAAGGCGATAGAGGTTACCCCGTTCTCCTCGGCGATTCTCAGGGAGTTGCGATAGCAGTCCGCCAACAGCTCCGCTTCGGGGTGGTCCGAGCCGTACACCGGACCCAGGGTATGGATGACATGCTCGTTGGGCAGGTCGTGGCCGCCGGTTATGACCGCCTGCCCGGGTTCGATGGGCGCGAGAGGAGATGTCTCCTCCGCGAGTCCGGGACCGGCGGCCCGGTGGATGGCGCCGGCGACGCCCCCGCCGATCTGGAGTTGAGCATTGGCGGCGTTGACGATCGCCGCCACGTCTGCCTGGGCGGCTATGTCGCCCTGAACAAGCTCGATCTTCACACCGTTAGTCTCATGTTCCATATGTCTACCACCCTCCTCTGATAGTTCACCTCCGCGAAGATTCTAGTAGACCTGGCGGCCGTTTCTCCACACCGCTTCGACGGAGAGGTCGGGGGCGAGCACGGTTATGTCGGCGTCGTAACCGGGGACGAGACGTCCTTTGCGGCGACCCGCGCCGACGAGCCGCGCGGGCGTCGACGACGCCATACGGACCGCTTCGGGGAGGGTGCAGTCGGTAAAGGCCAGCACGTTTTGGAAAGCCTCGTTCATAGTCGTGAGGCTGCCGGCGAGCGCCCCGTCACCGAGCCGCGCCATGTTCGCGTCCTGGTAGATCCTCCGAGTCGCCATGGCGTACTCGCCCGGACCCATGCCGGTCGCGGCGGTGGAGTCTGTGGTCAGATAGATCCGGTCCGGGCCGAGCATCCGGAAGGCGAGGCTCACCACCTCGGGATGGACGTGGAGGCCATCGACAATGAGGCCGCAGACCACCCGCGGGTGCGCGAAGGCCGCCCCGACGACCCCCGGCCTGCGGTGGTGCATGGGACACATGGCGTTGAAAAGGTGGGTGACGCCGGATACGCGCCCGTCGAACGCGGCGTAAGCGGCCTCGAACGTCGCCTCCGAATGGCCGGCGGAGACGACCGCTCCCCGTCGGGCCGCGAACTCTGCGAGATCTCTCACCCCTTCGAGCTCCGGGGCAAGGGTAACCATGCGCACCGGGCAGAGCTCCATCATCTGTCCCAGCAGACCTCTGTCCGGAGATATAACAAAGGGCTGCGGGTGCGCGCCCCGCTTCTCCGGGTTGATAAACGGTCCTTCGAGGTGAACTCCGATCACCTCCGCCCCGGAGGAACGGCCCTCGGTCGCTGCAAGGACGGGCAACGCCTCTTCGTAGAGGTCTTCTGGAGAGGAGATCAGGGTCGGCAGGTAGGATGTCGTTCCGGTCGCGAGCAGCTTCTCGGACAGCTCGGGGAGCTTTTCAGGCTCGGTGGCGACGTCAATGCCGAAGCATCCGTTTACCTGCAGATCCACGAAGCCCGGCAGCAGAAAGGAATCTCCGTAATCGTAAACCTCGGCCTCTTCCGGTAATTCTTCCTCCTGGCTCACCGCCGCGATAGAGCCGTTTTCGACGAGCAGCGCGGCCTCAGACCACACCTCATAATCCGTGACCAACTGTCCCCGTATCCCTATAGCGCTCATCGCAGCCTCTCCCTCAACCCTCTCCCACAGCTACGAGATGATATAGCAAATGGGACGAGGTTCGTCCGTACCTGGCCGGAAAACTCCGCCACCCGCGGGTCCGGTTAGACGTCGGTGACTCGCAGGAAGAAGATTTCTGAGGCCATGATCAGGACGAGCCTACAGTGAGGAGCTACCCCAACCCGACATCGAGCGTCATCATGACGGCGAAACCTACCATGAGCGACAGGGCGGCTATGTCAGGACTGCCCCGCTTGGCCTCCGGCACGAGCTCCTCGGCTACGACGAAGATCATGGCCCCCGCCGCGAACGCCAGAGCGTAGGGCAATATGGGCTGGGCAACGAGCACGGCCGCCGCCCCGACCACCGCGGCTATAGGCTCTACCACGGCGGAGAGTTGGCCGTAGAAAAAGCTTTTACCCCGGGACATCCCCTCGCGCCGGAGCGGCATGGAGACCGCCGTTCCCTCGGGAAAATTCTGGAGCCCGATGCCCACGGCGAGGGCGATTGCTCCGCCCAGCGAAGCCGCCGGCACGCCCGCTCCCAGCCCCACCCCTACCGCCCCGAAAGCCACCCCGATAGCCAATCCCTCCGGGATGTTGTGCAGCGTAATGGCGGAGATGAGCAACACGCTGCGCCGCCAGCTAGTCTCTATCCCCTCGGCCTCGCTCATCGGGAGCCCGGGATGCAAGTGTGGCAGAACCCTATCCAGAAGCCTCAAAAAGATCCCGCCGGCCAGAAACCCGATGACCGGCGGCACCCATGACGGCAACGACCCGGCCTCAGACAGCTCTATGGCCGGCGCCAACAGCGACCAGAAGCTCGCCGCGACCATGACGCCCGCCGCGAACCCGAGCATCGCGTCCAGCAGCTTGCGAGGCACTTTTTTGGTGGCGAAGACCAGGGCAGCCCCGGTCGCCGTCATGCCCCAGGTGAACATGGTGGCGATCAAAGCCTGCACGACCGGTGGAAGGCCGGCAAATGCCTCTATCACCGCGCTCTATCCGCTGTTTTCCACGCTATGCGATTCGTCATGCTGATCATCCTCCCATTTAATATCACGCTACGTCAAAATCTGAAACTCAAAAGCTCATACGCTTACCAGAAGAGCCGTCGAGTACATAATGGCTATACCAGCGGTCAGCCCGGCCAGGTTGGGGAACGAGAGGGCCGCCTTCTCGGCCCGGACGGAGTCCTTCAAGAGGATTCGTCCCACCTCGTAGATCACCTGCAGGATGGCCCCGGCACCGACGGCCAGGAAAACGGCCGCCACGATGGGCGAGTAGGTGAAGCCTCCGATCCAGGTCCCCAGGATAGCTGGTCCACCCCCGAGCAACGCCAGGCCCGCGAAGTGGACGAGGCGCGGCCTCTCCTTCAGTATGGGCGCCGCGATGCCGACCCCCTCGGTAATGTTGTGGAGGGTGAAGCCGACGATCAGGAACACCCCCAAAGCCGCCTCTCCGAGGGCGAAAGCCGCCCCGATGGCCAGACCCTCACCGAGGTTGTGCAGACCGATTCCGACGGCTATCCGGTAGGAGGTCCCAAGCCGGCTCGCAGCTTCACGCCCGCGTCGGAACAGCCGCTCGGAGGCTAGGAGTCCGAGTAAGGTCAGCATCGCCACCAGTATCACCAGGGGAACCCCGGAGAAGACGCCCGGCAACTCCGCTGCCACTTCCACCCCCTCCAGCAACGTGTCGAGCACCAGGAAGACGAGCAAGCCCACCGTAAGAGCCAGAACGAAGTTTATGCCCGAAGAACCGAGCCGCCGAAGGAACGGGAACCACAAAAGCCCCAGCGACACCGGGATGACGCCGACGTAGATCCCGATGAGCGCGTAACTTAGAAACGTCCCCGCCGAGAATCCCGGCGTGAGGAGCGCCACGGGAACCTCCGCGTCGAAGGTGGCCCCCGTGTTGGTGATGAGCCCTATCTCGTATGCCTCACCCTCGACCCACGTGTAGGGTATGACCACTTCCGCCGAACCGAGGCGAGGGATCGTGGCGCCGGGCTCTACCTCGTAGTCCCAGAGGGCCTCATTTACCGAGACCTGCCTTATGGTCACCAGGTCCGGGCCGCCGTTACGAACGCGCACCACGAACTGGTTCTCCGTCGGCAGGCTCACGCGCTGAACGGAGAGGTCCTCCACGGGCGGGGCGTCGTCCCGGCTCACCCCCGCGCCGTTGATCACGATGAAAGCCAGGAGAAGTCCCAACCCCAGCAGCGGCAAGAGTCCCAGAAGCACCCAGCCCGGTCCGCGCTTTCTCTCTTCCATCCTCCCTACTCCCTGACGTCGAACAAGCCCATCCAGCCAAGCTCGGCGAACTCGCTGACGTGGGCGTGGAACATGAACAGGCCGGGGAAGTTGTAGCGGAACTCCATGATCCCGCGCTCCCCCTGGACGAACATCTTGGTATCGGTGAACTCCGAAGGCTCCAGCCGCGTCCCCGTCGGGTAGAAGTCGAAGAAGTTGGCGTGGGTGTGGAAGCTGTTGATGAGGTCGAACTCCAGCACGTTAACGACGTAGACCCGGACCAGAGCTCCCTTTCTTATCTCTATGGGGTTGTCCTGGTAGTGAAAAGCCACGGTGTTGACCGCGTAGACCTCGTTCCCGCCGTCGAAGTTGGTGTCGAAGCCGTTCATGACCATCACCAACTCGTCGGCCTCCGGTCGTCCCTCACGCGGGTCCACGATGAACGCCCCGTAGAGCCCCTTCTCGATGTGCTTCTTCAAGGGCGAGGTGTGACAGTGGTACAGGTGGCACCCGAAAGGCTCGGCGTCGAACTCGTAGACGAACCCCTCCCCCGGTCCCACCAGCTCGAAGACCCCGTCCATGTTGGCCGGATGGAAGCCGTGGAAGTGGATCGTGTGCGGGTGCGCCCCCCGGTTCTTGAAAACCACCCGGAGCCTCTCACCCTCCCTGGCCCTCAAGGTAGGTCCCGGAACTTGACCGTTATAGGCCCACGCCGGGTATACCACCCCGGGCGCCACTTCGATCTCCACATCCTCGGCCGTCAGCTCGTACTCTCGAACAACCCTTCCATCTTCTCTCTTCTCTTCACCCCAGTAGAAGTCCCGTAGAAACTTCATCGGGTCGAACCGCGAGGTGTCCACGCTCCCAGCCGTGCCGTTTCCGCCGTGTGAGCTATGCGCGGACCCCACCTGGGCTACTTCTTCCCCATGCTGCCCATCGTGTCCCAGCGCCCGGCGAGCATGAGCCCCTAGAACACCTCCCGAAGCCCCCAAAGCGCCCACAGCTCCCGCCGTCCGCAGGAAATCCCTTCGCGAAATACCTCGCCCCTCTTCGAACATCCAGCTACACCTTCGTCTACATCACAGTATTTTTAGCTTACCCTAAATCAAGATTATATTACAGTTAAAAGTCGAGTACAATATTGTCTGGTAGAAATTGCTTATGGTGGATCCTGTAGCAGCCCGGCCCCTATCCTCTTCGACGGGGGATTATCTGAAGGCGATCTGGACGGTCGCCGGTTCGGGGTCTGCCTCGACGACGGACATCTCCGAGCAGCTCTCGGTGGCGCCGGCTTCCGTGACCAACATGCTAGGGCGTTTACAGGAGATGGGCTTTGTGGTCTACAAGCGCTACCGGGGCGCCTCGCTAACGGAGCTGGGGAGGAGCGAGGCGCTGCGTCTGGTCCGGCGACACCGCCTCATCGAGACCTTCCTGTTGGAGCACCTCGGGTATTCCTGGCGGGAAGTACACGACGAGGCCGAGCGGCTCGAGCACGCCGTCTCGGACGAGTTCACGGAGCGGCTGGCCGAATTTCTGGGGAACCCGGACTACGATCCTCACGGAGACCCGATACCTACGGCGGAAGGCGTTCTGGCGCTGGACGATTCCTTTCGTCTGTCTGAAGCTGGCTCCGGCCAGCGGGTGCGCATCTCCCAGGTCAGTGATGAAAGCGCCGCCACGCTGGACTATCTGGGTGAACGGGGCCTCGTACCCGGACGGCTGCTGGCGGTAAGAGAAGTTCGGGATCTGGACGCCGTCATCACCGTCGAGGACGAAGACGGCAACCCGCATTCCCTGGGGGAGTCGCTCGCGCGCTCGATCTCCGTCGTAGGCGAACCGGGCTGATCCAGACCCTAATCTCTGTTTAAGAGCCTTGCTTGCGCCGTCGGAGGCTCTCCCAACTCCCATCGGCGAACCAGCCGCCGTCGACCGACAGCGTATGACCGTTGACGTAGCCGCTCTGCTCCGGGTCGGCGAGAAAGGCTACCGCCGCGGCGATGTCCTCGGGGCTGGCGAAACGGCCCATCGGTACCCGACCCTCGATGTCTGCATCCGAGTAGTTACCGCCGCTTTGATCCCCGAGGTCGCGTTCCGTCTTTACCCAACCGGGACAGACGGCGTTAGAGCGGACGCCGCGTCCGCCCCATTCGGCGGCCAGGGTGCGGGTAAGCCCAATCAGGCCGTGCTTGCTCACGTTGTAGGCCGCCCGGTCCGCTACACCAAGCAGCCCGGCCACCGAGCTGACGTTCACGATGCTGCCGGAGCCCTGCTCCAACATGACCTTCCCGAACTCCCGGCTCATCAGGAAAGGCCCCGTCAGGTTCACCTCCAGCATCCGGCGCCAGTCGTCGAGCGTAGTCTCCTCGGCGGGGGTTATAGCCATCAGGCCAGCGTTGTTCACCAGCACGTCGATCCGCCCGAAGCTCTCCAAGACCTCCCCGACCATCCCGCGGACGGCGGACTCATCTGAGACGTCGCCTGGCACAGATAGAGCCTCAGCTCCGGTTCGCCGTAGATCCTCTAGCGTATCCTTCGGCTCTTCGAGATCGTTGGCGGCCACAGCGTAGCCGCGTTCGGCGAGCGTGAGGGCGACCTGACGTCCGATCCCGCGGGCGGCACCTGTAACGAGCCCTATGCGATTCCCTGTAGCCAGCCGCCCTCCCCTATGCGCTTACTGGATTCTGCGGTTCCTCGCCGTTCAACACGGCCCGCAAGTTCTGTGCCGCCATCTCGACCATTTTGTCGCGAGTCTCGATGGAGCCGCTGCCGATGTGTGGAGCAAGCACGGCGTTCTCCAGCTCCAGGAGCTTGGGATGCACCTTCGGCTCCTCCTCGTACACGTCGAGGCCGGCGGCGAAGATGCTTTTGTTTTCGAGGGCTTCGGCGAGAGCTGCTTCGTCCACTACCGGGCCGCGAGAGGTATTTACGAGGACGACGGAGGATTTCATCGCGCCGAGCTCCTTCTCACCTATAAGATGCTGCGTCTCGTCGGTGAGCGGGGTGTGGATGGAGACGAAGTCGCTCTTTTCCAGCAGCTCGTCCAGTTCTACCTTTCGCGCCTCGAACTCTTTCTCAGCTTCTTCTTTGCGGGAGCGGGCAGTGTAGACAATGTCCATGCTGAAGCCTCTTGCGCGACGGGCTACAGCCTGGCCGATACGGCCAAACCCGACGATACCCAGGGTTTTCCCCGATACGTCTGGACCGATAAACTGCTTCGGACCCCAGGCGCCCCACTTCCCGGCCCGCAGAAAGCGCTCGGCCTCGCCGAGCCGGCGGGCGGCGGCCAGGAGCAGCATGAAGGCGGTGTCAGCGGTGGTCTCATCCAGGACGCCGGGGGTGTTGGTGACGACGATGCCGCGCTCCGTGGCAGCATCTACGTCCACGTTGTCGTAGCCGACGGCCATGTTGGCGATGATCTTGAGATTGTCTCCGGCGGCGTCCATGACCTCGGCGTCTATCGTTTCGGTGAGAATGGAGAGGATACCGTTAGCACCCTGGACGGCTTCCAGGAGTTCTTTCCGGTCCGGTGGTTCTTCGGAGAGGACCGTTACGTCAAAATCTTCGAGAAGGTGGAGCCCGGCCTCGGGGATCTCTCGTGTGATGAGAACCTTCTGTGACACGGGCTCCCCTCCTTCTCTTCTGCTCTAGCTATCCTCGTTCAGAAGTTGGCGGAGGACGGTGTGGAGGATGCCGCCATTCTTGAGGTATTCGACCTCCACCGGCGAGTCCACGCGGGCGATGGTGGTGAACTCTTTCTCATCGCCGTCTTCGCGGCGGACCCTGACCGTAAGTTCCTTGCCCGGCTCCAGGCCAGAGATGCCCTCGATATCGTAGGTCTCGGTACCGTCGAGGCCCAGGCTCTCGGCGCTCTCGCCGCCGGCGAACTGGAGCGGGAGCACGCCCATCCCGATCAGGTTAGAGCGATGTATTCTCTCGAAGCTCTCGGCTATGACGGCCTTCACCCCGAGCAGGAAGGTGCCCTTTGCCGCCCAGTCGCGGGACGATCCGCTGCCGTACTCCTTGCCGGCAAGCACAACGAGCGGGATGCCTTCCTCCTGATACTTCATCGACGCTTCGTAGACCGTGGTCTCCTCATTCTCCGGGAAGTACACGGTAACGCCGCCCTCGGTACCGGGACGGAGCTGGTTCCTTAGTCGGATGTTGCCGAAGGTGCCCCGGACCATGACCTCGTGGTTGCCGCGCCGGGAGCCGAAGGAGTTGAACTCCCGCTGCTCGACGCCCTTCTCCAGCAGGTACTGGCCGGCGGGGCTGTTGCGCGGGATGGCGCCGGCCGGGGAGATGTGGTCGGTCGTCACCGAGTCGCCGACTTTAACGAGGACGCAGGCGCCCTCGATGTCCTCCAGTGGCTCTGGCTCGGGAGAGAGGTCGTCGAAGAAGTTGGGCTCCTTAACGTAGGTAGAGTCCGGGTCCCACTCGTAGAGGTCCCCTTCGGGGACGTCCACCTCATTCCACTGCTCGTTGCCGGTGTAGACGTCGGCGTACTGCCGGTTGAACATCTCCGGGTTCAGGGAGCTCTCCACCTGCTCCCGGACCTCCTCCTGAGACGGCCAGATGTCCTTGAGGTAGACAGGGTTGCCGTCTTCGTCCTCGCCCAGAGGCTCGTTCGCCAGGTCTACGTCCACCCGGCCCGCCAGTGCGTAGGCGACGACCAGCGGCGGCGAGGCCAGGTAGTTCGCCTTTACGTCCGGGTTGATGCGCCCCTCGAAGTTGCGGTTGCCCGAGAGGACGGCGGCGACCACCAGATCATTCTCCTCCACCGCCTCCGAGATCGGCTCCGGGAGCGGGCCGGAGTTTCCAATGCACGTTGTGCAGCCGTAGCCCACGACGTTGAACTTTAGCCGCTCCAGGTACGGCAGTAGATCCGAGGCTTCGAGGTACTCCGTGACCACCTTCGAGCCCGGCGCGAGGCTCGTCTTGACGTGCGGCTCGACCGTGAGGCCCTTCTCGACGGCCTTCTTCGCCAGGAGGCCGGCACCGATCATGACGGACGGGTTGGAGGTGTTGGTGCAGCTCGTAATCGCCGCTATGACTGCCGAGCCGTGGCCGATGCGCGCCTCCTCACCGTCGAGCGTAACGGTGACGCTGCCCTCCGGCACCGCCTCGGGGGTTTCGGTTTGCGCGCCGCCGGCCGCAGGGTCGCCCTCGCCCTCGCTGGTAACGCCCGCCATGTCCGCCGGAGCGTCGCTCGACGGGAACGACTCGGCGGATTCCTCCGCGTAGTCGTCCTCCGTCCCCTCAGGAGCCTCCTGACGGGGCACGCCGGGCCTTCGGTCCCCGCCGACCGGGATGTCCGGGTTCGGCGTGTCGCTGGCCGGGAACGACTCCGCGTCGGCCTCGTCGTAGGGATCCTCCCACTCCCCGTTGCCGCCGTTGCGTACGAGGGCGTTATCAGGGTCGACCATCTGCGCCAGCGCCTGCCGGAAGGAGGTCTGCATATCCTCCAGCGCGACCCGGTCCTGCGGCCGCCGCGGCCCGGCAAGGCTAGCCTCGACCGACGCCAGCTCCAGCTCCAGCGTCTCGGAGAAGCGCGGCTCCGGCGTCTCGTCGGTGCGGAAGAGGTTCTGCTCCTTGTAGTAGCGCTCCACGAGGTCCACAAGCTCCTCGTCGCGGCCCGTGCCGCGCAGGTACTTGAGCGTCTCGGCGTCCACCGGGAAGAAGGTCGTCGTCGCCCCGAACTCGGGGGACATGTTGGCGATGGTCGCCCGGTCGGCCAGGGTGAGCTTCGAAAGCCCATCACCGTAGAACTCGACGAACTTGCCGACGACGCCGTGCGAGCGGAGTATCTGGGTTACGGTGAGGACCAGGTCGGTGGCGGTTACGCCTTCCCGCAGGCCGCCGGTGAGCTTGAAGCCGATGACTTCGGGAACCAGCATGTAGTACGGCTGGCCAAGCATGACGGCCTCCGCCTCGATGCCCCCCACGCCCCAGCCGAGGACGCCGAGACCGTTGATCATGGTGGTGTGGCTGTCGGTGCCGACGAGCGTGTCCGGGAAGACGACCCCGTCCCGCGTCTGCACGACCTTCGCCAGATACTCCAGGTTCACCTGGTGGACGATGCCGGTCGCCGGCGGCACGACGGTGAAGTCGTCGAACGCCTGCTGGCCCCACTTCAAGAACTCATAGCGCTCCTTGTTTCGCTCGAACTCCCGCTCGGCGTTGAACTGGAGCGCCATCGCGTTGCCGAACACGTCCACCTGCACCGAGTGGTCTATGACGAGGTCGGAAGGGACCAGCGGGTTGATCTTGGCCGGGTCCCCGCCGAGCTTGTCCATCGCGGAACGCATCGCCGCCAAGTCCACGACCGCCGGGACGCCGGTGAAGTCCTGCATGACGACCCGCGCCGGCAGAAACGGCAACT
The DNA here is from genome assembly GCA_030777225.1 of Actinomycetota bacterium. Lineage (GTDB taxonomy): Bacteria > Actinomycetota > Rubrobacteria > Rubrobacterales > Rubrobacteraceae > SIRX01. The sequence goes on from JALYGE010000088.1 coordinate 16,458, forward strand.
CCTCCCCAATAGTATCCGGCCAGTTAGACAGCATCTCGACGGTCTCATCGTCAACGAACTTGCTGCCGTTGTTTCTCAGCAGAGACTCCAGCAGCACCCGTATCGAGAACGGTAGCGAGAATACGTCACCCCGGACCTGCTCGTCGAGCTTTTTGAGACTGTAAATCTCTACATCGCGAGAACCGGTACTCAGCGTAGTGCTCGCTCCGAAAGAATCGTTCGCCATGTCTGCAACCTCTTTTCAGGGCCGTGTGTGATCAACCCGATTATAGAGGATCGGACGGCATTTTCCGTCTTTCGCCAGGTCGAAGGACTCATGCAAGGGCGAGTTCCGGGATCACCACAGCCATCTTCGCGAAGCTCCGGCCGTCATAAAGATCACTAACCATTACACGAGGCAGGAGTCCCAAATTTCGGGAACCATTTCCCAAAGAAATCGGGACTCCTGCCTCTGACGATGGGACGGTGAGGCTCCTAGAGTGCTTACGGCATCGCAAACCAGTAGAAAGGAGATACGTATGCTGAAGATAAACGACGCAAACAACTTCCGCCGGGCGGTGGCTGGAATCTGCCTGATCCTGGCGCCGCTCGCCTTCGGGGGGTCGGACATGATCCGCCTCTACATCGAGGGCGGCACGGAGGAGGGAGCCGAGCAGCTCGCCGCCATAGCCGCGAACCCCGGTCTATGGCAGGTGGCGGCCGTCCTGAATATGGTCGGCGTGGTCTTGTTCGTGCCCGCCATCCTCGGTTTGATGCACCTGCTGCGCGAGTGCAGCACCGTCCTCGGCCACGTCGGCGGCGGGCTCGCCCTGATCGGGTTCCTGGGCTGGGCGGCCCACAACGCCGGATACTACGGCGTCTACGGAGCGGCGAGCACCTCGGAGATAGCTCGCGACCAGATGCTCGGCTTCATCGAGCATACGATGATGAGTCCCAGCATCATCGTCTACGTCCTGATGTTCCTGGTCGGGAGCTTGCTGGGGATGCCACCCGCCGGGAGTAGACATCGAGGATGAAGGCCACATAGAGGAAGCCTTCCCGAGTATGGACGTAAGTTATGTCCGCCGTCCAGACTCTGTCCGGAGCCTCAGCAGTGAAGTTCCTGTTCACGAGGTCTCTGGGGCGGGTGTGGCGTGTTTGTCTTGGCGGGTGGTGCGTTTCCTGCACCCTCGGATGCAGCCCCGTAGGCCCGCCTTGCGCATCAGCCGGGCTACCCGCTTGCGGTTACAGCGCACTCCAAGAGCTCTGAGTTCAGCATGGACCCGCGGGTAGCCATAGCTCTGGCGGCTCCTGTTGTGAATCTCCCTGATCCTCTCGATGAGGGCGGCGTTTTCTCTGGCTCTACTTGAAGGTGGACGGTCCTTCCAATCGTAGTAGCCACTCCTCGAAACCTTCAGTATCCGGCACAACAGCGAGATCAAATAGTTGGCCTTCTCCGCATCGATGAGCCTGTAAGCAGACTCACCGGATCCCGTCTTCCCTCGCAAAAAAGGCCAGCCAAGAGCTTTACCCAGCTTTTCGGAGGATCTCTTTCTCCTGGCGCAGGACCTTGACCTCTTTGCGGAGCTTCCTAAGTTCCCTAAGTTCTTCGCGCTCCTCGGTAGTTAGACCTTTCCGCTCTCCCTGATCGATCTCTGTCTGCTTTACCCAACTACGCAGCGAGTTGTCCGAGACGCCAAGCTCCCTGGCGATCTGGGCGACACTCTTATCCGGCGAGGAGCGGACGAGGCGGACGGCTTCTCGTTTAAATTCTCAGGCGGGTAGCTTGGTGTGGCTCCCGGCACTTTGTGGACCTCCTTCGTCGGCGTTGACATCCGAAACTCTGGTTTGTCCGCCGTCCGGGGTCAAGTCCAAAGGAGAATCATCCTCTGACTGCGCGACGGCGAATCGCCGCCGCGCGTATCTCCAGATCAAGGAATAATTCGAGCTTACTGCAACCGTACTGCAACCAGGCCGGTACGGGCGCGTACACGGCGGACGCACCTGCGCCATCTGAGTCGTAAAATACCTGCAAAAAAGCTAAATCTACGGACAGATTAGCATGGACTGGAACCTACCATTTCAGACTCTTAATCTCTAGGTTCCAGGTTCGAGTCCTGGGCGGCTCACTTTTCCTTCTTTATTCCTCTTTCGGGACTACGGCGACCGTGCAGCGCGAGACACAGATGAGCTTGTCGTCCTCGTCGGTTATGCGGACGTCCCAGACCATGATCTTGCGGCCCTGGTGGAGCGGTCTGCCGATCGCGGTGACTACACCCTCGCTCTTGGCTCGGATGTGGTTGGCGTTGATCTCCAGCCCGACCGCGAGCTCGTTCTCCTGGTCTATGAGGTTATAGGTCCCGAGACTCGCCACCGTTTCGGCCAGGACCAGAGAAGCGCCGCCGTGCAAGATTCCAAAGGGTTGTTTCGTCGCCCCGTGAACCGGCATGGTTGCGACGACCTCCTCTTCGGAAACCTCGGTAACCTCGATCCCGATAGCTTCCATAATGGTGTTATCCGAGTTTATGCGCGTATCGTCCACCCGTTTCCCCCTACGGTATCCCAGCTATATTTCATCCCGCAAATGATACCTTGCGTCCGCCCCGACTCTCGGATACAGTGCTTCGCCACCCGTTTCCAGCTTCACTGACAGAACGCTTTCAGTACGACCCGAATTCCGACCAAAATAATCTCAAACGAAAAAGACGGAGGAGTGCAGGCTCTCCTCCGTCTCTACTTGCTTTTGACTGGATTCCGTCGGTGTCGGCGGGATCCTCTAGCTTGCTACTGGGTGATACTACCTGCGCCGCAGCACGGCGTAGGTCAGAATGCCCGAGCCCAGAAGAAGAGCAGCCGCCGGCAGAAGAATAGCCGGACCACCGCTGGTCGGCAGGTCGCCCGTCGCTCCCTGGCCGGCAGCAGTGCCACCCATCATGGTGGTGCCACCCATCATGGTGGTGCCACCGCCACCCATCATGGTGGTGCCACCCATCATGGTAGTGCCACCCGGCATGGTGGTACCCTGCGCGAGAGCCATGGACGCCATGAGCAGCGTGGCCACGAAAGCCGCTGCAACTAGCAAAGTCAGTTTCTTCATACAGTACCTCCTTTTCTGTTCATTTGTTCTTCCAAGCGGCCTGCATTCGTCCTCAACCTGAGGAGTTACCCGTAGTGTACAGACTTCAAACGTAAAAGTCTCTAACATCTTAACAATTTTTAATATATTTATCGAATATTTACAAAGTAGTCTTTGCCGGTCCAACGTACGGGGGCAGTAGGATTCGAACCTACGGGTGTTTTACCACCTCTGGTTTTCAAGACCAGCGCATTCGTCCGCTCTGCCATGCCCCCACCAAAAGTTTACCTCAGCCCTTGATGGGCGTGCATTCCTCGTTCGCACGTTCTCATACCGTCGAGGACGGACACCCATCGTTTCTGAGGTACAAAAAGCGCCCCGTACCTCGTACCCTTCCGGCGTGGGCGCGATCTCCAACCGGAACATCCTGTATACTTTGTTCCGCTCCTCCCCCGTGAGCTCGTCAAGGCTTTCGGGCACGTCGGCAGCCATGTACTCCAGCAGGGCGTCCCGGTCGGCCTCCAACTCCTCCTCGCGCTACTTGTGAGCGTCCAGAACCTCTAACTCGGCCTCCGCAATTCTGCGGGTATCCTCAAGCTTCTGAAGCCGCTCGCCCAACTCTTTGAGGGTCATAAACCCGGCGGCCTGTTGGTCCTGGTAGGCAGTTCTGAGGCGGACGCACTCGGCCACCTGGTCCGCCCACACCTTCGCTTCCTGTTCGGGATCTCCCCTACCGTCGGCGCGTTCCTACTCTATGAGCTTCTCCATGCCAGCCCGGATCCTCTCCGGGTCCTTCAGGAGACCTGAGACGAAGCTCCAGATCTCGGCCTCCGTGGGCTCTGCCCTGATACACCCCTGTGTGCAGCCGCAGGCTTTCTTTTCCACGCCACGCCGCCCGCAGATGTAATAGTGGTACACACCGCCTCTCTTGTCCTTTGTGGTGCGAGTCCTGATTTTCGCACCACACGAGCACCGCATGAGGCCCCGGAGCTCCCACTCTCTTGAGAGATGCCTCCTCGGATCTGCTTTGCTGGCCTCGAAGGCGGCGCGAGCCTGGTCAACGAGGGCCTCGGGTAAGTGGCTGCCGAGCTCGATGGGTATGGCGATCCACTCCTCCCGTGGCCGCCATTGGAAGGTCCTCCTCTTGCGGTAGCGCCGCCCGCCATTCCCGTCCGGCTCGGAGACGGTTCGGGTCGTCGTCTTCTGGCGGTTGTACCACTGGATGCCATACCTCTTCTCAGGGTCGAGGTTGGAGGCGACCTCTGGCGAAACCAGCCTGGAGACCTCCTCGAAGGTGTGCGGCCGATAGGCGTCGTTTTCTACGAGCTTCTTTATCATCTGCACGTCCCATACTGGCTTGCCCGTAGGAGAGAGAATACCCTCGTGATAGAGGCGGGTCTGTATGGCATGCAAACCAAAGCCCTCCGCGGCCATGCGGAAGACCTTTCCGGCGATCATCATCTCCGGCTCGGAGACCTCCAGACCGCTCCCGGAGTCCTTCACCCGGAAGCCGTAAGGCGGCTTCGAGCACACGCCCGCCTCCCGAGCCTTCCGCAGCATCCCGCGCCGGCTCCTCTGGGCGAACTTGGCCCGCTCGAACTTGGCGAGTTGGTCGAGAATGCAGTCCCGGTAGTCGACGAACTGTCCATGTACACAGGCTAGCTTATCTATGGCCTGCTGAAGATGCCCATCACCTACTGTGTACCGTTCCAGGAACGTATGTCGTGCGGGGTCAAAGAGACCACCATTGAATGTAGCCACCGAGAGCGGCGGGCTACCCTCGTTGATGATGTGGAACAGTTGCCGCACTTTGGGCCACAGCGTGGCGCTTGAAGGCAACAGTGGTCGTTCTCGTGCCACGTTGTGCTTGATCGCGTACAGACTGTAGGTGTCCCGGTACATCTCGCTCTCATGTACTGGCAGGAGATCTCGCGATTCCGCGTAGAGGACAAAGAGTAGCCTGTAAAGCACGGTCAGGGAATTATCGTAGATCTCGCGCAGCATGTCAGGCTCGGACGAAAGATCGTTCTGCGGATAGTCGAGGAAGCCCTGCGCCACGTGCCGCAGAGCCTCGTAGACCTGCGTCTTGAGCGAGTCCCCTACGCTGCGGGCATAGTCTACGCTCTCTGTGAGAAGAGCCCGAACCCCGAGCGGCCCATCCTCGAACGCTGCCCGCCGGAAGAAGGAAAACTCCTCACGTTCAGCGGGACAGGAAGCCTGCGACCACTCGGTTGAACTCGTTCGGGTACTCGCGCGACGGCCAATGACCACAGCCTTGCAGAACGCGCAACTCCGAGTCTGGAAGGCGCTCGTGTGCTCTTCGCGCCCATTCTACTGGCACCACTCGGTCGCGCTCGCCGTAGACCAGGAGGGTTGGCACAGCTAGTTCGCTCAAGCGGTCCGAGAGATCGGTGTTCAGCCCGTACCACCCCACCTCGCTTCTGCGGAACGAGCGGAACGCCCGACCTGACGTAGGCTGGTACAAGAGACGGCGAGCTTCCTCGACGAGCTCGTCGCTCACCACCTGGGGATTGTGGACGATTCTGCGCAGCCCCCAACGGAGCGAGCGGCGGCTTCGGCGCAAGAGTGCGTAGACCAAATCTGCAGCCAACGGAGCGTGTACGAGGAAGTACCCAAGCCTTCCGTGAGGGACGTCCTTGCCGAGCCCGTAGCTCGCCGACAGGCCTAGTTTCTCTACCCGCTCCGGCGAACACAGCGCGAAGGAGAGCGCCGCTCCACCCCCGATAGAGATACCGACAAGGGCGGCACGCTCGATGCCCAACGAATCCATTAGACGCTCGAGGAAGCGTGCGTAGTAGGCAAGGTCGTACCGGAGGTCCGGTTTGTCGCTCCCTCCGTATCCCGGCCAGTCGAAAGCGAGTACGGGGCGCAGGCGAGATAAAGGCTCGATGGTGTACCGGTAGGAAAAATCGGCGGCATCAAAGCCGCCACCGTGGAGAAGCAGCGTTGGCGATAGCTCTCC
>JALYGE010000089.1 GCA_030777225.1 Actinomycetota bacterium
CTTCCCACAGTCCATCGGTGACGAGTTTCTTAGTTTCTTAGCCATGCCTTCACCTTACCCGCCACCGGGTTTTGTTAGGCGCATTTAGCCGCTCCATATAGTTAGTAATGATAATGTGTACGCTCAGCTAGAATAAAATTCTCAAACCGTTGTTATCAAAATAGTTCTAGCCAGTAACGCTCCTATAGAGAAAACCCAAAGCGCCACCCCCGATCACCAACCACGCGGTGCTGACTTTGAAGCGGATCAGCAAGAAGAGCGCAGCCAGGGCCAGGAGCGCCGAGAAGGGATCCACGATGGCGTTGCGGCCCAGTTGCCAGGTGACGCCCGCCATAAGGGCGAGGGAGGTAACGTTCAGGCCGTCGAGGAGGTTGGACATCACCGTCGAGCGGCGGAGGCGCGGGATGATCGGTCCGGTCGAAGCGACGAAGATGAAGGCCGGCAGGAAGATGCCGACCGTGGCGAGAACGGCCCCCGGCACCCCCTCCAGCAGGTGCCCGATAAACGTCGCTGTCGTAAACACCGGGCCGGGGGTGAACTGCCCGACGGCCACGGCGTCCAGCAACTGCTGCTCCGTGAGTCGTCCCGAGGCTATGAACTCCGTGCGCAGAAAGGCCAGCAGCACGTACCCGCTGCCGAAGAGGACGGCCCCGATCTTGAGAAAGCTGAAGAACATGCCGGAAAGTCCGCCCAACGAGACCTGCAGAAGTCCCAGAGGTAAGCTGAGTGGGACGACCGAGAGCGTGCCGCGCCACCCGCGAAAGCCGACCCTCGCCAGCAGCACGGTTGCCGCGCCGGTGGCGAGCAACGGTATCTCGCCGATGCCCAGCAGGTAGAGTATGAGCGCCAGTACGCCGACCGTGGCGGTCAGCGTGCCTTTGACGGCGGTCTTCAAGAGGCCCCAGAGTGCCTGGGCGATCACGGCGATGATCACGGGTATGATCCCGTACAGCAGACGGTCGGCTTCTGGAGTGCTCCCGTAGCGGGCATAGAGCACGGCGAACGCCAGAACGATCAGGGCCGCCGGAACTATGAAGCATGCCCCCGCCACCAGGAGACCGCGCCATCCCGCCCGCACCCTGCCGAGGTGGATCGCCAGCTCCGTCGAGTTCGGGCCGGGGATGAGGTTCGTGGCGCCTACCAGGTCCAGAAACTCCTGGTCGTCCATCCACTTCCGGCGGGTTACGACCTCTTCGTGCATCATGGCGATGTGTGCCGCCGGGCCGCCGAAGGCCAGAAAACCCAGCTTCAAGAACAGCCGGACCAGTTCCCGGAGTTCACCGCCCGACCTGCCGCGCCCGGAGTCCACAAACAGACAGCATAGCGTATCTCGACTGGCCGCCTTGGAGAGGGGGCCAGCGCTCCACGGTGCGGGGGAGGATGGCGCCGGCCCGAGAGAGGAACGTATCGCCCTCTGTCCCTTAGACTACCTGGCGGGTGTGTTTCTTACTCTTTCTTTCTGTCTGAGTTGGAAGACTCGTCGGTCACGCGGATCTGGAGCTCTCCCGCGCCTTTCGCCTCGCCCTCGGGAATGTGGAGCGTGCTGATCGGGAACGGGATGGTGATCCCCTCCCGGTCGAAGGCGAGCTTGACGCTGGTCGTCACGTCGGAGATGACTTTGAACTGGTTTTGCATGGTAGGGTCCGACCAGAAGCGCAGGATCATATCCACCGAGTATGCGTTCAGCGTCTCTACCAGCACCACAGGCTCTGGAGTTTCTCGCACACCTTCCGTCGAGTTCAGGGATTCCCGGGCTATCTCTACGGCTTTCGGCAAGTCGTCGTTGTAGTGAACGCCGACTGTTACGTCGTAGCGGCGTATCGGGTGGGCGGTCTGGTTCACCACGGCGTTCAGGTAGACGTCTATATTCGGGATCGCGACCCGTTTGCCATCGAAGGTGCGGAGGATGGTGTCGTGAATGCTGATGTCCTCGACCTTTCCCGTGTAGCCGGATACCTCGATCTCGTCCCCGATCCTGAACGGGGCGACCAGGATGGTGATAATGCCGGAGATCATGTTCTCCAGCGGGCTCTTGAGCGCGAGGCCGACGCCGACCGAGAGCAAACCAAACCCTGTTATGACCCGGCCCAGCGAGGCCCCGGTAGCCACGACGAGAAATACCAGGGCGCCCACCGCGAGGGCCGAGATCAGGGCTATCCGAACGATCAGGATTCGGATGCGAGGCGCCAGCGTCATTCGCCCTAGCGCAGTCTTGAGGGCGCGGCGTAAGACCAGGGCGATGACCACGAAGATCAGAAAAATGACGAGCGCTACGGTTATCCGCGGCGCCCGGCTAGCTATCTCCCGGGCGAGTTCCCGGAAAGATACCTGAATGACCTCCAGAAACCCTTCCGGGTCCCCGTTCTGCGCCAGTAACAAGCTCAACCTCGTCAACATCCCGATAGAAGTATAAGGTACAGATGGTGTAGCGCGCGATCTCTCGTGGTCGCCGGGTTGCAGGAGCGTTAAACTCTGCGGATCATGAAAGTGATAATCGTCGGGGCCGGCCTGGCCGGCCTCACCTGCGCAAAAGTGTTGCACGAGAGAGGGGCCGAGGTTATCGTCTTCGAGGCGTCCGACGGCGTCGGCGGCCGCGTCCGCACGGACGAAAAGAACGGCTTCCTGCTCGACCGGGGCTTCCAGGTATACTTCACCGCCTACCCGGCGGCCCGGCGTCACCTCGACCACGAGAAGCTGAACCTGAAACCGTTCGATCCCGGAGCAATCGTCTGCCAGGGCCGCCAGAAGAGCGTGCTCTCGGACCCGCGGCGAGACCCCGGCGCCGCCCTCCCGTCGCTGGCCGCGGACGTTGCCACTTTCGGCGACAAGCTCCGTACCCTCAAGCTCGCCGCGAGCAACGTTTCCGGAGGGGCTGAGGCCGCCGGCGAAAGCAAGGACGGCGACTCTACGACCTTTGAGTATCTAAGAGAACAAGGATTTTCGGAGCGATTTATAGACGACTTTTTTCGGCCGTTCTACGGGGGCATCTTTCTGGACCGGACGCTCGGCACTTCCTCGCGGGTCTTCCGGTTTACCTTCAGGATGCTGGCCACTGGTGAGACGGCGGTGCCGGCGTGGGGGATGGGGGAGATCCCGCGTCAACTCGCCTCGCATTTGCCAAAGGACGCGGTAGTGTTGAACAGCCCCGTAGAGGATCTTCTCTGGGAGGAGGGCCGCGTACCCGGTGTGCGGGCCAACGGTAACGAGTACGAGGCCGACGCGGTCGTCGTCGCAACCGACGCCCCCTCTGCGGGACGGCTTACGAACGAGGGTGTTCCTCGCGCCGCAGTCGGACAGACGTGCATTTACTACGCGACCGGCGGGTTGAACCGTGAGAATAAGATTTTACTCAACGCCGATGACGGAGGACTTTTGAACAACGTCGTACAGATAAGCAATGTTTCCCGATCTTACGCCCCGGAGAGCCAGAATCTCGTCTGCGCCGTCGCGCTCGGCGGCATGGAGCTCCCCGACGAAGAGCTGTACCGCAGGGGCGTGGAAGAAATAAGTGAGTGGTACCCGAACGCCGATCTCCACCCGCTCGCTATCTACCGCATCCCCTTCGCCCAGTTCGCCCAGCCGCCGGGTACGCACGACCGTCTACCCGCAAACCGCACGGCGACGCCGGGCCTAATTCTCGCCGGAGAGTATACGGAAGACTCTTCTATAAACGGCTCCATACTCTCGGGCGAGAAGGCGGCGCTGGAAGTGCTGGGCTCGTGAGCGCGCTGCGGAATGGCCGGATGCCGGCGCTCAAGGTCCAGGACCTCCGCAAGACCTACTCGAACGGCCTCGTGGCACTGGACGGGGTCTCGCTGGAGATAGAGGCCGGCAGGTTCTTCGGGCTGCTCGGTCCGAACGGGGCGGGTAAGACGACGCTCATAAACAGCATCGTGAGCCTCGTGCGGCCTGACTCGGGGACCGTGGAGGTCTTCGGGAGGGACGCCTACGAGGAGTTTCGGGAGGCGCGGGCCATGATCGGGGTGTCCCCGCAGGAAGTGAACCTGGACAAGTTCCTGACCGTCCAGGAGACGATGCTCTACCACGCCGGCTACTACGGCGTACCCAAGAAAAAGGCTCGCGAACGATCCGAAGAGTTGCTAGAGCGCTTCGACCTCACCGGGAAGCGCAAGCAGCGGGTAAACACCCTCTCGGGCGGCATGAAGCGGCGGGTGCTCTTCGCCCGCGCCCTCATGCACGATCCGAAGGTGCTCTTTCTCGACGAGCCTACCGCCGGGGTGGACGTGGAGCTGCGATACCGGCTGTGGGAGTATATCCGGGAGTTAAACCGCGGCGGGCTGACCATACTGCTCACGACGCACTACCTGGAAGAAGCCGAGGAGCTGTGCGACGAGATCGCCCTGATCAACGACGGCCAGGTCGCGGCCCAGGATACAAGCCTGGGCTTGAAAGAGCGCTACGGGGTCTCTAACATCGAGGACGTGTATCTGAAGGTGGTGGGCCGCAATGTTGGCTAAAAAGCCATTCTTCGTCGACCGGCCGTTCCGGACGCTGCTCTCGCGCGAGGTCCTGCGCTTCGCCCGGGTCTGGATGCAGACCATCGTCCCGACGCTCCTGACATCTCTTCTGTACCTCGTCGTGTTCGGTCTGGCGCTGGGTTCTCGCATCCGGGAGGTCGAGGGCGTGCCTTACCTGGAGTTCATACTCCCGGGCATCGCGTTCATGAACCTGGTCACGGGGGCGCACATGAACTCGTCCTGGTCGGTCTTCGACGCAAAGCGGGAGCGCTACATAGACGAAGTGCTCATCAGCCCGATGAGCGACTTCCAGATAGCCCTGGCTTACGCGCTGGGCGGCACGTTGCGGGGCGTGGTGATCGGGGCCGGAGTCTTCCTGGTGGGCGCGCCGTTTATCGGGGTGGGCGTCGCCCACCCACTCTTGCTGCTCGCTATCGGTATTCTCACCGCGTTTATCTTCTCCTCCATCGGGACCGCGGTTGGGGCTCTCGCCACCCGGATAGATCACATTTCCCTGCTCACCAACGTGGTAATTCAACCGCTCGCGTTTTTGGGCGGAGTTTTCTACTCGGTGGACATGCTGCCGCCCGTTCTGCGGACGGCGACGCTCTTCAACCCGATCTTTCACACCGTAGACGCCGCGCGCTACGCGACGCTCCAGACCTCGGACCTGAACCCCTACCCGGCGCTCGCCGTCGTCGTCCTGCTCACGGTTCTGGCTTTCGCCGGGGCCTGGTGGGCGATAGCCCGTGGCCCGAACCTCCGCTACTAGGAGCGCCGGCGGCAAGCCCGCTTCCGCCTGGCCGTTCGTGCTCGCGGTCTTCGTCGCCTCGCGGCTGCTCTTTCTTGGGGCTGGCGCGCTGGCGCACGCCTTCCTGCCGCAGGCCGAGCCTGCCGGAGCGCCGCTGGAGCCGCCGGGGTTTCTCAACTACTGGGCGCACTGGGACGGAGCCTGGTACGCGCAGATCGCCACGGAGGGTTACGGGGCGGGCGCACCGGCTTCGACGGCTTTCTTTCCTCTCTATCCGATGCTGGTGCGGCTCGGGACGGCCCTCGGTGGCGGGCCGGCGTTGTGGGGAGTTGCGATCTCGCTTCTCGCGACCCTCTTTACCCTTTATTTCCTCTACGGCATAGCCGAGCGTCTCTACGACGTTCGTGTTGCCCGGGCGGCCACGCTGTCCCTGGCGTTCTTTCCGACGGCTTTTTTCCTGAACGCCGTCTACACGGAGGCGCTGTTCCTGGTGTTTACGACCGGCAGCGTGTGGGCGCTGTATACGCGCCGGGACCTGTTGCTCGCCGGGCTGATGGGCGGGCTGGCCGCCGCCACCCGCAACCTGGGGCTGCTGCTCCTGATCCCGCTGCTCGTTGAGTGGTACCGGAACCGGCGGGAGTTCGGCTCCGGCGGCCTGGCAGGCATCGTTCTGGTGCCGGCGGGACTCCTCGCGTATGGTATCTTCCTGGCCGGACGGTTCGGAGACCCCATGATCTCCGCCCGCCAGCAGGAGGAGTACTGGGGCCGCACGTTCGTCAGCCCCGTCGCCACGATGCAGCAAGCCTGGCAGACCGCCGTTGACGGAGCAGGTTATTTTCTGAGGCCGGTGGCGCTGTTTACGGGCTCCTCTTCCGTACCGTCGCTCGAAGCCTCGAACACGCTGAACCTGGTCTTCCTGGCGCTTTTGCTCGTGCTCCTGGGCGTCGGGTTCGTCGTGCTGCCGCCGGGGCTGTTTCTCTACTCTTTCTTCATCATGTTGTTGCCGATACTCACCCCGAGCCCCCTGTTCCCGCTGATGAGCCTGCCGCGCTTTATGCTGGGTGTTTTTCCGCTCTTTCTCGTGCTCGGCTACCTGCTGTCGCGCAGCCGGCCGGCGTTGCTAGTCTGGCTCGTGGTTAGCGCCGGGGGTGGGGTCGCGCTGACGGCGCTGTTTACGACCTGGCGATGGGTGGCCTAGCAGCTCCGCCGGGACTCTATGAGGAGGAGCAGGATCAGGGCCACCTCGACCAGCTTGTCTATATAGCCTATCGGCGTGCGCGCCCCGAACAGTATCCACAGAAAGATTGTCAGCGCCGTGTAACCGACGAGCGTCCAGCGCACGAGGTGCCGGTAGTCCTGGAGCTGAGATATCGGCAGGTACAGCGCCGCCAGCAGCGCCAGGTATCCGAGTCCGTTCAGGATAAACATGGGGTCGGGGAAGTTTAGTTGCAGGTGGATCAGGGCCGTACAAAGGGTAAGGACTATAATGCCAATCTGCAAAATGCGGTAAGAAGTCATGGTTTATGCTCCCTTTTCCGGGTTGTACGCGACCGAATACTCGGCGGTTTTGTGGCCCGGTAGCAGCGTCCGCGCGGCGACCAGCAGGGCCAGCGCGGCGAGAAGGCCTCCGAGCCAGTACGGGGCGGGCACGCCCACGTAGTCGAAGGCGGCGCCCGCGATGAGCGGACCGAGGATCAGGGTGAGGCTCAGGATGGCCTGGACGCCGCCCATGAGCCTGCCCTGCGAGTCGCCGGGGACGCGGTGTGAGATGAGGGCCGTCACCGACGGGATGGCGAGTCCCGCCCCGACCGCCAGCATCCCCACGACCGGGTAGAGCAAGAGCCCGTAAGGCAGAACCGACATGAGCATCAGGTTCGCGGCCATTAGAAAGAGGCCGCCGAGCACCAGCCGCCGCTCGCCCAACCGGGGTTGCAGTTGGCCGATCAGGACTCCCTGCGTCAGCACGGCGCACATCCCCACGAACGCGAAGAAGAAGGCGTTGGCCGTGGCGTCCCACCCAAAACGGACGTTGCTGAAGAGCGGAAAGTTCGTCAGAAGTCCGGCGAAGGAGAGGTTCAGCAGGAACACCACGAGCAGTAGCGGCCGGATGCTCTCCAGGCTCAGTACACCTCTCAGTTGCGAGGCCGGGTTTAGCCGGATCAGGGGCGTCTTCGTTCGCTGGTCTTTGGGAAGCGACTCCGGCAGGACGAAAAAGCCGAAGAGCACGTTCGAGAAGGCGACCGCGGCGGCGGCGAAGGCCGGGGCGCTCAGAGAATGGAGGCTCAGAAGGCCACCGGCGGCGGGGCCGGTGATCAGGCCGAGCCCGAAGGCGGCCCCGATCAGGCCCAGTCCTTTCGCCCGGTCTTCCGGTCCGGTGCTGTCGGCAATGTAGGCCTGGGCCGTTGCCAGGGTGGCGCTCGCGCCGCCGGCCAGAAGGACGGCAACTACGAGCATGGGGAGGGTGGTCGCCAGCCCTAGTAGTAGGTAGGCCATCGAGGCCCCGAAGAGGCAGAACAGCAGCACGGGCCGACGCCCTACGCGGTCCGAGAGCCCGCCGAGTGCCGGACCGCCGAAGAACTGCATCGCCGCGTACAGAGAGCCCAGGATGCCGACCAGGACGGCGCCCGGCGAATACTCGCGG
>JALYGE010000090.1 GCA_030777225.1 Actinomycetota bacterium
GCACGTTGTGCCCCCCGGCGGCCGTCACCTCCAAAGCCCGTTTGGCGAACTGCTGTCCCGCCACGTCCGCGAAGTCATCCCGAACCTCGGGCTCGGCATGCTCAGGGACTCGTCCGTTCCCGGAGGGCTCTACCGGTATCGCCCGCTCCTCTCCCTTGAGCAGAGCCACGGCCTGCCCGAGACTCCGAACACCGTACACCTCGACGCCGCCGATGGAGGCCGCCTCCAGAGCGTTGCTCTCCGGCAGCACCATCCGGGGAAGGTTTTCCCGCCGGGCCGCCTCGGCCATCGAAAGGGTCCCCCGTATCCCGCGCAGGCCGCCGTCGAGAGATAGCTCGCCGACCACGCCGGCCCGGCCGAGACTCTCCGGAGGAATCGTTCCCGAAACGGCCAGCACGGCCAGCGCAATGGGCAGATCAAACGCCGGACCCTCTCTGCGCCGGTTCGCCGGGGCCAGGTTTACGATGACCTTCTTGGTCGGGATTTAAATCTGCTGTTAGCGACGGCCACCCTTACACGCTCGCGCGCCTCCTGCACCGCCGTATCCGGCAACCCCACGATCGAGAATCCCGGAAGGCCCGCGCTGACGTCCACCTCCACCTCAACCGGGACCGCGTCTATACCGAGAAGAGAGAAACTCCAGGCTCGGCAGACGGACACTACCCGAAGCACCCCGTTTTAGAAGCAACTACGATTGTTCAGCCTCCCTGCACCAGCCTGCGCCGTAAGATATAAGTAAGTATATATCAACATATGTTTACCCGATACCGGAGAAATGGTCGGCGTTCAGGCGTTCAGAAAGCGTCTTTTACGTGCGTAATGTTCGGGGGTCCGCTACTGACGAGTATGCCGACCGCGTCGAAACGCAGTGCTCCGAATGGCGGCTCCACTTCGGCCAGGTACTGTTCGGCGACCGCGCGGACCTGCTCCTGTTTGCGCGGCGTTACAGACTCCAGGGGATCGCCGTATCCGACGCCTCGGCGGAGCTTTACCTCGACAAAGACCAGCGTTTCGCCGTCGCGGCAGATGAGGTCTATCTCACCGTAGCGCGTCCGGTAGTTGCGCTCGACCAGCTCGTACCCGATACCTGACAGATGACGGAGCGCGAGCGTCTCACCACAGTCTCCAGCGCGACGGGTGTTCAACTACCGACCCCGGCGTAACTCAACCGGTGTATTCGGCACGGACCCACCTCGGCCAGTGCCAAACGATGTTCCCGGGTCCCGTAGCCCCGATTGCGCTCGAAACCGTAGTCTCCATACCGCTCCGACAGGTAGCGCATAGCATGGTCTCTCAGCACTTTTGCCACCACGCTCGCCGCCGCGACCGCGGCGCTACTGCCATCGGCCCGCGGCAGACACTCTATCTCGGGTCCCAGGTTTAGCTTCCCATCCGCCAGCCCGCAACCGACGCGGGGGCCGAGCAACTCGATGGCCCGCCGGAGGGCCTGTTTATTGGCGAGGCCGAGACCGTAGCGGTCGATCCACCAGGCAGGAAACGCTACTACGGAGAGCGCCTCTGCATCCCGGAGTACCTCCGCGAATACTTTCTCCCGGCTGGCGGGACCAAGCACTTTCGAGTCGGCGAGGTTGGAGATCTCCCCGCCGCCGAGGATGACCCCCGCGGCGACGAGCGGCCCGGCGAGCGCCCCCCTGCCGGCCTCGTCGGCCCCGGCAAGCGGGACTTTGCGCTCCAGCATCCACGCCGCATCGAAGGCGTAGAGCGTGGAGCCGCCGTCCAAAGCCGGTGCGGACTACTTGGCCTTCTTGACCCGGGCCTTTTTGCCGATCTTATCCCGGATGTAGTAGAGCTTCGCCCGGCGCACGTCACCGCGCGAGACGACCTCTATCTTGGCGATCTTCGGGGAGTGTAGCGGGAACACCCGCTCTACCGGGACTCCAAAAGAGGTTTTGCGGACGACGAAAGTCTCGCTGATGCCGCTTCCTTTGCGGGCCAGGCATAGCCCCTCGAAGTTCTGTATTCGTTCCCGGTTGCCCTCGATGACCCGGTACTGGACACGCACGGTGTCACCCGGGCGAAACTCGGTAACGTTCTGCTGCAAGCTCTCATTGGTGATCATGGCGTTCTCCTCTCGTGGATGATTTGGTCCGAAGGTGCGGGACGACTGCTTTCGGCAGTCCTCTCTTCTGTTCTGGTGCGGGCCGCACGCTCGCGCCAGGCGCGGATCTCCGCATGGTTGCCGGATAATAACACGTCGGGGACCCGCTCTCCATCCCATTCAGCTGGCCGTGTGTACTGAGGCGGTCCCGCAAAACCCTCCTCCGAAAAAGACTCTCCCACCAGGCTATCCCGGTTGCCCACTACGCCCTCCAGGCGTCGGATCACGGCGTCAGCCACCGCAGCAGCAACGATCTCACCGCCAGACAGCACGAAATCCCCCAGAGAAACGACCTCCGTGGCGAGCTCCGTCCTTACCCGTTCGTCCACGCCACCGTAGCGACCGCAGATGATCGTCAGGTCCCCGGCCCCCGCAAGGTCCTCGACGTACCCCTGCGTCAGTCTGCGGCCCCAGGCTTCGGTGAGTAAGACCCTGCGGCGGTCTCGCGCTTCCCTGGCAGGTACTCCGTAGACTTCCTCCAGGGCCCGCGCAACAACGTCAACCCGCGCGACCATGCCGGGACCGCCGCCGAACGGCATGTCGTCTATTCGGCCGTCGGGCGCGTAATTTCTCAGGTCGAAGCTCCGG
Organism: Actinomycetota bacterium; assembly: GCA_030777225.1. Taxonomy (GTDB): domain Bacteria; phylum Actinomycetota; class Rubrobacteria; order Rubrobacterales; family Rubrobacteraceae; genus SIRX01. The sequence continues at coordinate 2,708 of JALYGE010000090.1, forward strand.
TATTCTACGATGCCCCGCTCTATAGCTCTCCCCACAACGCCGATGCGCACGAGGGCGTCAACGGCTTGGGGGAACATGCAGAAGACGTGGAGGCTTCTCACGTCCGCTACGTTTCTTGAGGCGGAGCTACAGTGATGCGCCGGTCTTCCAGATCGACTTCGGGCACATGTTCGAGGGTGAACGGCACGTAAAGCTCTTCATCTGCTTTCCGAAGCACGAGTATCTCGTGGGCCGGGGTCGCTATGACCTCCTCGACTACACCGCGGTTGTCGCCCGTATTGTCAACGGCCGTCATGCCGATCAGGTCCCCCACGTAGAACTCGTCTTCATCGAGCTTATCCAGTTCGCCACGATCCAGAAGAAGCTCCTTACCGCGCAACTCTGCGGCTTGCGAACGGTCTGCGACGCCCTCCAGGTCTACCAGGTAACCTTTCGGCGTAGCACGGACATCGAGAATTCGTCGCCGAAAACCGTCTATCGCGGGTTCGACGCCTCTCCGCAGATGCTGCCCCTCTCCGGCGGCCCGCACCCGGACGGTTCCCCGCACCCCGTGGGGCGCGCCGATAAAGCCGATCACGACCGGGTCGGAGAGCTTCTCCACGGGAGAACCTAGTCCGGGACCTCCACGTCGACCCGCTTGTCGGCCTTGACCGCGGCGGCCTTCACGACCGAGCGGATGGCCCGAATGGTCCTGCCCTGACGCCCGATGACCCTACCCATGTCGTCCTGCGCCACCCGGAGCTCCAGGTCCACCCGGGAGTCGTCCGTCTCGGTGCTGGTCACTTCGACGTCGTCGGGGTTGTCCACCAGCGAACGGGCCAAGAACGAGACCAGCTCTTCGAGCCGTGGCTCCGGCATCGTTTAGAGCGCCCCGGAGATCTGGAGCAGCTTGCGGACCTGATCCGTGGGCTGCGCTCCCTTGCCGAGCCACTCCTGGGCCTTCTCGTTGTCCACCTGGATGTCGGAGGGCTGCTTCTGCGGGTCGTAGCTCCCGATCCGGTCTATAAACCGGCCGTCGCGCGGGCTGCGGGAATCAGCCACCACTATCCGGTAGAAGGGGGCCTTTTTGGAACCGTGCCTCGCCAGCCTGATCTTTACTGCCATAGTTTCACCTTTCTTTGGTTTTCTACTGTCTCTACCTGAACGGTATCCGGGGCATCTTGGGCATGCCGCCCTTGCCCATCTGTTTCATCATTTTCTGCATCTCGCCGAACTGCTTTACGAGGTTCTTGACGTCCTGCTGGCTCATGCCGCTGCCGCGCGCAATCCTACGCGTCCGGCTCGGGCTCTGCAACAGCTTGGGGTTCTGGCGCTCCTGGGCCGTCATCGAGGTGATCATGGCCTCCACCCGCGCGAGCTGCTTGTCGTCCACGTTTACACCTTCGAGCTGCTTGCCGAGGCCGGGGATCATGCCGAGCAAACTGGAGATCGGTCCCATCTTCTTGATCATCTGCATCTGCTGCAGGAAGTCCTCGAAGGTGAACTTGCCCTGCATGAGCTTCTTGCCCTGCTGCTCGGCCTCCTTCTGGTCCATCTGCTGCTCGGCCTTCTCGATGAGGGTGAGCACGTCCCCCATGCCCAGGATGCGGCCCGCCATCCGGTCCGGGTAGAAGTAGTCGAACTCGCCCATCTTCTCACCCTCGGAGGCGAACTTGATCGGCCGACCCGTTACCGACACCACTGAGAGCGCCGCCCCGCCGCGCGCGTCGCCGTCGAGCTTGGTCAGCACCATCCCGTCGAAGTCCGCGTATTCCTGAAAGGCCTGGGCCACGTCCACCGCGTTCTGGCCCGTAACCACGTCCAGAACCAGCAGCACCGAGTGCGGCCGGGTCACGTTCCGTACCCGCTTTATCTCCTCCATCATGTCCTGATCCAGGACCTGCCGGCCCGCCGTGTCCACGATGACGAAGTCGTAGCCCTCATCCTTCGCAGCCTTGACGCCCCGCTCGGCGACCTCTTCCGGCGCGGGCTCCGTCCCCTCGCTGTACACCGGCACCCCCAGCTCCTTACCGAGTTGCTGGAGCTGATCTATGGCCGCCGGACGATAGGTGTCGCAGGCGACCAGGTAAGGGTTCTTACCCAGCTTGCGGACGAAGAGCGCCAGCTTGCCGGCCGTCGTGGTCTTGCCGTGGCCGTTGAGGCCCGCCAGCATCACGACCGTCGGAGGCCGGGAGGCGAACGTCAACTTGTGGGCCGTGCCGCCCATCAGGTTCGCCAACTCCTCGTCTACTATCTTCACGACCTGCTGACCGGGGCTGAGCGCCTTCGAAACCTCGGCGCCCGTCGCCCGCTCCCGAACGTTGCCGACGAACTCCTTGACGACGCCATAGTTGACGTCCGCTTCCAGCAACGCCAGGCGGATCTCGCGGGTAACCTTCTTCACCTGGTCTTCGGTGAGGTTGCCGCTGCCGCGCACCCCGTCGAGCGCGGTGTTGAGCCTCTCTCCTAGCGTGTCGAACATATGCTAGAGGTCTCCAAAGAGCGCTTCCGAGAACTCTCGGGCGTCGAACGGGTGCAGGTCGCCGACCTTCTCGCCGACGGAGATGAGCTTTATGGGGATGCCGGTCTCGTTGGCGATGGCGAGCGCGATGCCGCCCTTCGCCGTGCCGTCAAGCTTGGTGAGGATGATTCCCGTCACCCCGACGGACTCGGCGAACATCTTCGCCTGCCGCAGCCCGTTCTGGCCGGTCGTGGCGTCCACCGTCATCAACACCTCGTGCGGGGCATCCGGCATCTGGCGCTCGATCACCCGCCGCACCTTCTCCAGTTCGGCCATCAAGTTGATCTTGGTGTGCAACCTGCCCGCCGTGTCTACGAGCAGCACGTCCGTGCCGCTCCTCCGGGCCTCTTCCACCGCCTCGTGGGCGACCGCCGCCGCGTCCGTACCCCGCTCGCGGGCTATTACCGGGGCCCCGGTCCGCTCGCCCCACGTCTGGAGCTGCTCGATGGCCGCCGCCCGGAAGGTGTCCCCGGCGGCGAGCATCACGTCTCCCGGCAGATAGTTGACGAGCTTACCGATGGTTGTCGTCTTACCCGTGCCGTTGACGCCGACCATCAATACCACGGTCGGGCAATGCGAGACGTCCAACTCTACCGGGCCTTCGAGCATCCGGGTCGCGTGCTCTATCATCAGCTCCCGCAACTCACCGCTGCTCGTGATGTTCCTCTCCAGCGCCTCCTGCTCCAGCTCCGCGACGAGCTTCGCCGTGGTATTGACCCCAACGTCGGAGGAGATGAGGATCTCCTCAACCCGCTCCCAGAACTCCTCGTCCTCAGCATCCCGGAACTCGGCGATGGCGGCGTTCAACTGCCCAACCATCGACTCGCGGCTGCGCTTCAGCCCCTGCCGGAGACGCCCGAACCAGCCGCCGGACTCTTCGGAGACAGCCTCACCCGTATCCTCTGACTCGTCCGGGGCGAAATCTGGCTCGAAGCTCTCCATCTCTACCTCGGAGACTTCCGTCTCTTCGACCAGCGATTCCTCTGCTTCTAGCTGCGCATTCTCCGGTTCGGTGGCCGGGTCCGAGACCTGGTCAAAGATCTCCTCCTCTACCTGCGACTGCTCGATCTCCTCCGTCGCGACGGTCGAACCTTCGCGCTCCTCGGGCGACTTGGATCTTCTGAAAAAATTACGCCATGACCGTGCCATAAGCGGTGCTTTTACTCTCCTGATAGACGTTTCGATACAACTGCTGTGGCCCCGGATGCGTCCTGGGCGACACCGTACAACACATCCGCCGCGGCCATAGTGCGCTTCTGATGCGTAACCAGCATGAACTGGCCGCCAGCGCGGTAAGAGTCTACCACAGCGAGAAATCGCGCCAAATTGACGTCGTCGAGCGCCGCCTCGGCCTCGTCCAACATGCAAAACGTAGCCGCGGAATCGCCCGGACGGCTGAGAAATATGCTGAACAAAAAGGATAGCGCCAGCAGCGACCGTTCCCCTCCCGAAAGCACGTTCAGCGGTTTCCATCCCCGCCTCCCGAGCCGCAGCCCGACCTCGACGCCCTCTTCCGACAACTCCAGCCGCCCAGAAGCCCCACGCATCATGCGCGGCATGATCTCCGCGAATGCCTTTCGCACCCGCCCGAAAGTCTGCGTAAAGCGAGCTTCTATCTCCCGATCTATCTCTTGTATTATGCGGCTAATTTCGTTCGCGGCGGCTTCGGCGTCGGCGCGCTGGGCGGCGACGAACTCGTGGCGTTCGCGGAGCCCTTCTTCCTGGGAGAGGGCGAGCAAGTTCACGTCGCCGAAGCGCTTGAGCTTCCGGGCGAGGTTGTTCCTCTCCTTCTCGGTGTCTTCGGAGAGGCTCTCGGCTTCTTCACGGGCCATCTCCAGCGTGGCGCCCCACTCCTCACTTATCTCTTCGGCGGCGGCTTGCGAAGAGCTTTCGGCGCGTTCGAGGTCTTCCTCGAGCCTCGTCGCGGCGGCACGGGCGTTGGCGAGCTCTCTGGCCAGGTCTACGGCTCTGTGGGAGATGCTCGCCCGCTCCTCCGAGATGCGGTGTTGGTTTTCGGTCAGCGCTGCGCGATGCTGCCGGAGTCTCGCACGGCGATCCCGGAGCCTCGCGGTGAGGCGGCCGGAGGCGTCTGCGGCACGGGTCGAGACCTGTATCGCCCGCGCGGCGTTCGTCTGCGAGTCTCCTTCCAGCTTATCGAGCTGGCGCGAGATCTCCGCCCGCCGGCGCTCTCCTTCGCGGATTCCCGCCTTTAGCCGTTCGCGGCGGCTCTCTACCTCCTTTAAGGATTGCAGACGCGCTTCGAGCTCTGCCGACACATCCCTTAGCCCGAGATCGGCGTCTGCCATAGAGGATCTCGTCTCCTCCAGCGCCTTCTCAGTAGCGGAGACTTCCTCTTCGAGCGCCGCCGCAACCTGTTCCCGCTCGAGGTGGCGTTGTCGAGAAGTGATGGCCCGATCCCGGCGGCGCGCGGCTTCGCGCACCATGAGCGCGGAGATGCGCGCGGTGCGGGTGGCGAGCGTCATAGTAGATTCCGCGCCGCTTTCGAGCTCTCGGAGCCGGTCTGCGGCCGCCGAAACGGCGTCCTGCAGGTCGTAGAGCATCCCGCCCGGTCCGTTCTTTAAAGCCGCAAGACGCTCTGTCTCGTTAGCGAGCCGGGCCTCTCGCGTAAAGCGTCCCTCGCCCGGGCGCCGGCTTACGGTCGTGCGGGTCAACCGCAGTCCGTCGCGCGTTACGATCACGTACCCGTTACCGGGGGCGTTGTTCTCCGGCGACTCGGCCACGTAGATACCCCCGAGCAGGCTTTTAACGGGCTCGGTGTACCGGTCGTCCAGAACCTCGACGCACTCCAGAAGCGGCTTACCGGGAGGTCTCTCTCTTTCTTCCACCTTCTCGGCGTCGAGGCGGAGCGCGATCCTCTCCGTGGAAGAGAGCAACTTCACGCCTTCTTCGAGGTCCTGAACCAGTACGCCCCTGCCGGACTCACCGATGGCCGCTTCCACAGCCGCCTCGTACCCCGGGCGAGCGCTTATTACCTCGTCGAGCCTAGGAACCGGGCTACCGTTGGTATCCGGAATCTGGAGAGACCGTACCCTCGATTCGGCCCTGCCGACGACGGAGTCCAGAATACCCCGCCGGCGCTGAACCTGGGAGTCAAGCGCAGAGATCCTCTGGCGATGCACCCCGAGCATTTGCTGCAAGCTTCGGCCCGCGGGCTTTTGGTCCGGATTCGCGAGCCGTTCCAACTCTTCGACCATCTCGGAGATTTTGTCCAGTTCGTCCTCGCCCAGGACAGTCCCCCGCGCCACGTTGCGGTCCCGGCGCGCGCGGGCCTGCTCCAGGCGACCCGCCAGGCGGGCGCGCGCTCTCTCCGCCTCCGCCTGAGAAGCCCTGGCCTGCGCGACCTCCTTTTCCAGTTGCCCGAGTTCCCGCCGCCGGTCTTCGTACTCTTTATCGGCCGCGGTTTGCTCGCGTTCGAGTTCCGCGAGTGCCGCGGACGTTTGCTCCAGCCCGGTCCGGAGGCGCGGGATCAGGCGCGCCCGATCTCCCTCCCGGCCTCGCGAGGATTCGAGCCGTAACAGGGTCCGGTCGGCGCGTAAGGATTCCGCCCGGACCTCCTCTGCCAGGTCCTCGAGCCGTTCCAGGTACTGCTCCAGGCGTCGAATATCACCTTCGACCCGACGCAGCTCCGGTTCTACTTGCGTCTCTTCCTCGCGCAAAGACGCCTCGCGCTCCGACAGTTTGGAGACGCGTTCCTCCGCCCTCTCGAGCTCGCGCCGCCGGTCGTCGAGTTCCTGGGTCGCCACCCGATACAGATGCGCCAGAGAAAGCTTCCGATACCGGGACTCCAGTTCTCGGTACTGGCGGGCGGCGGCGGCTTCTCTTTCTATCTTCCGCAACTGCTCGGCGAGCTCCGCTTCGAGTTGACGCGCCTTCTCCAGTTGAACGTCGGATTTCTCCAGGCGGCGGCTAGCCGAGAGCCGTCGCCTACGGTAGACACCGAGCCCGGCCGCTTCTTCCAGCGCCAGCCGGCAGGCGGAAGCCCCCCCGGCGACTATGGCATCCACCGCCCCTTGACGCAGAATACTGTGACGACCGAGCCCCGCCTCCCCCGCCACCGCCCGCACGTCGGCCAGACGCGAGGTTGCACCGTTGATCCTGTACTCCGTATCCCCCCCGCGGGAGATGCGGCGGGAGATCGAGACCTCCCTGTAGGGTAGGGAGATATGACCCGACTCATTGTCCAGTACCAGTGTAACCTCGGCGGCGTTGGCCGAAGAAAGCGTCTCCGAACCGGAGAAGATGAGGTCCCCCATAGCGCCCGCCCGGAGCAACCCGGGACTCTGCTCCCCGAGCGCGAACAGCACGGCGTCCGTAATGTTGCTCTTCCCCGAACCGTTCGGCCCGACGACCGCCGTCACCCCGCCTTCCAGCGGCATCCTGACCGGCCGGGCAAAGGTCTTGAATCCCTTGATGTAGATAGCCGACAGCACTTAGCGACACATTCTACGCGCTTTGCACAGATAAAGCATGGAAAAGTGCAGGAAACAGGGGGTCAGTAGATCTCCCGACAGGGTAGCCCGGCGAGAGCAGCCACCACGCCGACTTACCTCTACGCCCCTACGTGGACCTCGACCGGCGAACGTGGGACGGGGCGAATACCTAGAATTTCCAGGGCGGCGCGGGCTGCGGCCTGCTCGCTCTCTTTTATGGAAGGGCCCTCCCCCGCCGCTACGGCGGCACCATCCACCGCCACCTCGGAGACGAAGCTCGGTCGGTGCGGCGGTCCTTGCTTGGAGAGTACCCTGTAGGTCGGACGCAGGCCGTCGGCCTGGAGCGTCTCCTGCAGGAGCGTCTTCCAGTCGCGCAACTCGTCGGTATCTACCTCTGACGGGTTGAAGATGTCGTCTATCGTGCGAAACACGAGATCCCGATCTATAAGGTACGCCGCGCCTATGATGGCTTCCACCGTATCGGCGATCACCGAGTCGTTTATGACCGAGCTCTCGATCAGATCCTCTATACCCTCCTCGCGACCCACCGCGGCGAGAAACGATTTCCGTACCAGGTGCGCCCGTATGCGGGTGAGATCCCCCTCCAAAAGCTCCGGGTAGCCGTGAAACACCAACTCCGTGACTCGGTTGTTTAAAACAGAGTCCCCCAGGAACTCCAGCCGGCCGTTCGAGTCGTACGGATCCGCGACGCTGGGATGGGTTAGTGCCCGCTGCTCCAGCGGCTCTGGCAGAATCGTTATCAGGTCTTTTATAGACATCTCGTAAGCTCTATTCTACACCTGTGAACGCTACCACAAGATTGTGTCCGCCGAAACCCATCGAGTTGGAGATAGCGGCTTTGAGATCCGGGACTTCCCTCGGCTCGTCCTTTACGTAGTCGAGCTCCTCGCAGTCTTCGGCGAGTTGCTCCAGGTTTATAGTCGGAGGTAGCACCTTATCTTTTAGCGCCAGGGCGCACATTATGCCCTCCGTAGTACCCACCGCCCCGAAAGAATGGCCCGTCATGGACTTTGTCGCCGAAACTGCCGCGTGTGGCATAACCCTCGAAACGGCTTTGGTTTCGGGGCCGTCGCCAGTCGGGGTCGAGGTCGCATGGGCGTTGACGTGTCCTACATCCTCCGCGGAGAGCCCTGAGTCTTCCAGGGCCAGGCGCATGGCCCGATCGACGCCGCGCCCTTGCTCGTCCGGGGCAGTTACGTGGTAGGCGTCGGTCGAGCGCCCGTAGCCCGCGACGGCGGCTATCGGCTCCGCTCCGCGCCGTTCGGCGTGCTCGACGCTCTCGAGTATCATCGCTCCCGCGCCCTCGCTCATGGCGAACCCGTCGCGTTCGGAGTCGAACGGGCGGCTGGCCCGGTGAGGCTCGTCGTTGCGGGTCGAGATGGCCCGGATAGCGCAGAAACCGGCCATCGAGAGTGGAGTTATGGGGGCCTCGGCTGAACCCGCTATAACCACGTCGGCGTCGCCCCGCCGGATGAGCTCGAGACCCTCGGCTACCGCCTCGCCGCCGGTGGCGCAGGCGAGAACCGGACACTGGGTCGGTCCTCGCGCGCCGAGCATAATAGCTAGCTGGCCCGCGGCCATGTTGGGGACCATCATCGTTATGAGAAACGGGCTGACCCGGTTCGGTCCGCGCTCGTTCAGCACACGGTACTCCCGCTCCCAGGTAGAGAGGCCGCCGATGCCGCTGCCGATCACGATGGCGACCCGTTCGGGGCGTTCGCGGATGGTATCCACTATGCCGGCGTTCTCGGCGGCCTGGATGCCGGCGGCGATGCCGAACTGGGCGTAGCGATCCATCCGCCGGGCCTCTTTCTTCGACATAAAATCGGTCGGGTCGAAGTCCGAGCACTCCCCGGCGATGTGCGACGGGAACGGCGACGGGTCGAAGAGCGTTATCTCGTCGATGCCGCTCTTGCCGTGCAGCGCTGCATCCCAGAAGTTCTCCGTGCCGGTCCCTATAGGCGTGACGGCGCCGGTGCCGGTGATCAGGGCGTGCCCGTTGCCGCCCGGGCTTCCTTCCTGTAGCCGCTCTGTCACGCGGCCTGGTGCTCCGACACGTAGTCTACGGCCTCTTCGACGGTGGTGATCTTCTCGGCCTCTTCATCGGGGATCTCCATGCCGAATTGCTCTTCCAGCTCCATGATGAGCTCTACCAGGTCCAGCGAGTCGGCCTCCAGGTCCTCCCGGAAAGAGGCCTCGGGCGTCACATCGCCCTCGTCCACCCCGAGCCGGTCGGCCGTTATCTCCTGAATCTTGGCGAGTATCTCTTCTCTCTCCATCTCATCCTCCTATTCGGGTTTTTCCAACGGCTTTAAAGCCTGTCTGCGCTCTAAAGTCCCATCCTACAAGAAGATAGCGCGTAGTGTAACTCAAATCGCACGGTTCACACTACTGCATAACCATTCCGCCATCTACCGCGATGGTCTGGCCCGTGAGGTAGCTCGCGCCCTCACCGACCAGGAAAGCGACCGCGTCGGCGATCTCCTCCGGCTCCCCGATCCTGCCGGCCGGTATCTGTGCCCGGATTTGCTCTTTTACCGACTCGTCGAGCCCGCCGGTAAGCTCGGTCTCCACGTACCCTGGGGCCACGGCGTTGGCCGTGATCCCACGCTGCGCGACCTCCCGCGCAACGCTCTTGGTGAAGCCGATGATCCCGGCCTTCGACGCAGCGTAGTTGGCCTGACCGGCGTTCCCGACGAGCCCTACAACCGAGGTGACGTTGACGATCCGGCCCCACCGCGCACGCACCATTCCTCGCAAGACCGCCCGGGTACACAAATAAGTGCCCTTCAGGTTGGTCCGCAGCACTTCGTCGAATTCTTCCTCCTTCATCCTGAGCATGATGTTGTCCCGCGTAACGCCCGCGTTATTTACCAGGATATCCAGACGCCCGAACGCCTCAGCGATGCCTTTGAAGATACTCTGAACGTCCTCCGGTGACGCTACGTCACCCTTGAACGTCTCACAACCTACGCCCGCTTTGCGGACCAGCGCGGCGGTCTCTTCGGCCGCGTCGTCATTGGACCGGTAAACGACGGCCACGTTGGCTCCCTCGCGCGCGAGCCTCACCGCGATAGCCCGACCTATACCGCGCCCGCCACCCGTAACGACGGCTACCCGTCCGGCTTCGATCATCTTGCCTCCTCCCTATCGGCGAAGGCGAACATCAACTCCGCCTCACAAGTCTTTTCGCCATCCACCGTCGCCTGCCCGCGACCGCGCCCTATGCGGCCTTTGAGCCGCTCTATTCGGACCTCCATGCGCAGTATGTCTCCCGGCACGACCTGTCGTCGGAAGCGGACGCCGTCTATCCCAGCGAAGAGGGCGAGCTTGCCACGATACTCTTCGTTGACCATGACGCCGACCGCCCCGACCTGGGCCATTGCCTCTACGATCAGGACTCCCGGCATTACCGGGTAGTCCGGGAAATGTCCCTGGAAGAACGGCTCGTTCTGGGTGACGTTCTTGATGCCGACCGCCCGCTCGCCGGGCTCCAGTTCTTCTATTTTGTCAACCAGCAAAAACGGATATCGGTGCGGGATCAACTCCCGGATCTCCACCGGCCCGAGCTTCACGCCAGCACCTCCTTTGCCCGATATCCTTTCAGGTCCAGTTCTTTGAAGTCGCGCAGCATACGGGTGAGCGTACCGTCGTCACCGGCCTCCACGATCTCCTCGACGCCAAGGTCGGCGAAACGCTCGATCACGGCTACCCACCGCACCGGCGAGAGCATCTGTCTTCTCAATGCCGTCCTCACGTCCTCGGCGGTCGCCAGTACACCCCCGTCCATACCGGAGATCATCGTCGTCACCGGGTCCTCCAACTCCACCCCCGCCAGCAGGTACTCCATCCCCGCGGCGGCCTCGGCCATCAGCGGGGAGTGAAAGGCGCCGGCCACGGCGAGCTTCCGACTCTTGCCGCTTACCCTTCCGGCAACGGCCTCCACGGACTGCGGGTCTCCGGATATAACCGTCTGGCGCGGGGTGTTGAAGTTGGCCGCGACGACCACTCCTCCTTCGGCTTCGACGGCTTCCACGACTTCCCTGGCGTCGGCCCCGATCAGGGCTACCATCTCACCGGGGTTCTCTTCAGCCACCTCGTTCATCAGCCGATCCCGCTCAGCGACGAGCCGAGCACCGTCCTCCAGCTTGAGGCTACCTGCGGCATACGCCGCCGCATACTCGCCGAGGGAATGCCCGGCGACCACGTCCGGTTCGACGTTCGCCTCCAGCAACTCTCCCAGTAGCTGTACGGATCTTGCAAAAACCGAGAGCTGGTACGGAACTTCCTCATCGCCTACGGTCCGCTCCACCGCGTCCCGAACGACGCCCGTGAACTCTCCGCCGGCCGAGCCCTGGCCCGGGAATACAACCGCCCTCCGTATAGCCAATTATCTCCCCCTCGTCAGTTAGATCTTGTAAAGGTTCGCCGCCCAGGATAGTCCAAAGCCGAAGCCGACGGTAACGATGTATTTCCCCGGCTCGAACGACTCGTAGATGTCCGGATAGGAGATCGGGATGCTCGCCGCCGACGTGTTCCCGAAGCGGTCCACGTTCACCACGATCTTCTCCTCCGGCACGTCCAACTTGCGGGCGGCGGCGTGTATTATGCGTGCGTTTGCCTGGTGTGGGATGATGTACTGCACGTCTTCCAGGGAGATGCCGTTACGGGCGACGAGTTTCTCGACCATCTCCGGGAAGATCTTGACGGCGAACTTGAAGACTTCGCGGCCGTTCTGGTAGAGCTTGTTGTCGTCGCCGGGATGCCCGGCCCGCCCCAGCGGCGCGCCGCCGCCGTCGGCGCCCAGGAGGTGGTCTACGAAGCCGGATTTTCCGTCGCCCCGTTCGAGCACCACAGCGCCCGCGCCGTCGGCGAAGAGGACCGCTGTAGAGCGGTCGTCGGAATCAACGATGGTGGTCATGGCGTCTGCGCCGACCAGGAGCACGCGCTCCGCGAGCCCGGCCTGAATCATCGGGGCGGCGACCGAGGCGGCGTAGGCGTAGCCGGCGCAGGCGGCGGCGAGGTCCATAGCTCCTTTGCCAGGCGCGCCGACGGCCTCGCCGACGAGACAGGCGACGGAGGGCATGGACTCCGGCGCGGTGGAGGTGGCGCAGACGACGAGGTCTATGTCCTCGCCCGAGATTCCGGCGTGTTCGAGGGCTGCCCGGGAGGCTTCTATCGCCAGGGTCGAGCAGTCTTCGCCTTCTTCTACAAAGTGGCGCTGCTTGATGCCGGTGCGGCCGGAGATCCAGTCATCGCTCGTTTCGAGTGTGCACTCTAGCTCCTGGTTGGTCACCACCCGCCCTCCGAGGGCGCGGCCTACGCCAACGATCTTGCCTGCCGCGTCGCTACTCATCGGGCCTCTTGCTCCCGGGCCTCGGCGAGGGCCGCTTCAAGATCGTCGGAGAGGCCCGTGCCCGTCTGGGAGATACCGCGCAGCGCGTTTTCCACCCCGCGGGCCTCCGAGTTGCCGTGCCCGATCGCGACGGAGCCCCGCACCCCGAGCAAAAAAGAGCCTCCGTAGTTCTCGGGATCCACCCGGTCCCTCACCCCGCGCAGCTTCGGGCGCAGAAGTCCGGCGGCCAGTCTGCTGACGGTACTGCTGGTGGCTGCGGTCCGGATCATGTCGAATATCTCCCTGGCAACCCCCTCGGCGGTCTTGAGGACTACGTTGCCGGTAAAGCCGTCGGTGACCAGGACGTCAGCGATCCCGCGTCCGATGTCCCGGCCCTCAACGTTGCCGATGAAGTTCAGGCTCCCCATTTGCCGCATAAGGGTGTGCGCCTCTTTCGTCAGGTCGTTTCCCTTTCCCGGCTCCTCGCCGACGTTGATCAGGGCTACCCGCGCCTTTTCTTCCAGGCGAAAGTACTTTTCCGAGAACACGGCCCCTAGAATAGCGAAGTTCAGCAGGTCCTGCGCCCGGCACTGCGTGGTAGCGCCCGCGTCGATCAGCAATACGGGAGATGGGAACGGCAGTACCGTGGCGATGCCGGGCCTGCGGCAGTTCTTGAGGCGTCCGATCCCGAGCAGGGCCGCCGCGACCGTCGCTCCGGTGTTCCCCGTGGAGAACAGGGCGTCGGCCTCACCCTCCCGCACCAGGCGGGTGCAGACACCGACGCTGACCTCGGGCCGGGACCGGAGCACCGTCGCCGGGTCTTCGTCCATGCCGACCCTCCCTTTAGCCTCGCGGAGATAGAGGTTCTCCGGCCTCTCATTTCCGAGGTACGGCTCCAGGGCTTCCGGTTCCCCGACCAGGAAGAATTCGTCACGAGGTAGCTTGCGGGCGGCAGAGAGGGCACCGGCGACGACTGCCCCCGGCGCGTTATCGCCGCCGAGGGCGTCTACCGCTATCCGCACGTTGAGTTAGCTTTTCCTGTGGAGGTCTTCTACTCGGTAGCCTCTACGGCGACCACGGTTCGTCCCTTATAACTGCCGCATTCAGGACATACCCGGTGCGGCATCCGCCTCGCGCCACAGTTGGGACACTCCACCAGGTTCGGGCCGCGCAGCGCGTGATGGGCCCGGCGCTGGTTCCGGCGGGCCTGCGAGTGCTTTTTCTTCGGTACTGCCATTTCTTTACCTCCTGATATCTTTGGTGAGAGTGGTTTGTAGAAGCTCTTAAAAGCCCGACGCGAAAAGATCGTCCAGGTCCCGCCACCGCGGGTCCACTTCGTCCTCTCTCCGCTCCGGGAGTACGGGTTCGGTCCCCGGCGCGCACACCTTTATGGGGACCTCGTTCGGCAGAGCGCGCCTAGTATACCGCGTCAGGTCCAGCGTCCAATCTATGATAGAGAGCTCCGGGTCGTTCGGGCCGTTGACCAGCTCGGAGTCCTGGAACTGCAGATCCAGCGCCACCGGCTCCAGCGTCCGGTCACAGGTGGTCCGCACCTCGATCTCGACCTCCAGGTCGAGGTGTAAACCTTCCGCCAGCCGGGTCACGCCGACCAGGGCCGCGCAACCGAGTACCTCGTGATGGCGACCGTATAGGTCAAAGTCCGGGGCTTCGAACGTGGCCTCGTACTCGCGATATTCCCCGACCTCCAGGCCGGGCCGCTTGAGAAGGAGCGTCGATTCCATAAAGCTATTTTACTCTTCTTGAACGCCCTGCAGCTGCGAGCGTCCCCGTTGCACCGCTTCGAGCAGGCGGCCGAGGTTCTCTTCCAGGCTGGCGAGGACCTCGTCGGCGTAGTCTTCGGCCCCGAGCCGGATCTCGCGCTCCCGCCGCCGAGCCTCTTCCAGCACTTCCTGGCCCCGTTGCTCGGCCCGCTTGAGGACTTCTTCCTCGGAGGTCATCTTCTGGGCCTCGTCCTGGGCCTGCCGCACGATGCGATCGCTCTCGCTGCGCGCCTCGTCGAGCATCGCCTGGCGCTCCTTCACGATCCAGCGCGCCTGCTTGAGTTCCTCGGGAATCGTCTGGCGCATCTGGTCTATGACGTCAAAGGCGGCGTCCCGGTCGACCATCGCCGTGTTACCAAAACCCGGGAAGCTGCGCGCTTCCTCTACCAGCTCCTCAAGCCTGTCTATCAGCACCAGTACGTCCATCCGAACCTATCCTTTGTCCTCTTGCTCTCCCCGACCATCGCCCGAGTACTGAGCCCGAACGATATCGAGTATCCCCTCCGGCACCAGCCCCCGCACGTCACCGCCGAGGCCCGCGATCTCCCGCACCGCGCTCGACGAGAGGAAACTATATTCCGCCGCCGACATTATGAAGACCGTCTCCAGTTCAGGATACAGGTTTCTGTTGAGTTGCGCCTGCTCGAACTCCAGCTCGAAGTCCGAAACGGCCCGCAAACCCTTGACGATCACTCGCGCTCCCTGTTCCCTGGCAAAGTCTACCAGAAGACCGCCCATAACCTCGACCGAAACGTTCTCCAGATCCCCGGTAACTTTCTCTATCAGCCGGGCCCGCTCTTCGGATGGCAGCTTCGCTTCTTTGCGAAGGTTCCCGCCGACGGCCACCACCACATGGTCGAAGATGCCCGCCGCCCGCCGGATGATGTCCACGTGGCCCGCTGTAATGGGATCGAAGCTCCCCGGACATATAGCGAGGTTCATAATAAAGTCAGCCTTCTCGAATATGGATATCTGCGTTTCACCGTAGCGCCGCGTTACGCCTTTCATGCCGCCGGTTACGACCTCTATCGGGGCCTCTCCGCTCTCGACCACGATTCGTCCTCCGGCCGCGAGCAGAGTCGGTAGGCGCGAAAACACGCCACCCACCTCCGTGGCGGCGATTCTATATGGAGGGTCTATCAATATCAAATCGAAACTTCGGCCCGCCGCGATCAGTGGCTCCAGCTCTTTCTTGACCTCTCCCCGCACAACCTCTGCCCGATCCTCGAAGCCCGCCCGCCGCAGGTTGTCCCGGATGGCGGCCAGAGCGCGCCGGTCTTTCTCCACAAAGACGGCTCTTTCAAAGCCGCGGCTGAGCGTCTCGATGCCCAACGCTCCCGTCCCCGCGTAGAGGTCGAGGACGCTATCACCATCGAAAAACTGGCCCAACGCGTTGAACAGGCTCTCCCGCACCCGGTCTGAGGTGGGCCGGACGCCGGGCGGGACCGGGCCGAGCCTCCTCCCGCGCGCCGTACCCGCTATAACGCGCACTTTATTCCCGGAAAAGCCACTCGACGTCTGCGCCGAGCAACTCTTTTATCTCACGTCGCAGGGGACGATGGGCCGGTTCCTTGAGCGTCGGGTCCTTCGCGACGAGTGCGAAGGCTTCCTTGCGAGCCTCCACGAGCACGTCTATGTCGCGCAGGAGCTTCGCCATCTTGAGATCCGGCATCCCGCTCTGGCGGCTGCCGAACAGAGTCCCCTCGCCCCGGATGGCGAGGTCCACCTCGGAGAGCTTGAACCCATCCTGGTGCTCGCAGAGTGCTTCGAGGCGGCTGCGGCCGTCGCCGGTCTTGGGCTCCCCGATCAGATAGCACTTAGGCGGGTGTAGCCCGCGGCAGACCCGGCCCCGGAGCTGGTGGAGTTGCGAGAGCCCGAAACGCTCGGCGCCTTCTATGATTATTGCGCTCGCGTTCGGCACGTCCACACCAACCTCGACCACGACGGTGGCCACCAACACCTCTATCTCGCCGGCCCGGAACGCCGCCATCACCTCACGCTTCTCGGTGGCCTTCATCCTGCCGTGCAATAGTCCGACCCGACGCTCCGGGAAGATCTCGGTTCCGAGCTCCTCGTAAAGCTCCTCCGCCGCCCGAACATCCTCCAGGGCCTCGGACTCCTCGACGAGCGGACAGATGACGTAGGCTTGCCGGCCCCCTTCGAGCTCCGAGCGTACCGCTTCGTAAGCGTCCTCCCTCTGCGCAAGGTCCACCATGCGGGTCTCGACCGGTTTGCGGCCCGGCGGAAGCTCGTCGATCACCGACACCTCCAGGTCGCCGTAGAGCGTGAGCGAGAGCGTCCTGGGGATGGGCGTCGCGGTCATCACCAGCGTATCCGGCGTGCTGGCTCCCTTCTCCTTGAAGACCGTGCGCTGTCCCACCCCGAAGCGGTGCTGCTCGTCCACGACCACCAGTGAGAGATCGTCGAACTCGACGCCTTTCTGGATCAGGGCGTGCGTCCCGATAACGATATGGGCCTCGCCTTTCTGAACCTTCTCCAGCGCCTCCCGGCGTTCTGCAGCGTTCTGCGAGCCGGTCAACAGCACGACGTTCACGGGCAGATCGGCCAGCGCGGAGGAGACAGAGAGGTAGTGCTGTTCGGCGAGGACCTCAGTCGGAGCCATAAGAGCACCCTGGCCGCCGGACTCGACCGCCGTAAGCAGGGCTGCGACCGCCACCACGGTCTTGCCGCTACCCACATCGCCCTGCAGTAGGCGGCGCATCGGCTTCTCGACCCGCATATCGGCCAACAACTCCTCGGTCACGCGCTCTTGTGCTCCGGTGAGCCCGAACGGCAGGCCTTTTAGAAACGGGTTCAGCAAGCTCCCGTCGCCCCTGTGGCTCCGGCCGGCCTCGTCTTTCTCCAGCCGCGTCTTGCGGGCGGCGAGACCGACCTGCATCAGGAACAGCTCGTGGAAGATCAGACGCCGCATCGCACTCTTGAGGGCAGCTCGCCCCGAAGGGAAGTGGACCTCCCGGATCGCGTCGTTCATACCCACCAGCCCGTGACGGACCAGTAACGCTCCCGGCAGCGGGTCGAGGACGTGTCCGGCCTCGTCGAGCGCCCGGTGTATAAGGGTCCGCATCCGGCGCGCCTGGATGTTCTTGTTTACCGGATAAACCGGCACGAAGCGACCGGCGTGGGCGTTGTCCTCCAACCCGGCGGGCTCGTCTATAACCTCGACGTTTTTGGCGGCGAGTTGTATCCCGTAGCGACGCTGCACTTCACCCGAGACGACCACCATCACTTCCGGCGCGAGCTGCCCCATGAGCCAGTGCCGGCCCCATACCGTAGCCGGCATGTAGCCCGTGCCATCGTAGAGCTGAACGGAGAATCCCGGAGACCGGCCCCGCACCGGCCGGCCTACAGGCTTCGTCTTTACGACCCGGCCGACGACCGTCGCCTTCTCCCCTACCCGGAGGTCGGAGATCCGCTTTACATTAGACAGGTCTTCGTGGCGCGAAGGGTAGTAAGAGATGAGGTCGGCCAGGGATGTTACACCCAGCTCTTTGAGGGCGGCCTCGATCCGGGGTCCCACGCCCGGCAAGTCTGTGACAGGCCTCGCCCGGAGTGCGGTGAGGGTGGTACGCTCCCGGCTGAGGGGACCGGCGGCCGGGGAGGTCTCCTTATAGGAAGGCCAGGCCATACGCTCCCGGGCCGGTGTGGCTCCCGACGACACCCCCGATAGTAGCGATTCGGGGGTCCTCTATCCCCAGCTTCGCGCAGAGCTCGTCGAGCTGCTCCCGGGCCGCGACGTGGCCGAAATACAAGGTCTTGCCGGCGTCTACCGCTGGTTGGGCCTGCTCGACGATCGAAGCCATCTGCCGGTTGCGGCCCCGGGTCCGTTTGTGCGGGATCACCTCACCGTCCTCTATCTTGAGTACCGGCCGGATGTTGAGCGCCGTGCCCACCAGCCGCTGCGCCCGACCGATACGGCCGCTCTTCGCGAGATACTCCAGCGTGCCGACGGCGAAAAAGATCTCTACGTTTGCCATCGCCCGTTCCGCGGCCTGTCGCGCCTCGTCGAAGTCGCCACCCTCATCAATAACCCGCAATGCTTCGAGAAGGATCAGGCCAGAGCCCATCTCCGCGCTCCGGGTGTCCAGCACTTCCACCCGCCCGTCCACCATGTCCGCCGCCGCGACCGCCGAGTCGTAAGTTCCGCTCAGCTTGCGCGAGATCGTCAACACCAGTATGTCGTCGTAAGCCCCCAGAGACTCGTAAGCCTCGACGAAGGACCCGGCCGGCGGCTGGGAGGTGGTCGGTGACTCTTCAGCCACGCGCAGCTTTTCGTAGAACTCTTCGTCGGTCAGGTCGGTCTTGTCTATGTAGGTCTCTTCGGCGCCGAAGTGGAAGCTCAAAGGGACCATGCGCACGTCGGGCCGCTCCAGTATCTCGGGAGAAAGGCTAGTGGTCGAGTCCGTGACTATCGCGGTCGTCATTCGGCCGCCATCTGGAGCGGGTACATCGGCTGGCCGCCCTGATGAACTTCGACCTCCAACTCCTCGTCCAGGTCCCGGACTTCCTCCTCTATCCTCCGGGCAGCTTCTTCCGTGAGGTCCGCGCCGCAGAGCAGCGTCAACAGGTCCGCGCCGCTTTCTACTATGTCCTCGGCCAGCTTCACGGCCGCCGCCTCGACGCTCTCCTCTACGACGTGCAGCCTGCCGTCCAGAAGCCCGATGTACGAGCCCTCCGGCACGTCCCGCCCGTCCACGCGAGCATCCCTCACGGCACGTGTGATCTCCCCGAGCCGCAAAGAAGCAGCGATCTCATCCATCTCCTCGAAGACCGTTTCCGGCTCCCCCGCCGCGTCGAACCCGACCATCGTCGCGAGCCCCGCCGCGATGCTCGTCGTCGGAACCACGTAGACATCGGCCTCGACCAGCTCTTCGACCTGCTCGGCGGTGGGCATGATGTTCTTGTTGTTCGGCAGCAGCACCACGGTCCCCATTCCGGTCTGCTCAACCACCTGGGCGAAATCCGCCGCGCTGGGATTGGCCCCCTGGCCTCCCTCTATGACGACGGCCCCCATAGACTCGAACAGCTTGCGGCTCCCCTCTCCCCGGCTCGCGGCCACCACCCCAATGTTCTTGACCTCTCCCCCGGAGTCCGCCCGCGATGCCCGGGAACCGTTCAGGGTTTCGGACCTACCCTGAACCTGGGCCTCCATATCATCCACCTTCACCCCAGCTAGGCGGCCAAAACTTCCCCCATAAGAGAGGGCTTCGCCGGGGTCTTGGGTATGGACGTGTACTTTTACCAGGTCGGCGTCCGGCACTACCAGCACGCTCTTGCCCAAAGAATGTATGCGCTCTTCAAACTCTTCGGCGTCCCCGGAAAAGTCGGTGACCAGAAACTCTGTACAGTAGCCCCACGCCTCCTCTTCAGCGTGAAGGGTTTCGAGGTCCGGAACGCCGTCCTCCCCCTGTTCCTGCGCCTCGATCTTCTGCCCCGTGATACAGGCGTAAATTCCGTCCAGTATGACCGCCACGCCCAGTCCGCCGGCGTCCACCACCCCAGCCTCGCGCAACACGCCCAGTAACTGGGGAGTACGCTTTACGGAGGCATGGGCTTCCTGGGCAGCGGCCTTTACCACCGCCGGCAGGTCCGCGCCCTTGTCCAGGGCGTTGCGGGCGGCATGGGCCGCGTCTTTCACGACGGTGAGCATCGTCCCCTCGACGGGCTCCCGGATCGAGGCATAAGCCCGCTCCCGGGCGCCTTCCAGCGCGGCGGCGAAAGACTCTGCGGTGAACGACGCCTTCTTAGAGAGAACCTCGGCGGCGCCCCGGATCATCTGCGAAAGGATCACGCCCGAGTTGCCCCGGGCTCCCATCAGCGCGGCCCGCGCCCCGGCCTTGCTCGCTTCTTCCGGGGTGGCATAATCCTTCTTAGAAGCCTCTTTGAGGACCGATTCGAGGGTCAGCAGCATGTTCGTCCCCGTATCGCCGTCGGGCACGGGATAGACGTTGAGGGCGTTGATCCGGGCGACCTGAGCTTTCAGGGTCGCGTGTACTGCGGCAACCACGAATGCCATCCTTATCGCCATCTAACCATACCCCTCGCTCTGCCTTCCATACCTGTTCTCCCGGCAAGCTCTC
Organism: Actinomycetota bacterium; assembly: GCA_030777225.1. GTDB lineage: Bacteria > Actinomycetota > Rubrobacteria > Rubrobacterales > Rubrobacteraceae > SIRX01. Next base: position 22,894 of record JALYGE010000090.1, read on the forward strand.
CTCGCAGGGTTCAAGCCCCACGCCGTACTATATACACCCAAATAATCTGGTACAATCTCCGCCCGACGCCCGAAAGCGGCGGCCGCAACAGCAACCGCCTCCGGGTTTCCAGTATTAACCGTATCCTAGCATAGGAGAAGTTCTATGGCGAAAGTCTGTTATTCGTGCGGCAAGGGTCCAAACTTCGGCAACGCGCGTAGCCACTCTCTGCGGGCCACACGCCGGCGCTGGAACCCGAACCTGCAGAAAGTCCGTATCCAGGATGGCCCGGCGACCCGGCGGGAGTGGGTTTGCACCTCGTGCCTGAAAGCGTTCAAGGTTCAGAAAGCTTCCTCCGCCCCGGCACCGGTTTCGGAGAGCGTTTAAGCTCTGCTAAAGCCGGGCGCGGCGTGGGCCTGCGTCCCATCGTCCTCTAGTGGGCGTTTCTCCAACCGGGGCATCAAATCCGCCATCTCGATGGCCGCGGCGGCGGCTTCGAAACCCTTGTTCCCCATCTTCGTACCGGCGCGTTCTATGGCCTGCTCGATCGTCTCGGTGGTTATGACGCCGAAGATTATCGGCACGTCGGTTTCGAGCATCGCGGACTCGATGCCGCTGGCGGCGCCCCCGGCCACGTAGTCGAAATGGGCGGTTGCGCCCCGGATCACCGCTCCCAGGCAGATCACGGCGTCATACCGGCCTGACTGAGCCATCCGTTTCGCGGCGAGCGGTATCTCGTAGGAACCGGGCACCCACGCCACGTCTACCGATCCGAGGTCTCCCTCGTGACGCTCGATGGCCTCCAGCGCTCCTTCTACGAGGGCCTTGACGATGTAGTCGTTGAAGCGCGAGGCGACAACGCCGAATGAGCGTCCCGAAGCCGACAGCTTTCCTTCTATATGGTTTGCCCGCTGTGCGCGCTGCAAGTGTCCCCCTTCTAGAAACGTTCGAAGACGTGGTTGAGCTTCTCGCGCTTGGTCTCCAGGTAGTAGTCGTTCACCCCGTTGGGCTCTATTTCGAGCGGTATCCGCTCGGAGATCTCCAACCCGAATCCCTGCAAGCCGACGACTTTGGTGAGGTTGTTGGTAAGGAGTCGTATCCGACTGAGGCCCAGGTCCTTGAGGATCAAGGCCCCCATACCGTAGTCTCTGAGGTCTGGAGGGAAGCCGAGCTTCTGGTTGGCTTCTACGGTATCCAGACCTTCGTCTTGAAGATGATAAGCCTTCATCTTATCCAGAAGACCTATTCCCCGGCCTTCCTGCTGCATGTAGACGAGGATACCTTCGCCCTCCTCAGATATGCGCTGCAATGCGGCCTCTAGCTGGTCCCCGCAGTCGCAGCGGAGCGAATGGAAGGCGTCGCCGGTCAGGCACGCGGAGTGAACCCGGACGAGCACGTCCTCTTTACCCTCGGGCTCTCCCATTACGAGGGCCACGTGGGCCAGATCGTCCAGCGCGTCCTCGTAGGCCCGGGCCCGAAACTCGCCGAACTTGGTGGGGAGGGTCGTCTCGACGGTAAACTCGATCAGCTTCTCGTGCGTGCGACGGTACTCGATAATCTGGGCCACGGTGACCATCTTGATGTCGTGCTGCTCGCAGAACTCTTCGAAGTCCGGCACACGGGCCATCGTCCCATCGTCGTTCATGACCTCGCAGATGACCCCCGCCGGCTTAAGGCCCGCTAGCCGGGCGAGGTCGACGGCGGCCTCCGTCTGGCCGGCCCGCTGCAACACGCCGCCGGGCTTGGCCCGTAATGGGAAGACATGCCCCGGCATTACGATATCGTCCGGGCCGGTCGACTCGTCTACCACCAGCCGGCTGGTATACGCCCGGTCGGCGGCAGAGATGCCAGTAGTGACGCCCTCGCGGGCTTCTATGGAGACCGTGAAAGCCGTCTCATTCTGGGCGGAGTTTCGCTGGATCATCTGCGGTATTTCGAGCCGGTCCACTATGCCTTCGTCTAACGGCAAACAGATGAGACCCTTACCGTAAGTCGCCATGAAGTTTATGTCGTCCGCCGTAACGAACTCGGCGGCCATCGTCAGGTCGCCCTCGTTCTCGCGATCCTCGTCATCGCACACGATGACCATCTTTCCAGCCTTTATGTCCTCAATGACCTCTTCTACCGGGCTAAACGGCATCTTCTACGCTCCTCTCGAAATCTCCGACTGTCTTGTTTATCCGCGGCTCTAAAAGCCGCTCTACGTACTTGCCTATTACATCCGCCTCCAGGTTTACCGCGTCCCCGTCGCCCAGGCTCCGCAGGTTGGTAGCGGTCCGGGTCTGCGGGAGTATGGAGACGGTAAACGAGCCATCCGCCACCGACACCACGGTGAGGCTGATGCCGTCGACGGAGATGCTGCCCTTCTCGACGGTGTATCGAAGGACGGACTCCGGCGCAGAAAACTCCCAGATCTCCGCCCCGCCCTCTTCCCGGACGGTCAGCACTTCCCCGACACCGTCCACGTGTCCCTGAACGATGTGGCCGCCGAACCTACTCTCCGGGCTCATGGCCCGTTCCAGGTTTACGAGCCCTCCTTCCGCGAGCTTGCCGAGCGCAGTGCGGCGCAGTGTCTCGGGCATGGCATAGAAGGTGAGGACGCCGCTCTCCAACTCGTTCACCGTTAGACAAACGCCGTTGACCGAGACCGAGTCACCGACACCCACATCGCCAGCTATCATCGAAGAACGCACCTTTAACTGGGCCATACTTCCCCGGCCCAGTTCGGCCACAGTCCCGGTTGTTTCAACCAGCCCGGTAAACACTCTTCTCCTTCGTGGCTCGCGCTGGATAGAACGTCACGGCGAGATCGCCGTCGATTACGTTTACATCAGAGACCGTGTACCCGACCGCGTCCGCCATCCGGGTGAGCCGCAGCTTGCCGATCATGGGCGTCCCCTCGGCCCCAATTATTCGGGGGGCGTAGAAAACGGTCAGCTTGTCTACGAGACCCTCCTTGATGAACCGGGCCGCAGTCTCTCCTCCACCCTCGACAAGAACCCCGCGTACACCCCGCCGCTTCAATTCTTCCAGAACAACCTCCAGGTCGAACTCGCCCTCGACCGCGGATACGGGAACGACCTCCACCCCCATGCCTTCGAGGATTTTCGACCGCTCGTCCGGCAGTCCGGGAGCAGTAAAGATTACTACGGGGAATTCGCGGGCCGTCCGGGCGAGCTGGCTTTCGGGACCGATGGTTAGTCGGGGGTCCAGAACGGCCCGCACGACGCTGGTTGGTTCTTCTCCGTTTCGGGCGGTCAGGAGGGGATCGTCGGTCCGTGCCGTGCCGGCGCCGATCAACACGGCACCTGCCTCGGCCCGCAGGTTTCGGGCGCGGAGCCGGGCCGATTCGCCGGTTATCCACTTGCTGTCGCCGGTCGAAGCGGCGATCCTGCCGTCCAGCGTTGCCGCCAGCTTGAGATGGACAAATGGACGGCCTTTTTGCATGGCCGTAAAGAATTGCTCGTTCTGGCGCTCTAGCCCCGAACCTTCGAGTACCTCGACCTCGACACCGGCGACCCGCAGTAGCGCCGCGCTCCTCCCGCGCATTCGGGGGTCGGGATCCAGATGCCCGATGATGACTTTGGAGATTCCCGCCTGGGCGATGGCGTCCGTACACGGCGGCGTCCGCCCATGATGGTTACAAGGTTCGAGCGTGACGTACATCTCCGCCCCGCGAGGATCTGAAGAAGCCGCTTTCAAAGCGGCTACCTCGGCGTGGTCCCCGCCGGCATGAGCGTGCCACCCCTCGCCTATAACCTCCTCGCCGCGCAAGATCACGGCCCCAACCAGGGGGTTGGGGGCCACCGTGTAACGCCCGCGTTCGGCAAGGTCGCGGGCACGATCCATAAGATCTCTGCGTACCACGTCTTCCTTTCTCCCATCCGGACTTTAACCGTCGGCGCCGGACTACAGCCACGTAACGCTGGCCTTCACCGGCTCGGCCCCCGGAGGTCGCCGGGGGTTCGCGGGCTCCCCGAAGAACGCGTTTCTCCGGGCTACCGCCGGTGCGGGAATTTCACCCGCCCCCGAAAGTTATCTGGCAAAAAGCTACCACACGGGTGACGCTCTAGCAAGGAACGCTATAGCACTTACGCCGGTCGAGAAAACCGCTAGGGTCCTCTCTACGGGCGTTTATTTAGCTGCGCGCCTTCCGGCTTCTATGATCTTGCGCATCTCGGTGGCGGGGTCTCCTTTGTAAACGGCGGAGCCCGCCACGAGCACCTGGGCTCCCGCCTCTACCATCACCGGGGCGGTCTCCTCGGTGATGCCGCCATCGACCTGCACGGGCAAATCGGTCAGCTCTTTTATCCGGCGTACTTTGTCAGCCATCTCCGGTATGAATGATTGCCCGCCGAACCCGGGATTCACGCTCATGACCAGTATGTAATCCAGGTAGGGCAGCGCCCACTCGATAAACTCCGGCGGGGTCGTCGGGTTCAGGGCTACGCCGGCTTCGCGACCGCCGGTCCGGATCACGTCGAGCGTTCTATGTAGGTGCGTCACCGCCTCCGGCTGAACAGAGATGCTGGTCACGCCGGCCTCTATAAACGGCTGTATGAGGTTATCTGGATTATCCACCATCAGGTGGGCGTCCACGGGGAGGTCGGTCGCCTCCACGAGCGAGGCGGCCACCACGGGGCCTATCGTCAGGTTGGGGACGAAGTGGTTGTCCATCGCGTCGAAATGCACCAACTCCGCCCCGCCTTCGGCGGCCTTTCGGACCTCATCGGCAAGGTTGGCGAAATCCGCCGCCAGTATAGACGGCGCGCCCGAGATCCTGTTCTCCAACTCCGTAAAGAACGCCAAGCTACCTCCAAAGACTCAAACCTGCGGCGCGTATTTTACAGAAAACAGCGGCTCGCACCGAAAGTGTCTGCCCCAGCGCAGCGCCACCCGACTGCGGGCCCACCAAAACCACTCACATCGCGCCGAACCTTTTCAGCGGCGATCCGCACCATATTACACGCCCGTAAACTCCCCGCAACAGTTCGATAACATGCCGCCAGATCGCCCACGAAACCCTTGCCTAACCAGGAATGCTGTATAGACTCTATTGTATATGCACAACGCACATATATAAAACGAATAGGTAGTTTGTATGTACGGGCAGCAGCGTAGTTTTCAGAGGGTTGGAAGAGTTATCGAGGGTGTGGCGGGTTACGAGCGTGGATATGGCAATTAGGAGCAGGATAAGGGGTTGGGCGCCCAGGTTTTTGCGTAGGTTCGGGGCGGCGTCCGGGCGTCTGCGAGCGGGTGGAGGCCAGATCTTTCAGAAGGCGCTGGCCGCTGGCGTCGCTTACTGGGTCGCCTCGGTTCTCCTCGGGCATGATCAGCCGGCTTTCGCCGCGATTGCAGCGCTCATCTCTCTTGGCGTCACCACCGGCAAAGAGGGCCGTCAGGCGGTAGAGCTGGTCTTTGGTGTAGCCTGTGGGCTCGCCGTGGCCGACCTTTTATTATCTGTTATCGGGTCCGGAGCCTTGCAGATCGCGCTCGTCGTAGCTCTAGCTACGGGGTTGGTGAGGTTCTTCGGGGGAGGGGCATTATCCACCACCGAGGCCGGGGTGTCGGCGCTGCTGATGGTTATTCTCGCTTCACCGAGCTCGGATCTTTCGGGCGAACGTTTCGTCGAGGCATTGATAGGTAGCGGTATCGCATTGGGCGTACGGGCGATCTTCCCCCACAATCCCGGCGAAACGGTCGAGAAAGCAGCCCATGAAATCTTCGAGGAGTTCATAAGAGTTCTCGAAGAGATCTACGAGGCACTATATACCGGAGATCTCGCACAGGCCGAAGACGCCCTGAGAAAGGCGCGCCGGATAGACGAGCGCGTAGGCGGCTTCAAAGAGGCCCTCGACGACGGATACGGGAGTGCCCGGCTCTCGCCCGCCCGCAGACGAAAACTCGGACAGCTCGGGTTCTACGCTCGGGCGGCCGAACAGCTCGACCTCGCGGTTCGCGACAGCCGGGGCTTGGCACGCGCAGCCGTAGCCATGATCCGGGCCGGCGGCACCAGCCAGGAGCCGCTCGCCGAGAGTACCCTGGAGTTGGCCCGGGCCGTCGAGGCTCTCAGTGTCTACCTCGAAGCCCCCGATCACCCTCTAGACACCCGCGGTTACGCGCTACAAGCTGCCGGAAACGCCACCGTCGTGCTCCACGAGCGTAACGACCTGGAAACCAACATGTTCGTAGGACAAATCCGGTCCACAGCCCTGGATCTGCTACAAGCCTCCGGTATGGACTACACCGCAGCCCAGCAAGAACTAGACAAAGCCGCTTTTCATGCCGTAAGAAACAAACACTCCTCAGTCGGTTAGAGCCAGGACACGGTAAGTGTTCTACAGCGGTTTGTGTTATCGACTGCCATCGGCGTTAATACATACTACTTACCGAGAGGACCTTTCGAGTGAGCGTGCCCAAGGTGTTGCGGTCCAACTGCACTGAAAAGCGCTGTAGAATTCGGGAGGGGCCGAAGACCACGTCGCAGGGACACTAACTATCATCGTTCATCGGGCCTTCCGGTTGAAAGATCTGGGCATCTCTCCGTTCTTCAACCATGCGAGCTAGCATGGCGTTCATCTCCAGCCCTAGAATAACCATAAACCCCGTGATGTAGAGCCAGAGCATCAGGACTATGACCGTCCCCAGCTGGCCGTAGAGTTGATCGTAGCGTCCGACGTTGCCCACGTAGAAGCTCAAGGCTACGCTGGCGATGAGTATGAGGACTGTGGCCGTTAGTCCGCCCGGCGTTATCCATTTGAATGGTAGATCGACGTTAGGGGCCACATAATAAAAAACATCGTGGACGAGGGTCACGGCGACGAAGGCCACCACCCAGCGGAGAACGTCCCAGAAAGGCAAGAAGAAATCGGGAAACCCCGTAAGCCGTAGTAAGAAGCTTCCTGTCTCGGG
>JALYGE010000091.1 GCA_030777225.1 Actinomycetota bacterium
CCGGCATCTCGCCCTGGTTGATCCTCTCCTGCCGCGCCTGCCGCGCCTGCAAGAGTTCGTCCACCCTTCCGCGGAACTCCCGGCTCAACTTCGCCACGAAAGCAACCGCTTCAGGCGTAAGGATCTCGGAGAACTCATCCGGAATAGGGGCCGAGATCTCGACCCCCTCTGCATAACGTTGCTTGGCCATGGCTTGCGCCTCCTTACTCAGAAATTAGAATGTTTCTCTTTGGAACGTTTCCCTTTTCGAGTTCTTTATCTGTCCACCATCTGCTTTACTCCCCACGTCAGGGCGCCGACGAGAGCGGCACCTGCTCCCAACAGGGCTACTTCTCGCACGTTGGGCCGGGAGGGTTTCTCCTTGAAATGTCCCGACTCGGGGTAGTCCCCCGACGGCCCGCCACCATCACGCAGGGCCATCCGTATCACCTGGGAGAGGTGCAAGGCCCGCCGGTCGGTTGCCTGCTCTACCTGCTCCTGGCAGGAGAAGCCATCAGTGATGATCAGGATGTCCTTTCCGGCCTCCCTTACGACCGGCAAAAGCACCCTCTCTCCTGCCTTCATAGAGACCTCGTAGTGCTCCCCCTTCTCGAAGCCGAATGGCCCCGCCATCCCGCAGCAGCCGGAGTCCAAAAGTTCGAAGTCGAGGCCCAGCTTCTGCAGCACCTTCTCCTCAGCATCCATCTTCATGATCGCTTCGTGGTGGCAGTGGCCGTGGACTACCGCCTTGCGTTCCAGTTTCGGGGGCTCGTAGCCCTCCTTGTCCAAGAACTCGCTCAAGAGATAAGTCTGACTCTTCAGGCGTTTTGCGTCCTCGTCGTTGGGGAAGAGGTTCGTGAGCTCATCCCGGAAGACCGCAACGCAGCTCGGTTCGAGACCAACTATAGGGATACCAGCCCGTATCTGGGGCCTCAAAACGTCGAGTATCTGCCGAAGCTGGCGCTTGGCGAGCTTCAGCATCCCGAAGTCGTACAGCGGCCGGCCGCAGCACAGGGACCGCCCGGGCACCTCAACCCGACAGCCAGCGTCCTCTAGAACCTCGACGGCGGCCTCGGCTACCTCCGGGCGGAAGTGGTTGTTGAAGGTATCGGCCCACAGGATGACCGGTTGCCCGTCCGGCTTGTGCGAACCGCGTTCGGCGAACCACTGTTTGAAGGTCCTCTGAGCATAGGTGGGCATCTGGCGCTCAGAGGCTATCCCGGCGGCCGCCTTGGCCAGGTCGCTGAAAGGAGATGTATGGGCGAGGAAGTTGGCGATCCCCGGCATGCGAGAGGCGAGGCGAGACCACCAGTAGATGAGGCCCGTAGCATACGCTATGGGCGGTCGCAACCTCCCTTTATAGTAGTGGGAGAGGAACTCGGCCTTGTAGGTGGCGATATCCACCTGCACCGGACACTCACCCTTGCATCCCTTACAAGAGAGACAGAGGTCGAGTGACTCCTTAACGTGCTCGTCGCGCCAGCCGCCGGTTATGGTATCTCCCTGGAGCATCTCGAAGAGCAGGTTGGCCCGCCCGCGGGTGGTGTGTTTCTCCTCCAGGGTCGCCATGTAACTCGGGCACATAGTGCCGGCCTGCGTCTTGCGGCACCGTCCCACCCCGAAGCAGCGCTCAGCCGCCGCAGCGAAGCTTCCCCTGTCTTCGGGGAAGGCAAAGTGGGTCTCCGGCTGAGGCGGGTTGTAGTCCGTACCGAGGCGGAAATACTCGTCCAGCGGATAGGTATCGATGACCTTACCAGGGTTCATCTTCCAGTCGGGGTCCCAGATCTCCTTGAACTCCCGGAAGGCCTCGACGAGCTCCTCCCCGAACATCTTGGGTAGAAGCTCTCCGCGCTGGCCCTCGCCATACTCGCCGGCCAGGGAACCCCCGTAGCTGACGCACAGGTCCGCCGCATCCTCTATGAACGACCGGAAGCTTTTTATACCTTCGGCGGTTTTAAGGTCGAAGTCTATGCGGGTGTGGACGCAACCCTGGCCGAAGTGTCCGTAGTAGACGCACCGGTAGCCGTACTGCTCCAGCAGCCTGTCGAAGTCGCGCAGGTAATCGCCGAGTCTCTCGGGGGGAACGGCCGCGTCCTCCCAGCCTCCCTCGGTGTTGAAAGCGTGTGGAATGCCCGAGTCGTCCACCCCAGCCTGACGGACCGCCCAGACCTTGAGTTGCTCCTCGGGGTTGCAGAGCTTGGCGCTTATCGGCTTCTCACTCGCCTCAAGCGCCTCCATAGCGGAGCGGGCGCGCTGTATGGCCTCCTCCTCGGAGTCGCCGCCAAACTCGACCAGAAGCCAGGCCCCTCCTTCCGGCAGCGCCTCCCTCTCAAAGGCAAGGCGGCCCTTGGTCACCATGTTGTCGGTGAGGGTTGTGTCAAACCCCTCGAGGCCTATGGGACCGTGGGGCATGATCTCCTTTACGTGGTCCCCAGCTTCAAAGCGGTCCGGGTAACCGAAGACCACAGTCGTGCGGAACGGGGGGCTCTCAACGAGTCGCGCGGTCGCCTCCAGAACGACGACGCAGGTGCTTTCGGTGCCAACCAACGCCCGTGCCACGTTGAACCCCTTTTCCGGCAGGAGTTGGTCGAGGTTGTAACCCGAGCAGCGGCGCGGGATGTCTGGGTAGCGCTCGCGGATGAGGTCAGCGTACTTGTCGCGCAGATCACGCAATCTGCGATAGATTTCACCCTTGCGCCCGCCCTCTCCTATAATCCGCTCCAGCTCCTCCTCACTGGTGGCGCCGACGCGCATGCGGGTGCCATCGTAGAACAGTATGTCCAGCTCTTCGATGTTGTCGACGGTCTGGCCGGCCATCACCGAGTGGGTGCCACAGGAGTTGTTACCGATCATTCCGCCCAAGGTGCAAAAGGCGTGGGTAGCGGGGTCGGGGCCAAAGGTAAGACCATGTTCCTCGGCTGCGTCCCTGAGTTGGTCGCAGACCACGCCGGGCTGCACGCGCGCAACCTTCCTCTCGGGATCCATTTCGACGATCTGGCGCATATATTTGGAGAAATCCATGACGACGGCGACGTTGCAGCACTGGCCGTTGGGGCTGGTGCCGCAGCCGCGACCCAAGATGGGTGCCCCATGCTTGCGGCAGGCCTCGACGGTCTTCACGATGTCTTCAGCACTCCTTGGGACGACGACCCCTATGGGAACGTGACGATAGACCGAGTAGTCCTTGGCGTACAGGGCCCGGCTGCCGCGGTCGAAGCGTATCTCACCCTCGATACCGTCTCCGCGGAGGTCCAGGGCGAGGGCCATGCCGTTTAAGTCCTGGGCCGGTACCCTTGTTGCCCCGTTGGGCGAGTGTTCATCCCTTCTGGCTATGTTTTCCATCTACTATTGTTCTCCCCTTATGCTCTGTGCTTGATGGCCTGGAGAAGGGCGGTGGCGGAGCCTCTCGACGACTCCGCCGGTTGTAAAGTTGCGTGTCCGGTCACACGCCGTCACGGCTCCGTTCTGGCCGTCGCCGGTTCCTCTGCGGATTGTTCCTGGCGTTGGGCCTGGCGGTTACCGATCACGCCCAGGGCCACGAGGACTCCGATCAGGGCTATGAGGGCTATCGTGCCCAGGTTGAAGCCGAACCCGTAGATCCAGACGTACGTTATGGAGCCGGCCAGGATCACGTAG
>JALYGE010000092.1 GCA_030777225.1 Actinomycetota bacterium
AGGCGGATGGCGAAGGTGTGGCGGAGGTTCATGGGAGAGACGCGCCACATGCCGACCTGCTCGCAACGCTTCCAGATGGCGTTCTGGAGCGACTTTGAAGTGACCACGGGCCGGGCGGCGCGGCCTATTATCAGCTCCGGCGTCTCGTCGTTCCGCATTTCCAGGTAGCTGCGGAGGGTCTCTACAGTTTTCTCTGAGAGCCGGCGCTCCCGGGGCGCCAAGTGGGAGCCGGGTCCACCGAGGTGTATCTGGGCGGCGTCGAGGTCCACGTCGGAACGGAGAAGGCCCCGAATCTCGCTGACGGTAACGCCGGTATCGAGCATGAGTCGGATGACGGCGGCGTCGCGGGCGTCTTCGAGTCGGTTTATGGGAAAGGAGAGTAGTTGTTTCTCCTCGTCCTCTTCTAGAAAGACTATCTGCTGGTCCAGCGGCTGGTGCATGGGCTCTATGGGATCGAAGTCCAGCTCCGCGTCCGTGCCGGTTCTCGCCCAGTCGAGGAAACGCCTTACGGCGGCGTCCTTCCGGTAGACGGTGAAGCGTTTGCGGTTTTCGGAGAGCAGGTGGTTGCGGAAGTCCATGACGCTACCCACGCCCAGATCCTTTGCTTCCGTCACGCCTTTGCCGGCGAGAAAGGCGGCGAACTCGCGGAGGTCCGCCTCGTAGAACTCGGCGGTGCGGGGGCTGGTGTGTTCGTCGTCAGCCAGGTGGGCGGTGAAGTCCTCGATCAGGGCGTCTACTCTCATGCTCCCTATTTTAACGGCAAACTCGCCTTTTCTGCCTTACGGGAAGCCTCTCCGCCCGTTCTCCCGGACGACGCCGTGGGGCTTGTCTTCTATCCACCGCACGAATTTGTCTATCTCGGGCCGGGTCTTGAGGGCTTCTATAGTATTGTATTCCTGCTCCAGTTCTTTCTCCGTGAAGGTCTTGTGGATCTGACGGTGACACGCGGGACACAGCAGCGCGACCTGCTGCATCCGCTCTTTGGTGAAGTTGCGCTTCGCGCGCTTCTTCCTGTGGCGACTGCGCGGTATGAGGTGGTGCCGGGTAAGGCGGCCCATCGGACGCCCGCACAACTCGCACCCGGCCACGTTGTTCGACCCGTAAGACCCGTAATCCACAGCGTAAGATTTTAACCGCTGCTACGGCAGGCTCTCTTCCACGGGCGTGATGATCCCTTCGGTCAGTACGAACTCGGGCGGCGTTGAAGCGAACCACACGATGTAGTCCGCGATCCGCTCCGGGGGGAGCACCTGCGAAGGAGAAACATCCCCGGCCGCGCTCTCCCTCGTGGCGCTCTTCGGGGGTCCAGGCGCCCCAGTTGGTCGCCATCGCGCCGGGGTAGAGGATACAGACCCGGATGCCGTGGGTGCGACCCTCGTCGGCGAGAGCCTGGCTAAAGCCGGTGAGCCCGAACTTGGAGGCGCAGTAGGCTGCGGCCTCGGCCCAGCCTTTCTTGCCCGCAACCGAGGAGATGTTGATGGTGGTCCCGCCGCCAGCCTCGCGCATGCGCGGAAAGACCGCCTTGCTCAAGAGGAAGGGCGCCCGCAGGTTCACGTCGAGCGTCCGGTCCCAGCCTTCTACGTCCAGCTCTTCCACCGGGCCGGGCGCGTCGGTGCCGGCGGCGTTGATCAGGAGATCCACGCGTCCGAATGCATCCAGCATCTGACTAACGGCGTTCTAGATCCCCTTTTCCTCGGCCAGTTCTACCGGCAGTACCAGGGCCCGGCCTCCGGCAGCCTCGATCTCGCCGGCGACTTTCTCCAGGTCCTCCTCGCTGCGAGCCATGAGCGCCACAGCGGCTCCGGCCTCCGCCAGGGCGACGGCCGTGGCGCGGCCCAGGCCGCTGCTGGCTCCGGTTACCAGCGCGGCCTTACCGGTCAGGCCTTTAGTCTCACTCATATCTTTATCTCACTCATCTCTTTTTATAGAGGTACCGCGCGATGGTGTCGTGGGCGGCGTTAATCTCGGCGGTCAGCCGCTCGGCGCGGACGCGTTTGTCGGGATCTGAAAACCGGTCGGGGTGGTAGCGTTTGATCAGGTCGCGGCGCTTGCGGCTGATCTCCTCCAGACTGGCCCCGGGAAGCAAACCCAGTCGCTCGTAAGCATTGAGCACCGGTGGGGGAAATTTCCTGGGCGCGAAGGTGGTCGAAGAGTAGCTTCTCCAATACGAGTCGCCCCGGGAGGAGCTTCGCCTCCCGGCGTCTTCCGAAGCTCGGCGCTCCTCTCCGCCCCGTTGCGCTTCTTCGGCCCGCCGCTCTTCCTCGGCTGCGCGCCACTCTTCGGCGGCGCCGCGCCAGGCGGCCTCGAAGGCGTCCCCGAAAGTATCCCGGAGGGTCTCGCCGCGTTCGCGGCCGACCCTCAGCGTTTCGCGCAGGCGGTCATCCTCCTGGAGGTTCAGTACGAACCCCCGGGCGAGGCGTCCCAACCGGCGCGGAATGCTCACGGCTCACGGCGCTCCCGGGTCTCCCAGCTTTCGGAGAGCGGGCCGGGACGGCGCAACACCTGCGTCTCATCCATATCTTGCCGTTCTTCCATGTCCGGGCGCTCCAGAATCTGCGTCTCGTCTCCGGTCGAGTCCTCCGGCTCTTCGGCGGGCAGGTCACCGGCGGTCGCCGTGTCCTCGTCGGACGCCGCACTCTCCTCTGCGGGGGGCAACTCCTCGGAAGGCTCCGGCTCCTCGACCGCGACGGGCTCCTCGGGGAGATCGAAGAAGCTGCGGACCAGATCCACCTCTTCGAGACCCGAACGGGCCTGGGAGATCTTCTTCTCCTCCTGGGAGATGCCGTTGTCCCGCGCCTGGCGAAACTTCTTTATGTCGTCCTCCAGGGCCCGGATCTCCTGCTCTTTGTAACGCACCGCTTTGTCGGTGTCCTCCCGGAGCTTCTGTATGCGGCCCTGGCGCTGCTCGATCACGGAGTTGAGCTTGGACTCCCGCGCCCGAGTCGAGGTCCCGAGTTCTTCCATGCTTATACCGGCGGCCTCCAGGGTTAGCCGCACGATGGGAACGGCGCTCCCGTAGGGCACCTCCTCCGGGATACTCCGGATAACCGACGCCGCCCGCTCGACGGTGAGACCCTGCGGCTTCTCCATAGGCTCTTCAGGCTCGTCCTGATCCAGGGCCACGTCTTCGGGGGTGTAGATCGCAGTCTCCTCGCCCTCCTCTTCGGGGGCAAACATGCGGGTAAAGAAGCTACGGCGCGTTCCTCGTTCTTCGTTCATTTGGTAGACAATTCCTCCGTTATCTGGTCTGGTAGATGATCTACGGTACGCGTTACTTCGTCCAGGCTCCGGCGGAAGTAGGAGATCCGCTCTTTTAGCTGCGCGAGCCCCGGCTCTATGGAACGGGGCGAGAGGCTGGTATCTATGGCGAGAAGCTCACCGCGCAGGTTGCCGAGCAAACTTTCGACTCCTTCGAGTTGCGCGTTGATAACGCTTATACCCGAGAGTATGTCGCCGTAACCGGCCAACTCCTCGCGCCGGCTGGCGAGCGCGCTCTCGAACGGGGCCCGCAACTCCGAGTCCGGGCCCAGTGCCGCCAGGTCTTTCTCCAAATCCTTTATCCGGCGCCGGACGCCGCGCCGGTCCACGCTCTCCAGGTGCCTCCGCAAGGCCGCGCGCCGCCGCGCCAGCCGCCCGGCGTCCTCGACCTCGCCCAATATGGTAAAGATGTCCTCTTCCAGCAGCGGGCCGTAGTTCTCGGGCAGAAGCTCCCAGCTCTCAAGTACCCCCTCCTGAAGCGCGGCGAGCCGCTTCATCTGGGAGGCGGCGACCCGGTCCGTCCGCGCCACCCGGCCCAGCTCCCGCACGTTCTCCCGCGCCTGGTTCCTGAGTTCCCGCCGCTTGTTCTCCTTACGATCCAACAACCGCTTGCCCGTGTAAGCGGCGCCGGTCCCCAAAAGCGCCGCGAGGACGTAAGCGCCGTCGACGGCGGCCATAGTCCCGAGCCCCGCGAACGTGCCAAACGAGGCCAGCCGGTACAGGGTATGCGAGAGACCACGCTTATTAGCCACGAGGTTCCTCTCCCTCGCCTTCGTCTACCGGCTCCTCGTCCAGACGCTCTTCGGAGCGGTCACCGTCGGGGCCGGGATTCAGAGGTTCCGGCTCGCGGAGGCCCATCTGGACCTCCATCTCCTCAAGCTCGCGTTCGGCGTCGAGGCGCTTGAGGTCCACCTCGGCGGCGGCGATCTGGCGCTCCGTGTCGGTCATGCCCAACTCTCCGACGGCCTCGGCCTCGTAAGAGGCCTGCCGGATGGCCTGTCGGGCCTTGTCCAAGTCGCGGGAGGAGTCGGAGAGTGAGATGTTGGCGCGGGCTTCGTTGGCGGAGCGCATGGCGCGGGCCCGCTGGTGCTCTTCCATGAGGGAGGCCCGCTCCCGGACGAGGTCGTTGTAGCGACGCTCCTGCTCGCGGAAAGCCTCTTCCATCTGTTGGGAGTTCTGGCGGGCCTCTTCGAGGCGGCCCTCGATCTCTGCCAGGCTGTTCTGCGCCTCCTGCTTCTGCTGGACCAGCTCGACGGCGGCCTCCCGCTGGCCCCGGCGCACCAACTCCTGGGCCTGGCGTTCCCGGGTGGTTATGGTCTTCTGTTTGGTGGCGGCGTCGTTGGCGAGCATCTTCTCGTAGGCCATCGTGCGGGCCGCGGCGACCTGGAGCTTCTTCAGGTTGTCCAGCTCGTCCTGGACGGCATTCTCCAGGAGTATCTCCGGGTTCCGCTGCTCGACTCCCGAGAGAAACCTCCCGAAGAAACCGCGAATGGCTCTAGTAAAACGTCCCATGTGTGCCGTTACCCCCGGCGATAGAAATTTTTAACGTACCTGCCGATTATAGCATCGGCGCTAGACCTTCCGGTCAAAGCTAACGGGCGGCCCGGTAATAGTGTCGCGGGGTGCGCCCGGCGAGCATGACGGCCGGGGAGTTGGGCTCGAACGCCGCCTCCAGCGCCCCTCCGGCCGCCGCCAACAGGTCGCCCGCCGAACGGGCGTCGCGCGGGTAGATGGCCGCCCCGGCGACGCTGTGCCGCGCCCCGAGAGAACCCGCAACGGCCAGCGCGCGACCCGCGGCGCTCTCGACCGAACGCTCGTCGACGCCGCTCAGCACCATACCGAAGACGGCCCCCTCGCCGAGCAGGATGGGCTCCGCGATCCTGCCGCGCACCCTTTCGAGCAGCGGCTCCACGTCCCCGAGGCCCCGGCCAGGGTCTACCAGGATCACGGCGACCTGATCCCCCCTGCCCGCCGAGATTTCCCCCGCCACCACCTCGAACAACATGGAGCCGTCCTCGTCGGTGGCGTACTCTTCGAAACCGCCGACCCCCGCCCCACCACGCCCCGCGACGAGCACAAATCCCCCCACCAACGCGAAAACCACGAGCCGGAAGAGCGTCACCCCCGCGTCATCGCCCTGGCCCGAGAGCAGATCCGGCATAACGGCCAGGAAGTAGACGAACAGAGCAGAGACCAGCGCGGCGAGCCCTATCCTCCATACCCCGTGCAGCGCGGCCGAGAGGAGCAGCGGGAAGTACAGTACATACAGAGCGCTGGAGACCCCGCCGCTGAAGAACACCATCAACCCCAAGATCACCGCATACAGGGCGTAAGCCCCTGCGCAGAGCTCGTCGGAGAAAAGCTCCGGCGGCAACAACAGGAGGACCCCGGCCACCGTAACCCCGACAGCGACCGTCAGATATAGCAGCAGATACGAGACGCCGGGCTCGTAGAAACTCGCGTGTACGAGCAGCAGCGCCGCCCCGGTAAGGCCGAGGTATAGCAGAGAGAAGATTCTTGATATCCGGGCGTTGCGCCAGTAGTTGATCGTGGTGGCCATCTTAGGAGTATCATATGTGCATCCAGGCACTCCTGCCACCCGGAGGTACAAAGATGGACGAACTGGACAACCCCTACACTTTTCTGGAAGGCTACAAGGTCTACGACGCCCACGAAAACGAGGTCGGAGAAGTCGAGCAGACCGTCTACGACGCGCCGGCCGACGTGCTGAAGTATCTGATCGTGGATGGGCACCCCATCCCTGCCGACCAGATGGAAGTGAACGGCGACAAACAGAGCGTCTCCGTACCCTTCGACGCCGAGACCATCGAATCGGCGCCGGAGATGAGAGACTTCTCCGGCGAGTTCGATGAAACCCTCCGCGAACACTACGGGGACGGCAGCTGAAAATGAAACACCTCACAGCCTTATACCTCGTGGTCTTATCGCTCGCCCTGTCTCTGGTTGGTGGTTGTTCGGGCGGGGGCGCAGGATCAGATAGCGGAGAGACCGGGAGCGCAAGCTCTTCTTCGGGGACGACCCGCGGTAACCCGGAAGGCAGCACCGCTCCGGCGCCGGAGACGACACAGGAGGCCGGCACGACAGAGGAGACATCAAGCAGAGTACCGTTAGAGCAGATCTCCTCCGGCTCCGGCGGGTCGGGACAGCGACAGGTAGTCGTAGCCCCATCGGCCGGCGCGCTCTCGGAGGCGACCGGCGCACAGGTCCCGGATGCCGGTGAGGGAATATATCTGGCAACCTTCTGGGGCGAGAAACCGACCGGCGGATACACGATGGAGATACTGTCCGCCCGGATGGAGGGCAACCAGATAATCGTGCGGATCGCCCTGAAAGACCCGCCGCCGGACGCGATGGTGAGTCAGGCGCTCACCTACCCTTACGCCGCAGCCGTAATCCGGGGCGGCGTCCTGGAGGACAAAGAACTCACCTTCGTAACGCAGGGAGGCCGCGAGATCGACTGGCCCGTCCGTAACATATGAGTGTCGCTTTACTGTCCGGTTAACCCCTCACCGGGGCATGAGAGCCAGGTCTCCAGTTCTCCGTCTTGACCTCTAAAGCGATTTTCATAAGTAGTGAGCCCGCGGCATGAGGTAGCCACAGTGCCCAAAGAAACCGCAGGCGTCTTGTTCGCCGACCGCGCTCAGTGCTCTTGCGGTGGCCTCAAAGAGAGCCTCTAGGGTCCTAGCCTTCGCCTTTCTCAAGATCCCTTTTGCCTTGGAGAAAGCCTCTTCTATGGGGTTGAGGTCCGGCGAGTAGGCCGGCAAAAACCAAAGCTCGCATCCCCTCTGCTCGATGAGTTCCCTTACCCGCTTGCTCTTGTGCACAGATAGGTTGTCCACCACCACTATCTGCCCGCGCTTCAGCGTTGGGCAGAGTATCTCCTTGAGATAGAGCGAGAAGGACTCATCACCGCATGGATCATGGCCTCACGCGTCTCGCAAAACCAAAACCGCTCGTAGTCCTCGCTCATCCTCCTGCTCATCCTCCTGCTCTGAGAGAGCCAGCCGATGGTTCGCTGTGCTACCCG
>JALYGE010000093.1 GCA_030777225.1 Actinomycetota bacterium
CTATTAGGTTTGCGGGAACACCGGAGATGGTATATTCCCAGATTATCAGTATGAATCTTAGCGAAACATCGAGTGCCGGCGCCTCCCTCTTGAGAGGTCGCGGTCCCGGCATCCGGTGTAGGAGGAAGTTCTGAGCAGTCTTTTCCTGGATAGTTTCCAGTTAATCATTGCGCTTTTTTTGGTGGTTTTGAATGGTATATTCGTGGCCTCGGAGTTTGCTTTCGTAAAGATACGAGCCACCCAGGTAGACCGTCTGGTGAGGGAAGGACGGGCCTCTTCCAGTATAGTCAAGGAGGCAACCGGCAAGCTGGACGCGTATCTCGCCGTGTGCCAGCTCGGGATCACGATCTCCTCGCTCGGTCTGGGGTGGATCGGCGAGCCGGCGTTCCATCACCTCCTCGAACCCGTTTTCCAGCGCTTGGCGCTGCCGGACTCCACCGCGAGCTTCGTGGCCTTCGCCGTGGCGTTCGGAACGATATCGTTCCTGCACGTGGTCTTCGGAGAACTGGCGCCGAAGACCATAGCGATTCAGAGCCCCGAAAACACCTCCCTCTTCGTGGCCCCCTTTATGAAGTTCTTCTACTACCTGCTGCTGCCCGGTACGCTCCTGTTCAACGGGACGGCCAACCTCTTCACCCGGATGCTGGGCTATCGGCCGGCGTCAGAGACCGACGAGAGCCACTCCGAGGATGAGATCCGGACGCTCGTCACCCAGTCCCGGCAGCACGGCATGCTCGACCGGGAGGAGGAGGAGATGATCGAGAGCGTCTTCGAGCTGAACGACAAGATGGCCCGCGAGATCATGGTCCCCCGCCCCGACGTGGTGTCGCTCCCGGCGAACGCCGGTCTGGAGCATCTCATCTCGGTCGCGGCGGCCGGGAACTACACCCGCTATCCGATCTTTGAGGAGGAAGACCCGGACCGTATAATCGGGGCGATCCACGTAAAAGACCTCTTACGGATCATCCAGGACGAGGGACTGGAATCCGACGTCACGGCCCGCAACATCATGCGAGAAGTACTGACCGTCCCGGAGAACCGCCTCATAGACGACATCCTGGAGGACTTCCAGGAGCAGGAGATCCAAATGGCCATCGTCATCGACGAGTGGGGCTCTTTCGAGGGTCTCTTTACGGTCGAGGACATCATAGAGGAGATAGTTGGCGAGATACGGGACGAGTTCGATGAAGAGGAGCCGTCGGTCCGCGAACTGGACCATGGCGCCTACGCCATCGACGGACGCCTGCCGCTAGGGGTCGTGAACGACGCCCTGGACACCGAGTTCGAGAGCGACGACTTCGAGACCATCGGTGGCCTGGTACTCGGACTCCTCGGCCGCCCGCCGGACGTAGGTGACGAAGTCCGGGCCGACGGCCACGTCCTCCTCGTAGATGAGACCGACGGCCCCCGCGTCGCCCAGGTCATCGTGCGCCAGAGCGAGGAAAAGTCTGAGCAAGAGGAGAATTCGGAAAAAGAATCCCGAACCGAAAGGGATTCTGGTAAAGAGTAAAGCTTTCTACGGCGCGAACGAAATGTAGACGGCGACCACAACGATGGTCAATATGATGGTTATCACTAACAACTCTCTCATCTAACCTCCCTCTGTTTCGCCGGGCTAACGACCACCTCAGAATAGCCCTCTTCCTGTAGCGCGTGGAGCCGGGCGTAGAGGCCGCCGGAAACCAGCAGCTCTTCGTGGGTTCCGCTCTCGGCGACGCGGCCTTCATCGAGTACGAAGATGAGATCCACATCTCTCACCAGCCGCAGTTCGTGGGCGATGACGAAGGTGGTCTTGCCCTCAGTGAGACTCCGCCAGTTCTCCTCGACCGCGGCGGCAGCTTCGGCGTCAAGGCCGGCCTGGGGTTCGTCCAGGATCAGAACGGGGCTCTCCCGGAGCATCGCCCGCGCGATGGAGATCCTCTGCCGCTGGCCACCGGAGAGGCTCTCTCCCCGCTCGGAGAGCAGGGTCTCGTAGCCTTCCGGCAGCTCCCGGATAAACCCGTCTGCACCAGCGAGTTCGGCAGCGTGTTCGACTTCGGAGCGGCTCGCCTCCGCCCGGCCGTAGGCGATATTCTCCACCACCGTCGCCCGGAAGAGCAGCGGCTCCTGCGGCACGAAGGAGATCTGGTCCCGCAATGATTTGAGGGTGAAGTCTCTTATGTCGCGCCCGTCCACCAGGATACGGCCTCTTTGCGGATCGTAGAGTCGGGCGAGCAGGCTGGTGACGGTGGTCTTTCCAGCCCCGCTCACGCCGACGAGCGCTACCCGGCTGCCGGCGGGGACGTCGAAGTCTACGCCGCGCAGCACGTCTCCGGCTTCGTCCTCATAGGCGAAATGGACGTCCTCGAAGGCTACCCTTCCCTCGAAAGTGGGCGCGGGAGCGGCGTCGGGGGACTCTCTCACGGAAGGTTCGGCCTCCAGCAGCTCGATGATCCGCTCGCCGGAGACGAGGGACTTGCCGATCTGGTTCGCCTGCCGGGTCAACGCCCAGAGTGGAGATAGGAACAATCCCAGGTAGGCGACGAAGACCGTGAGATCTCCGACGGAGAGTGCCCCGGCGATCACCTGCCGGGCCCCGAAGTACACGACGAGGGCGGTGCCGAGGCCGCCGACGACCCCGAGCACGGTGCTGAATTTCGCCTCGATCAGGGACGAGTCCACGCTGGCGTTGAGTGAATCCTCGCTCTCCCGCCGGAAGCGATCCATCTCGTCGTCCTCACGGCCGAAGATCTTGACGGCCCGGATGCCGGTTATGGACTCCTGGACGACGGAGGTTATGGCTCCTTCCTTCGACCTCACCACGCGCATGCGCTCGATCAGGGCCTGCCGGTAGCGGCTGACGGCGAGAAAGAGGAACGGCACCGTGACCAGCGCGAGCAGGGTGAGCTGCCAGTTGAGCCAGAACATCACGACGAGCATCCCGACAAGGACCAGCACGGAAGACAACACCTCCACCACCGAGTCCACGAGCAACGTCCGCACCTCTTTCACGTCGCTCGTGACCCGCGTTATGGTGTCGCCGGTGCGGCGCCCGCCGTGGTAATCGAGCCCCAGTTCGTGGACCTTCGCGTAGAGCGCCCGCCGCATGTCGAAGACCGTCTGCTGGCCGAGCTTCTGCAAGAGGTAGCGCCGCACCGCTGCTACGGTCCGGGTCGCGGTGAGGACCAGGACTATGAGAAAGGCTATCCCGGCGAGCAACACCGCGTCGCCCACGGCGATGAACTCCGGCAGATCCCTGTTGCCGGTCAGCAAGTAGTCAATCGTCAGGGCGAGCGGCCACGGCTGGGCCAGACTGGTCACCGTCTCCACGAGTAGGACCCCCAGGGCCAGGAGCAACCCGTTGCGGCGCGGCCTCAGGAACGGAGCGAAGTGAGAGAGCGCCTCCCGCAGCCACCTCAGGCCCGCGCCTGTGTTTTCCAGCCATTTCGACACGTATTTAGGATACCGCACCCCCCAAAGAGTAGAATGTGTGAGCTATACCTCGAAAACATCCCAAAGACCAACGGAGGACCGCGTGACCCGCCGTGTACTCGCCGCCGTAGAAGACCTGTTGTTCAAGAGCAAGATCCTGGAGACCGCCAACAGCCTCGGGATAGAGGCGAAGTTTCCCCGCAAACCTAAGAAGCTCCTGGACGCCGTAGAGGAGACGCCGCCGGACCTCCTGATACTGGACCTCAACTCCTCCCGCTTCGAGCCGCTGGAGCTACTGAAAGCAGTAAAGTCCGGCGACGCCTCGCGGGAAGTCCCAACCGTAGGCTTTCTCTCTCACGTCCAGAAAGACCTGGCCGTCGCCGCGAGAGAAGCCGGTTGCGACCGCGTAATGGCCCGCAGCGCCTTCACCCGCGACCTGCCCAAGATCATCGCCGGAGACGAACCGCGAGAGACCGTGGACGAGGCTGGCGTTGGCTAAAGAAGAAGCCTGGGAGCGTCTCAGCAGCGAAAAGCTCCTGGAAAATCCGTACTTCACCGTGCGCTCCGACAAACTCCGGCTGCCGGATGGCGCGGTAAAAGACCCTTACTACGTTATCGAGCGGCCGGACGCGGCCATAGTCTTTCCGGTGACGGAGGGTGGCGATGTGGTGCTGGTGCGCCAGTACCGGCCGCCGCTGGAGAGGATGGAGCTGGGCCTGCCGGCGGGCCTCGTCGAACCGGGAGAGAACCCGGAGGCCGCCGCCCGGCGCGAGCTCTCCGAGGAGACCGGCTATACCGGCGGCGAGTGGGAAAATTTGGGCACCCTCGCCTCCTCTCCGAGCCTCAAGGACAACTGGGCCTACCTCTTTCTCGCCCGCGGCGTAGCAAGAAACACTGGTCAAGATCTGGACGAGTACGAGCGGCTGGCGCTGGTAGAGGTTCCGTTAGCAGAGTTACCGGGCCTCGTATACTCCGGCGGGATCGTCAGCTCCAGCGGCGTCGCCGCCACAATGCTGGCCCTCGACCGGCTGGGTATTCTGAACGGCGCCGCCGCAAAAGTCCCCAACGACCTCCCCTGACAAAAGTGCCTCTGGTAAAACCAGGGGAGCAAAGCGACGAGAAAAGGAGCAGAGATGGCGCTTACCGTAGGAAGCGGACCCTTCGGCACGAAGAGCAAGGGCGAGTTCAACTTCGACACCAGCGTACTCCAGGCCCACACCCTGTACTTCGAGGACTTTCCGCGGCGGGTCCGGGCCGTATTCAACGGCGAGGTGGTGGCCGACAGCGAGAAGGTCAAGATGCTCCACGAGACCGGCCATCTGCCGCTCTACTACTTCCCCGAAGAGGACGTGAACCGGGACCTTCTGGAGAAGACCGACCACACCACCCACTGCCCGTTCAAGGGCGACGCGGCCTACTGGTCGGTAGAAGCAAACGGAAAACCATCGAGGACGCGGCCTTCAGCTACCCGGACCCTCTGCCGGAAGCGGAGAAGGTCGAAGGCTACCTGTGCTTTCTCGGGGAAGGGGTCGAGACGGAGGTCGGTGGCGGGTAGGCGAGCCTACACGGTACGGGGCAACGAAAAAGCCCGGGGCTTTAAAACCCCGGGCCTTATGGTGCTCTGAAGAACTTTTCTAGCAGGTAAAGGAGCTGCCGCAGCCGCAGCCGCCCTGTACGTTGGGGTTGTTGACGGCGAAGCCGGCGCCCATGAGGCCGTCCACGTAGTCGAACTCGCTGCCCATTATGTAAGGGACGCTCATGGCGTCTATTACGACCTTGACGCCCTTGTCCTCGAACGTCTCGTCGTCGGCCTCGATCTCATCGTCGAAGTAGATCGAGTACTGGAAGCCGGAGCAGCCGCCGGGCCGGACGCCGATGCGGAGCGCGAGATCCTCCTCGCCTTCCTGTTCTATGAGCGTCTTGACCTTCTCGGCCGCGTTGTCGGTCAACGATACGATAGTTGCCTGCTTCTGGTCCATCAGCACCTCCCGAGAATGCTGTAGTTATCTTTGCTAGATACAGGGATTATTACACCCCG
>JALYGE010000094.1 GCA_030777225.1 Actinomycetota bacterium
GTAGATACCCTCGCACTCCAAACAGCGGTAGACGGTGAGCCTGCTCGTCTTGGTTTGTCGGAACAGACGGCGCCTCGTTGAGTCACATTTCGGACATCTCAAGCCCTCGGGGTGGAAGTGTTCGAGCCCCCGCTGCTCGCTTTGCTCGTCATCCAGCAGGTCGGTAATCGGAAATATCATACCCATAGCCTAAGAGGCCGCGCCAATAGGCTGGCAACTTTTCGCACTTGGAAACTCTAGAAGCGATTGGACAGTCCCCTCACGGCTCCTTGACACATACGCTACTCGCCTATTGGCGCAAGCTCTAATGCACTTTTTTCGAACATGAGCCGAAGTTTTTAATGCTCGCATTTGTGCGGTTTGATGATTTTCGGGAGTTTGACGTTACCTATCCACCAAAACCCCGGTTGTTCGTAAGGTGTCCTCGATAAACTTCTCGCCCTCGGCGGTGCGAAGAAACCCGCGGTGGGAGCCCTGGTACCAGTGGATGCGCGGTTCTTCCCAGTGGCGCCACAGGCTCGCGGCTTCGCTGGCCGGCACCACCCGATCGGCGACGCCGCAGAAGATGGCCCGCTGTTCGTGGGTTATGCGCGGTGGTAGCGCGAGCGGCGCCACTGGGCGCATGAGCGCGTCCATCTTCTCCTCGGTTACGCCCTCGGTTTTCAGGTAGCGGACCGTGAGGGAGAGCGCGTTGCGCCAGAAGAGTTCGGACGGGTCCACGGCGGGGTTGCCGGAGATCACGCAGTCCACCTCGTTCTCCAGGCCGGCGAGGAGGGCCGCCGTGTAGCCACCCAGTGAATAACCGACCACCCCGACCGCCGGCGCGTCCTGGGAGCGCACCCAGGAGAGGAGCCGCCGGATGTCCCATATCGCCTGGGCTCCGGCGTGGATCGTGTCCATCACGTCGCCGGAGAGAATGCGGTCGCCGCTCACCGGCCCGACCTTGCGGGGGCCGTGGATCGGGAGTATCGGGACCAGAAGGTTCAGGCCGAGTTGGTGGTAGAGGTGCTCCGGACGGTAGAGCAGGAGGTCGCCGCGCGCGAACCCCATCCTGATGCCGTGCAGGCCCACGAGCCACGGACGCGGCTCTCCGGGATGTTGCATGACCCAGGCGTGGGCCGTCCGGTTGGATTCGTAGGAGAGCCAGCGGTCGCGGCCCGGTTCGTCGGGGTGCGGCTCGTAGCCGCTCTCGAAGCTGAGACGCTGGAAGCTCCAGGTCTTGTAGCGCAGGGGCTCTGTATCCGGCTTCTCGATGTACGGAGGAGCTTCGTGGTAACTTGCGGGATGCGCGAGCCAGCCGTTTTCCTCGAACATCTCCAGCGCCTCGTCCATCTCGTGGCCGATCCGGGCCGCCCGGGGACCTACCCACAGCGGCCAGGTGGTGAGGACTATGGTACACATCGAGAACTCGTCTCCGGCGGCCATGTAGGATTGCTTGAGGTCGAGGTGGGGCTCCGGCGCCTCCGGGGGCACAGGCTCCTGGCCCAGGGCCAGATATCCCGCGGCCGGGTAGCTCGCGACGGAGCCGGCCAGCAGCAAAAGCGCGGCCCACGGCCCGGAGACGAGAGTGGTGGGCAGAGAGAGCAGCATACCCAGAACAGCCCCGAACGACATGAAGTGGAAGATACGGGCATCCCCGGCCCACAGCAGATTAGAGAGACCCGTCGCCAGTAGCAAGGTCCCCGGACCCGCGCTCAACAGTTCTCCGAGCACACCGCCCTTTACGGCAAACCACATCCACAACATCCCGGCTACGATCGGGATCACGGCCACGACCGGCCACCAGGAGGGCGCTATGGGGCCGGACTCGGCCCGCTTTTCGTCGCTTTTCCCAGACTCCATCCGTATGTTTTAGCAGAGGCGGGTCTTTTGTGGAGTAAGAACTTGTTGGGGGAGCTTCGGCGAGACCTTCCTAAGATTCGGAGCCCCGGTTTCCGGCGGGAGAACCGGAGAGAACACCCCCGTCGCGCAGTGTTTCTCTGACGGCCTCCCGGCCTTTGCGGGTGCGGAGGAGGCCGAAGTGGGTGCCCTGGTGCCAGAGAACGCGGGGCTGGTCCCAATGTTGCCACAGGCTGTGCGGTTCGTTGGCCGGGATTATACGGTCGGCCAAGCTGGCTATGATGACCCGGCCCTCTTTCGGTACCCGGGGTTCGAACGCGAGCGGCGACACGACGCTGAGTAGCTGGTTCGATTTCTTCTGCGTCGTACCGTTGGTCTTGAGGTAGCGTGTCGCGGCGGAGAGGCCGTCGCGCCAGAATATGTGGGACGGCTCCACCGACGGGTTGGCGGCGACGACGGCGTCAATATTGTCGTCCAGGCTGGCGAGCAGGGCAGCGGTGTAACCTCCCAGAGAGTGTCCCAGAACGCCGACCGCCGGGGCGGCCTATTCCGGCAGCCGGAGCCAGGAGAGGAGCCTTCGGATGTCCCACGAGCCCTGGGCCCCGGCGTGGAGGAGCTCCAACATATCTCCCAAGAGCAGGGGGGAGCCGCTGACCATGCCCTGTCGGCGGGGACCATGACGCGGGAGGTAGGGGAATAGCAGGTTCAGGCCCAGCTCCTCATGCAGGAACTCCGGCTGAAAGAGGTCGTCGCTCTGTGGGGCGAGCCGTTGGGGAGGCCGTGGATGCACACGAGCCAGGGACGATTCTCTGCCCGGTGCCGGAGGGTGAGGGCGTGGGCCGTGCGGTTGGATCCGTTGGAGAGCCAGCGGTCGCGGCCCGGCTCGTCGGGGTGCGGCTCGTAGCCGCTCTCGAAGCTGAGATGCTCCATGTTCCAACCCTTGTGTTGGAAAGCCGCCCAGCTAAGGTTCTCCGCCGGTGGTGGATCGTGGTGGCAGCTCCTGGGCTCCTCGAGCCAGCCGTTCTCCTCGAGCAACTCCAGAGCTTCGTCCACTTCGCGGGAGACCCTTTCGACGAGCACTACGCTTGCGTACTGGCCTGCGCGTCAGTTACTCGTACTGTACAGCCTCGACTATATTCGTGCGGGCGGCGGAGCGGGCCGGAAGTAATCCGGCGAAGATGCCGATGCCGAGCCCGGCCAGGAGGGCGTAGATGGCGGGACCGGTCGGATAGAAAAAGTCCACCTCGAAGCCGCCGGCGCCGGAGCCCCGCACGAAAAGGTAGCCGAGCAGCGAACCCACTGCCACCCCGACGAGGCAACCGATGAGGCTAATGACCACGCCCTCGTCGATGATAAGCCGTCCGACCTGGAGCCGGGTGGAGCCGACGGCGCGGAGGATCCCGATCTCGCGGGTCCGCTCGAAGACGCTCATGGATAGGGTGTTTACGACCCCGAAGGCTGAGACCGCCACCGAGACGCCCATGATGGCGTAGAAAAAGACGTACTGGCGGTTGAAGTCGCTCTCTATTTGCGCCTTCCACTCGGCGTTGGAGTAGAACGTAAACTGCGGGTAATCTCTGACGACCTCCCTGAGCTCGCCGGTCAGCGCCTCCCGGTCCGAGCCGGGGGCGGCCTTTATGGCGAGGAACTCGTCAGAGTCCTCGTTGAAGTCGCTGGAGAGAACCTCATCTGAGAGGTAGATGCCCCCGCCGCCGCCCAGCAGATCGTTCTCCACGATACCCGCGACCGGGTACCTCTTCGGGCCTTCGGGGGTTGGGAGCTTGATCTCCTCTCCGACCTTCAGCTTCCGCGATTCGGCGAGTTGCTTACCAACGAGCGCGGAGCCGTTTGCAAGCTCTTCGAAAGCGTCCGGGCCGCCGGCTGCGTAGTCGAGACGGAAGATCTCCGGATAGCTGTCGTCCACCCCGAAGACGAAGTTCACCTCCTCGCTCTGCCGCAGAAAAGTGGAGGAGAGGGCGGTGGTCGCCTCGACGCCGGAGATGTCCGAGACCCTCTCCGGCAGCTCTTCGGAGAACGTGGCGTCGGAGGTCTGGACGACGGGCTGTACGATGTAGTCGCTGCCGAGCGAGCTCTCCAGGGAGGCCCGGATCGTGCCGAGCACGCTGCCGCCTA
>JALYGE010000095.1 GCA_030777225.1 Actinomycetota bacterium
GGTACGTGGTCAACTTCCTGCTCGGCGGCGACGTGGCCGGGCCGGCCACGCTGTCGCGCTTCTTCGCCCTCCACGTCTGGCTGCTGCCGGCGGCCATAGCGCCGTTTATCGGTATACACCTCTACCTGCTGCGGCGGCACGGGGAGTTTGGCATGCAGAGCGAGTACACCGAGCGCCTCTCCAAACTGCACGAACAGCGACGCCTCGAAGAGTACGCCCGCTACGAGCTGGGCGAGGACGAGTACGAGAGCAATGGGCACGAAGCCGACGGCTATGGGGACGAATACGAAGAAGAAAACCGGCGAGAGTAAGAGCGTTTACCAATGGCAAAGGAGCATTGCTGCTATCATTGGTTCGTAACCCCGGAAGAGAGGTGAAGCAGTGCAACCAGTAGAGAAGGCGAAGCCGGTTGAAGAAGAAGTAATTACCGAAGAGAACGTCTTCGACAAGCCGGACGAGACGATGGGGTTCTTCCCCGGCCAGGTACTCAAAGACGGCTGGGTTTCCATGTTCCTTCTCATTGCCTGCGTGGTGCTCTCTTACGCTTTCCCGGCGCCGCTTTCGGAGCCGGCCAACACGGCGACCGTGGATTATGTGCCGCGGCCGGAGTGGTTCTTCTTCTTCTACGAGCAGATGCTCATGTTCTTCCCCGGCTACGCGCTGGTGGCCTTCGGGGCGGTGGTGGTACCGACGATATTTATCATCCTGCTGTTCGCGATGCCGTGGCTGGATAGCGAGCCGCTCTACAGCCCTATGAGAAGACCCTACGCGGTGATCATCGGCATCCTGGTTCTGGTTACCGTGGTGTTGAACATGCTGCTTGGTCTGAGCCGGATCATCAACTTTCCCCAAGGCTAGAAGGAGATTAGAGGATGCCTATAGGTGATCTTCAGGTCCCCATAATCGGCAAGAACGTTGTTATTGCCGTACTCGTCCAGACGCATATTTTGTTCGCGGCCTTTATCATCGGCGCGGTGATCATCGCCGCGACGAGCGAGTACCTGGGGATGGTTACCAAGCAACCGCGCTACGAGCGCTTTGCCCGTAATCTGGCGCGCTTCGTGGTGCTGCTGTTTGCCTCGGGGGCGGCGCTGGCGATCACGTTCGTGCTCGCCCTGGTAACGCTGTTTCCGGTCTTCTTCTCCTACTTGCAGAACATCTTCTTCTGGGTGTTCCTGGTCGAGGCGTTCATGTTCCTCGGTCAGATTATCATCGTGTACGCCTGGTACAACGTGTGGGATAAGCTCGCTTACCGCAAGAGCCTGCACGTGGTCTTCGGGTTTGTCGCGGGCTTTTTCGGCCTGATGGCGATGACCTTGATCGACGGGGTGGCCTCCTACATGCTGACTCCGGCGGAGGCCGAGGTGTCGAACGTGGCCCGCACGTTCCTCAATCAGACTAGCGTGCCGCTAAATATGCACCGATTTGTCGGGAACTTCTCCTACGTGGGCTTCCTCATAGCCGGTTGGGGAGCCTGGCGCTACCTGCGGAGCACGCGGGAAGACGAACGCGAGTACTACGACTGGATGGGGCATTTCGGGATTCTCTGGGGGTTTGGATTCCTGATACTCCAGCCGATCATTGGCTACGGGTATCTGAAGGGCATCCGCGAGAGCTCGCCGGCGGCGTTCGACCGCATCATGCTCGACGAGCAGGCCTGGGTCTTCAACGCGCTGGTCATCTGGATCGCGGTCATGAGCATCGCGGCGACGGCGTACTTCGTCCACAAGCTGCGGTTCGCCGTAAAGCCGATGCCCCTGATGCACAAGCTCGCTGTGGGCGCCCTGGGCTTTACCGCGCTGTTTACGGTGCTGAACATCATCCCGGCCGACGCTTCGCTTATACCCGAGATCGGGCTGGTCTTCGCGGGCGGCGAGGATACGCTGATACCGCTGGGCAGCATGTACCCGTACAAGTACATCGGCCTCATAGGACTGATGCTCGTGGGATTCTTCGTGATGGCGCTCTACCTCAAGGTCGCGGCCGCCGGATTTTACTGGGGCCGGGCCAGCCGCTGGAGCCAGTACGCTCTAATGGCCTGCGCGGTGGCGGTGGTCCTGGCGATGGTCACGATGGGCTATACGCGGGAGTCGGCCCGCCGGGTGCAGGAAGGTCCTGCGGCCTCAGGAGATAACCCGGGGTACCTGATCTACGAGTGTATAACCATGGAGCAGGAGTTGGTGACCGAGAGGGAAGCCGGGGAGTACATGTGCTCGGCCGGTGAGAGCCTCGTAGGGGGTGGAGGAGAATGATCGAACCCTTCCTGATGCTGGAGTTGACGGGACCGCTCAGGCTTCTCGCCGGGTTTGGTCTGATTATGCTCTTCTATACCAGCTTTCTGGGCTTTACCTACTGGATCAGTAAGGACGAGTAGCTTAAAGTCGATCAGTCGATCAGCCTGTCAGCAAAGTGCTCTTTGAGGAGGCACACTGCTGACGGGTGTTTCCTTTTGAGAGTAGATCGGCCAGTTTACCGGTTAAACGAGATGGTGGCTATGCCGATCCGCTGAAATGCTGACAAGCTGAAGTCCTGAAAGACTGACCGACTATCTCGTTTGCTCGGTGGAGCGGACCAGGATCTCGTTGACGCTCACCCTGGCGGGCTGCTCCAGGGCGTAGAGCACGGCGCTCGCTATGTCTCCGGCTTCGAGGAGCGTGTAGCTTTTATTGGCGTAGAACTCTTCGGCGCTGGAGTGGGAGCTTTCTGGGAACTCGGTCCTGACGAGGCCGGGCTCTACGGTGATCGAACGTATGCCCCTGCTGGTAAGGTCCATCCTCAGGCCCTCGGCCACCGCGTTCAGGGCGTGCTTGGTGGCGGCGTAGACCGTGGCTTCCGGGGTTGGGATTCGGCGTCCGGCGATGCTGGAGACGAAGACGATATCGCCCGCTCCTTTTTCGAGCATGTGCCGTGCGGCGGCCCGGGTGGCGTAGAGCGCACCGAGCACGTTTACCTCAAACATCTTACGCCAGTCCTCCGGGTCTCCGTCGGTGATGGAGCCGTACAGCCCGAGTCCGGCGTTGTTTACCAGGATGTCCAATCCGCCGAAGCGCTCTACCGTCCGGGCGACGAGCGCGGCGCATTCGGTGGGGTCTGTGATGTCTGTGGGAGCGGGCAAGACGTGGTCGCCGAGTTCTGCAGCCAGTTTTTCCAGCCGGTCTTCGCGACGGGCGGCTACGGCTACGTTGCACCCACCCTCGGCGAGCCGGCGGGCCGTGGCCTCGCCGATGCCGCTGGAGGCTCCGGTGACGATGGCGGTCTTGCCGGTCAGGGTCATGCTTCTCCTTTTGTCCCACCCTTCAGGGCTGCGAGTTGTTCGAGGCGGACGATGTGGCCGTTGAGGCGGGCGGCGTCAGGGGTGCAGAGGTAGCTTATGAGCTCGGCGGGCTCCTCCGGCGGACGGAGCATCCCGAAGTCGCGGTAGTTGTTGAACATGCGGTGGAGTTGCTTTCCGACGAGTTCCGCCCCGAAGCTCCGGGATTCTTCCTGCATGCGGGTGTCGACCACGCCGGGGTAGACGCCGATGGTCGCTATGTTGTACGGTTCGCCCTCGGCGGCCAGGACGCGGGTAAGCTGGTCCAGGGCCGCCTTCGAAGCGCTGTAGGCTGCCATGCCGGCCACGGGATGCCGGGCGGCGGCGCTGGAGACGTTGATCACGCGCCCCCGGTTTCGGGAGATCATCTGCGGCAAAGCCTCCCGGGCGCAGAGAAAGGCCCCGGTCACGTTTACCTCGAAAGAGCGGCGCCAGTCCTCGGGCTTCGTGGCGGCGACGGGCAGGGGGACGCCCGGCGTGCCGGCGTTGTTTACGAGGATGGTTACGGGACCAAGCTCGGAGCGAACCTTCTCGAAACCGCTGGAGACAGAGTCCTCGTCGGTTACGTCCAGGAGGAGCGGAATAGCTTCGCCCCCGGATGAGGAGATTTCTCTGGCCACGGTCGTGACCTCTGCTTCGGTCCGGGCTGCGACGGCGACGGCGGCTCCCTGGCGCGCCAGCAGCCGGGCGGTTGCGGCGCCGATGCCCCGGCCGCCGCCGGTGATAAGCGCCACCTGGCCTTCGTGCAACTCTTTCTCCACGCTTACATAATAGCGGGTGTAAGCATCCGGCGGGATATCGGGTACGTAAAATAGAATAAATAGCTGGAAACCGGAAGGAGCGTCCACTTGACTGACATACCGCTTTTCCCGCTGAACATCGTGCTGATGCCGGGCGCGCCGCAACCGCTGCACATCTTCGAGGAACGCTACAAGCAGATGATCAACGAGTGCCTCGAAGAGGAGAGCGAGTTCGGGATGGTGCTGGCCGACGACGAGGGCACCCGTGACGTGGGCTGCACGGCCCGGATCGTGGAGCTGGTCGAGCGCTACGATGACGGTCGGATGGTGATCCTGGTAGAGGGCTCGCGGCGCTTCAAGCTAAACAACGTGCTCACCGGCAAACCGTATTACGTCGGGGAGGTCGAGTACATCGAAGAGCAGGAGGAGGACGTTACGGACCTCGCCGAAGAGTGCGTGGCCCTGCTGGAGCGGGTCGTGGAGGCGGCGACCGAAGGCTCGGTGGAAATCGAGGTAGAGCCTCCCTACCGAAACCTCTCTTTCGCCATCGCCGGGCGCATTGAGTTCGACCTGGAGACCCGGCAGCAGATACTGGAGCTAACCGACGAGCGTTCGCGGCTGAAGAAGTTAAAGGAACTCCTTGCGGCGGCCGCGGAGAGGCTCGAACGCGAACGGAAGGCCGCGGAGAAGGCCCAGACCAACGGGCATCTGCGCGGTGACTGGAGTCCCGGCGAGTAGAGAGAAGGCTAGGCGCCCGGAGGAGGCTGCTCCTGGCGGTTCTCGTCCTGGGGGATGAGGTTTCGTATACGCCGGAGGCTCGCCTGGTCTACCTTGTAGATCAGGGGCTCCGTAGCCAGGGACTCTTCTCCGGCGGCGGCTTTTATTCGCCCGGTCAGGTTCTCTTCCACGAGCCAGGCCATCGAGGGGAGCACACCGGCCAGTATGCGTAGCCGCACCCTGTTGTCGATCTCTTCGCGTCCGACGAGCCGCGGGGGCGTCAGATACAGGTCCGAAGCTTCGCCCAGGGAGCCGAGGACCCTCGAAGCGGCCTCCGCGTCGGTGAGCTGGACTTCGAGGGTGAAGCGCTGCTGGCCGGAGACGTAGTTGGTGACGCCCTGGATCATGCCGTTCGGGACGTAGTGAACCTCGCCGGAGAGCGCCCTGATCTTGGTCATCCTCAGGCCCAACTCCTCTACTATGCCGCCCACTCCTTGAGGAGGACTGACCTGAACGAAGTCTCCGACGGAGTACTGGCCCTCGAAGATGATCGAGAACCCCGCGATGATGTCCCGCAGGAAGCTCTGCGCCCCGAAGCCCAACACGGCAGCCAGGATGGTAGCCCCGGCCGTGGCGGGCAGCGGATTACGGACGAAGATCGAGAGCACGAACAGCACGACGATCACGAAGATCACGTACCGCAGCGCGTTCCGGAAGAGCGTGATGGCCGTGTCCTGGCGCTTGATGCGCGCCACCGCCTCCGCGTCCAGGATCTCTTGCCGCCCGCGCCGCCACCGCAGCACGCGCGGGACCCCGTGCGTCAGGACCCGGTAGACCAGAATGCCCAACGCCACGACCACCAACGAGGCGATAACGTTGCTTATGAAGCTCGAGCTCGTCACATAGCCCAGGGCGTCCGCCAGGAAGTTGTTGATCACCCTGAAGAGCGTTACGGTATCCCTGGCCGCGTCCTTTCCGGCCTGTCCGACCTCGCCCACGACGTCTCCGGTCGTCTCACCGTTCTGGAGCAGCAAAGCGGGCGGCATCACGGCGGCTTCCTAAGACGTGCCGTGGCGTTCGAGCGCCAACTCGATGAGCCGGTCGAGGAGCTGATCGTAGGGCAGTCCGCTCGCGGTCCAGAGGCGAGCGTAGACGCTCGTGGGCGTGAAGCCGGGAATGGTGTTGATCTCGTTGAGGAGCACCCGGCCCGTGCCACGCTCCAGAAAGAAGTCGACCCGGGCCATACCCGCCGCGTCTATGGCCTTGAAGGCGGCGCGGGCTATCTCCCTTATTTCGTCTGCAGCGCTTTCCGGGATGTCGGCGGGGGCCAGAACCTCGCTCTCGCCTTCGGTGTACTTAGCTTCGTAGTTGTAGAACTCGTGGGAGCCGACCAGGATCTCGCCTGGCACGGAGACTTTCGGCTCCTCGTTGCCGAGCACCGCTACCTCTATCTCGCGGGCGACGGCGGCGGCCTCCACGATTATTCGACGGTCCAACTCTGCGGCAATGTTGACGGCCTCCTCCAGCTCTTCGGGTGTGCGTGCCTTGTTTATCCCGACGCTGGAGCCGAGGTTCGAGGGCTTGACGAAGCACGGATAGCTCAACGAGTCCTCGATCTCCTGGACCACTCGCTTCCGGTTTTCGTCCCAGTCTTCGCGGGTGAGGCCGAGCCACTCGACCTGCGGCAGGCCATGGTAGGCGAAGATCTTCTTCATCGTCACCTTGTCCATCCCGGCCGCGCTCGCCAGCACCCCGCTCCCGACGTACGGAACGCCCGCAAGCTCCAGCATGCCCTGGATGGTGCCGTCCTCCCCGTAGGGACCGTGCAAGACAGGAAATACGATGTCAGCGCGGCCCAGGTTTGCCGGAAGTTTGTCGGAGACGGTCGCCGGTAGGCCGGAACCGCCGTCGGCGCTCCTGCTCTCCAGCTCGCGCATCGGGTCGCCGGAGGAGAGCCAGCGGCCCTCCTTTGTTATCCCCACGGGGTAAACCTCGTAGCCGCCGCTCTTCTCCAGGGTGTCGATGATGGCGCGCGCCGAGGCGAGAGAGACTTCATGCTCCCCACTTCGTCCGCCGAAAACCACCATGACCCGCAGCACGCCGTCGCTCCTTTCTGTGGAAGTCCGACCTATCCTAGCAAAGGTGGGGGCCGCTATCCCTTCTCCGCAACGAGCCCCAGGGTGTCCGCCTCTTGCCGCATCGCGGCGGCCACGAACTCGATGTGTTCGTTGAGGTCTACGCCCAACTCCTCGGCGCCCCGCACTATGTCTTCCCGGTTTACGCTCGCGGCGAAGGACTTCTGCTTCATCTTTTTACGGACGCTCCTGGCCTTGAGTCCATCCAACCCCTCGGGCCGGACGAGGGCGCAGGCGGTTATAAAGCCGGAGAGCTCGTCTACGGCGTAGAGGGTCTTCGCCATGAGCGTCTGGCGGGGCACGTCCAGGTAGTCGGCGTGGCCTTTTATGGCCTCCAGAACGTCCTCCGGGTAGCCGCGGCTTTCCAGTTCCCGTACCGCGACCATCGGGTGCTCGGCGAGCGTAGGATGTTTTTCGTAGTCCATGTCATGCAGCAGCCCGGTGATGCCCCACTTCTCTTCGTCGGCGTCGAACCTCCGGGCGTAGGCCCGCATGGCGGTCTCGACGGCGAGCATGTGCTTGCGCAGGGAGTCGCTCTCCGTCCACTCGCAGAGCAACTCCCAGGATTCTTCGCGGTTCAAAAGCGCCTCCCTAAAGGGTTCGTTGAGTTCGAGAGACCATTGTAGCGGGGTCCCGCCCGAATGGGCGTCGTATCGCTACTCGCCCGTATATGAAATCTTCAGGACGTTATCTCTGGCCTCTATTTGCTGGACCGAGCGGGTATTGTCGCCGGCGAGCAAGACTACTCGCAGGCTACCGCTTCCGGGGCTGCGTTTCTGAACGCGGCACGAGAGGTTCTGGCCGTTCAGGTCGAAGCGGTAGCGGGCCGGGACCTGGCCGCTGATGACGTTGTCCTCCGTGCCTGCTGTACAGATCCCCGAAAAACGTACTTCAGGGTCCCCCTCCAGGCGCAGCAGCACGTCTGGTTGCGCCTCGTCCATACTACCAACCGTACTGCCCGCGTTCGTGACACCTCCCCTAGTCTCGGGTGCTTCCGGTAGAGACAGCGTTCTTTCTACGAACTCCCGGGTCCGCTCACGCTGCGTAGTGTCTTCCGAGCAACTGGCGGCCAGAAGGAGTGTGGTAAACAGCAGGATCAGGGGCTTCGCCGCTTTGAAGGAGGACTTTCCCAAACTGGAGACATTCTACCAGCAGAGAGCTCAGGATAGACTCGGCAGATCTCCTAGCTCCCGCGCCCGCGAGAGCGTGGCGTCGAGCATCTCGGGCGTGAGGACGCCGGTAAAGGTGTTCTGTTGCGAGACGTGGTAGCAGCCGAGCAGGGTGAGGCTATCGATCTCGTACTCGGCACCGTGTCCGAACTTGGGTTTGGGACGGATATTGTAGAGGCGCAGGGCAGCGTCCCAGGCGAAAGCACCGATACACAAAACCACCTTTGTATCGGGAAGCAGATCTAGCTCGCGGGCGGCGTAGGGGAGGCAGTGGTCCCGTTCTGCGGGTGTCGGCTTGTTCTGCGGCGGGGCACATCGGACGGCGGCGGAGATCCAGAGCCCGGCGAGGCGCAGGCCGTCGTCCCGGCTTCTGGAAGTTGGCTGGTTGGCGAAGCCGGTACGGTGGAGCGCGGCGAAGAGGAAGTCGCCCGAACGGTCGCCGGTAAAGAAACGCCCGGTCCGGTTCGCGCCGTGGGCGGCGGGGGCGAGCCCGAGGAGCGCGACCTTCGCCTCCGGGTCGCCGAAACCGGGCACGGGCCGACCCCAGTAGACCTCATCTGCGAAGGCGGCCCTTTTCTCGTAGGCGACCTTTTCGCGCCACTCTACGAGCCGCGGACAACGACGGCAGGACGTTATCTCCTGCTCCAGGGAGGCGAGCGCCGCGGGTTGTTGCCCCTTACGCGCCGTAGCGGTTCAGCTTGAGGGCGTTGCCCATGAGGAAGCCCATGATCTCCTCCGCCCGGAAAACCCCCAGGGATCCACCCGCACAGGTCCGCTCCCCGAAGCTCTCCGCCGTCGGGAGCGTGTACTCCGAGTGGAGCAGGAACGGCACCCCGTGCCAGGAGTGGCTCAGGAGCTTGGCGGGCGTCGCGTGATCCCCGGTGACGGCGAGAACATCGGGGCCGAGGTCGAGGAGGCCCGGCAACAGGCCGTCCACCTCTTCGATGACCTCCGCCTTGCGCCCGAAGTCCCCGTCTTCGCCGGCGGCGTCGGTCGGCTTTATGTGGACGAAGAAGAAGTCGTAGTCTTCCCAATTTTCCTTGAGGGTTTCGAACTCCCCGGCGATGCCCTCACCCTCCTGCAAAAGCTCCATACCGGCCAGGCGCGCCAGGCCCTTGTACATCGGGTAGGCCGCGATGGCCG
Organism: Actinomycetota bacterium; assembly: GCA_030777225.1. Taxonomy (GTDB): domain Bacteria; phylum Actinomycetota; class Rubrobacteria; order Rubrobacterales; family Rubrobacteraceae; genus SIRX01. The sequence goes on from JALYGE010000095.1 coordinate 9,215, forward strand.
CGGCCCGCAGGTCGTAGATCTCAGCGAACGAAGGCAGGTTGGGGTGCATCCCGAAGCCGCGCAAGAGCGCGGTGTTGGCCGGCTCTTTACCGTCCAGGATGTCGTCTACCTTTTCTACGAACTCGTTGGCGATCTCGGCGCTCTTCTCGGCCTCGGAAGAATCGTCCTGCGCCTCTATGGGCAGTGGTTCGAGGCCCGTGCGCTGGGGGTCGGAGTCGTTGAGGGCGTCCGAGAAGTCTCCACCGCGGAAGATGGCGACGGCCCGGTGCTCTTTTTCGTGCAGTAGCTTTACGTCCACGCCGTCGAGGTCCAGCTTTTCGTTGATCTCCTCGACGAGCTTGGAGGCTTCTTCGGTGGGGATGCGCCCGGCGCGACGGTCGGAGATCTTACCTTCAGAGTCTTTGGTGGCTAAGTTGATGCGGGCCGCCAGGTCGCTCTGCTCCAGCTCGTAGCCAACGCCCAACGCGCTCAAGACCCCGCGCCCGACCGGATACTCGACGGGGTTGTAGCCGAAGAGCCCCAGGTGTCCGGGGCCGCTGCCGGGGCTCACGCCCGCGGCGACCGGGAGCGAGAGGCCCAGATCGGAGGCGGCGGCCATAGAGTCCAGGTTCGGCGCGTTCGCCGCCTCGAGCTCGGTCTTGCCGTCCTCGTTCGGGAGGCCGCCGAGCCCGTCGAGGACGAGCAGCACGATTTTCGAATCTGTCGGGATCGACAGCTCGCGCATAAGTTCCAGGTTCAAGGTAATAGCCTCCTCTTTCGTCCTCTTTCGCGGTCCCGGCAGTCTACCAGAGTACCCCTGTATAATCCGCGTCAAACGACCTCAGGGAACCTCAAGGGGAGAGAGATGAAGATAGAGACCATAGACCTGAACTTTATGGGCACCGAGCGGGTGATAGCAGCATTCTTGCTGCTCGGTGAAGGCTCGGTTGCGCTCGTAGAGACCGGCCCGACGACGTGTCTGGACCCCCTGCTGGGCGGCCTGAAAGAGCACGGCGTCTCGCCGGAGGACGTAAGCCAGGTCTTCTTGACCCACGTCCACCTGGACCACGCCGGGGCCTCGGGCAACCTGGCGGAACTGCTGCCGAACGCGACGTTCTACGTTCACGAGATCGGCTACCCGCACATGGTGGACCCTTCCAAGCTCCTCAAGAGCGCGACCCGCATCTACGGCGACCGGATGGACGAGCTCTGGGGCGAGGTGCTCCCCGTTCCGGAAGACCGTCTCAAGTCTCTGGAAGGCGGCGAGGAGATAGAAGCGGTCGGCGGCGTTCTCACCACCCACTACACGCCGGGCCACGCTTACCACCACCTCGCCTACCTGGAGCCCGAATCCGGGACGCTCTTTGCCGGAGACGTGGCCGGCATCCGGCTGCCGGGCCAGTCCTACGTCCGGCCGCCGACGCCGCCGCCGGAGATAGACGTGGAGGCCTGGATGCAGAGCATAGAGACCGTGCGGCAAATAGAGCCGCGGGTTCTATGTCCCACCCACTACGGAAGCTACGAGGACGTAGACCGTCACCTGGGAGAGTTGGAGCAGCGGCTCCAGGACTGGCTGCTGTTTATCGAGGAGCAGATAGACGAAGGCGTCGAACGGGAGCAGATCGCCTACGAACTAAAAGCCAAAGGCGACGCCGAGATGCTCGCCGAAGGCGCCAGCCCCGAAGAGACCGAGCACTACGACCTCGCCGGCAACTACGAGATGCTCGTAGACGGGCTCATGCGTTACGTCTCCAACCAGCGTAGGAGCAGTTAGAACGACTTCGGTGTAGCGGCCGCCGGAACGGGAGACGGCTTGATCTTCGAGCCGCGCCACCGAGCTTTCCTCGCCCTGATAGCGCAGTATGGGTGCTGACGGATAGTGGTGGAAGGTTATGCCGAAGGGGTACGGGAGTCTTCTGTGGCGTCTTCGTTGTTCAAGGTGTCCAGCATTTCCCTGGCGGTGTCTTCGTCCGTGATCAGGACATTGAGCAATCCCGCCCGCACGGCGCCGATGTTCGCAAGCACCTTGCCCGGTCCGCCACTTACACCGATGCGGTTGGGGATGGATTTCATCTCCTCGAACTCTATGGCTATCGTGCGCTCGTTCATCTCGAGCCGGACGGGGCTACCATCGAGGGCGAAGTACGAACCGCAGATGTCGCCGACCGCGCCCTGGCCCCGGATGTAGTCCAGGTCATCGTCGTCGAGATAGCCGGTGCGGTACTGTCCCGAGTTCCGGTTTATAACGCCGACCGAGACCACCATGGTATCCGCGTTCCGGGCTACTTCGAGGGTCTTTCGGATGTGTGGGTCGCGCATCAGAGCCTCGCACGCGGCGGCGTTGGCCACGAGCATGGGCGCGTGCAGGTAGTGCGCTTTACCCCCCAGGACGTCGGCGAGCCGTCCGGTGATCGCCACGCCGTCGAGCTCGGTTATGGATCCCCCTATACTGCCCATCAACTGGACCGCCGTCACGCCGCTCTTCTCCTGCAGATACTGGGCGCTTATAATGTGGTGGACGGTGCTGCTCCAGCTTACCCCCACTATGCTGCGGTCGACTATGGTCTCCTGCAGGTAACTGGCGCCCAGGGCGCTCAACCTGCCGGCGGTATCGGTGAGTTCGGCGGTCTCGTGTCCGAGATGCGGGCTCGCCAAGACAAGACATTCCCGAAGACCGAGGCGCCGCATGAGCTCTTCCTGCAAGTCGTTGGCGACGTTCAGTGGTGTGTGGATCTTTATCTCCACCAGGCCTCTGGCCCGCGCCTCCCTCAACATGCGCGACACGTTGGTCCGCGATACCCCGATACGGTCTGCGATGTGCTGTTGGGTGAAATTGTTGACGTAGTAGAGGCGCGCCACCTCACCAAGCAGCAACGTTTCGTGGGCCGTTGAAGCTTTCCGCCGACGCTGTCCCAAATCAACTCCTCCTGCGAGAATCGTGCAATTATGCCACAAACCAGAAAAGCCGGCCAAAACTCGCCTCCGCTCCCGCTTCAATTCATACCTCATACCACGAACCACCCGCTCTCGTGAACAAATGAGCACTAAATTGTTCGTTTGACAAGCAGGGTGAGGAACGTTATGCTGATTTCCCAAAGTTACGGTAGAAACGGCGAAAGCCGTGGGGACAAGGGTTAGGAGTATTCTATGGATTTTGGGCCGATGTGGTCTGCGGGAGTCGTGTACCCGAACCCGGTGCCAACGTCTTCGCTGCTGGTAGTGGCCCAGGTGGCG
>JALYGE010000096.1 GCA_030777225.1 Actinomycetota bacterium
CGATGCGCGCGAGGCCCAGGTGCGTGAAGGGTTGCGCCACGCGCGCCCGCGTCATCGTGCCGTCCTTGTGGATCAGGTTGACCGGCTCGCCGCGCCGGACGGCCCCGCGCCGCACGCGGCCCACCGCGATGCGCCCCAGGTAGTCCGAGTAGTCCAGCGTCGTGACGAGCATCTGGAACGGGGCTTCGAGGTCCACGTCGGGGGCGGGGATCTCCTCCAGCACCGTCTCGAATAGCTCCCGCATGTCGTCCCGCGGCGCGTCCGGGTCCTTGAACGCCTTCCCGTCGCGGGCGACGGCGTACAGGATCGGGAAGTCGAGTTGCTCGTCGGAGGCGCCGAGGTCGGCCATCAGGTCGAACGTCATGTCCACGACCTCGTCGGGGCGGGCGTCTATCCGGTCGATCTTGTTGATGACCACGATGGGCTTGAGGCCGAGCTGGAGCGCCTTGCGCAGCACGAAGCGGGTCTGGGGCATCGGGCCTTCGGCCGCGTCCACCAGCAGGAGGCAGCCGTCCACCATGCCCAGCACGCGCTCGACCTCGCCGCCGAAGTCCGTGTGGCCGGGGGTGTCCACTATGTTGATCTTGACGCCCTCGTACTCCACGGCGGTATTCTTGGAGAGGATGGTGATGCCGCGTTCCCTCTCCAGAACGTTCGTGTCCATCACCCGCTCGGTGAACGCCTGCCCGTACCTTAGCTCGGTGGTCTGCTGCAGCAGGCCGTCCACGAGCGTCGTCTTGCCGTGGTCCACGTGCGCGATGATAGCGATGTTCCGGTAGTTCACTTTTTCTCCTGACATAGCCCTCTCACCGCACGACTTCTCGCCGGCACAGGTGCGAGGGGTATAAGCAACGAAAAGCGCCGCGCCGGGCGGCCGCTCAGACAAAGAGTCTACCGCACGGTACAAGCTCGTAAACGGGGAAGCCGTAGAGTAGAAAAAACTTCAAAATCTGATAATCTGATACTGTTTTGATGAGCTTGAAGACGAGCGTTACCGAGGTGGCCCGGAACTTCGCCGAGTACGTCAACCGGGTCGCTTTCGGCGGGGAGAGCTTCGTCCTGATGCGGGGGAAGAAGCCCGTGGCTGAATTGCGTCCGGTTCCCATTGGGAGACGGCTGGGCGAGCTACCCGGGGTGTTGGACTCTCTGCCCCGGCTCTCGGAGGGTGAGGTTGCTGCGTTGGCAGGAGACTTGGATGAGGCTCGTGAAGAGTTGGGTGGCGTACCGTTGCGGGACCCTTGGGCGTCCTGATCGACACCAACGTGCTTATCGAGCATGAGCGCGGACGCCTCGAACTGGAGCCGCACCTGCGAGGGCGCGAAAACGAGGAGTTCTTTCTCTCGGTGGTGACCGCCAGCGAGCTGCTGCACGGTGTCCATCGGGCGCGGGACGGGCGCACAAGGGCCAGGAGGTCCGCGTGGGTCGAAGCGGTGCTGGAGCGGTTTCCTTTGCTGGACATAGATCTCGCCACCGCCCGTTCTCATGCGCGGCTCTGGGCCGAGCTCGCTTCCGCCGGCCGGCTCATCGGTCCGCACGATATGTGGTTGGCTGCGGCATGTCTTGCGCGGGGGCTTTCGTTGGTCACGGCCAACGTCCGGGAATTCGAGCGGGTGCCGGGTATTACGGTGGAAAACTGGCTCGCTTGAGAAGCGTTATCTTGTGACGGGACGTTCGCCAGGGGAGAAGAGGCAATGGGTTTGCTAGGTGGCTTGATGGGCAACGCTTCGGAGGTCGAGGTTCCGGAGGTTCAGGAGGACTTCGCGCAGGTTCTGTCTTCGGGGGAGCGGATCGAGAAGGCTTACCGCCTGATACGAGACCTCTTCGTCTTACGAACAAGCGGCTCATCCTGGTGGACCGGCAGGGGCTCACAGGCAACAAGGTGGAGTACCATTCCCTGCCGTACCGGAGCATAACCCACTTCAGCGTCGAGACCGCCGGCCACTTCGACCTGGACGCGGAGTTGAAGATCTGGATCTCCGGTAACCCCATGCCCATCCAGAAGCGGTTCAACAAGAACCTGAACATCTACGCTGTCCAGAGCGTGCTGGCTGGCTACGTGCTGGGGTGACGTGTCCTATCCGCTGTTGGCGCCGCTACTCGTGATGAACGGGGCTCCTATGGGTGCGATTGCCGTTGCAGTTCCTGCCCGCTCTGTGGGTGTGACGGGCTTCTCGCGTATCTCACATTCGCAACCCGTAGCGCGGCGAGACTCTAGTTGCTGACCTTGTAACCCTCGCCGCACTTTATCCTTTCCTGGCAGTAGCGCTTGTAGTTGGGTTTGATCTGCTGTAGCCGGTAGATGCCGGAGGAGGTCTTGTAGCCCAACTTGCGCGCCGAGGTGCCGGAGTAACGGGGCCAGTCTACCTTCAGGCCCGCGCCGCCATATGGGGACCCGTCCGGATTGTATTCGGGATAGCGATAGAAGGCCTGGTGCAGGTGGACCTCGCCCACTGGCACGGGTTTATTGGGATCGTTCCCGCCCGAGTTGCCGGCGTACCCGATAACGGTGTTCTTGTAGACCGTTTTGCCCCTGCGGATAGAAGAGGGGATGCTGTCCAGGTGGGCCGAGACGCTCACGTACTTGCCGTTGTTCGCCCGGATCACGACGAACTGGCCGTAATTACCGTGGGTGGTGTTGCTCCCGGCGAACATTACCCGGCCGCGCTTGAAGGGCGAGAAAACGAGGTCTCCTCTGCCCAGCGGGTAATCTACAGCGAACTTGTCGTTGGTGTAGTAGCGGGCGACGCAGCGTCCCATGCCGATGTCTCCGTGGGTGTACTGGCCCCAGAAGTTTGGCCGGCCCGCGACCGTCCAGCCGGTGCGGGTGCCGTCTCCGCTCCGGCGGTTGGCCTTGCTGTCGTGCTGGGTCTGGACAAAGAAACGAGGGTCCGCCCTCCAGCACCCCTCCGCGATCCTCTTTTCCCCGCTTGTACCCATGCCGGATACGGTCCCCGAGCCCTCGAACGCAGGCTCCGCCGGAAGTTCTGCATTCTCCGGCTCACGGGCGGCGTCCGGCAGTCCGAGCGAGGTTACGGGGCGGGAGGGCTTGTAGAAACGCAGGCCGGACAACAGCTTCCGGTCCTGCGCGTCCAGGCCCAGCCCGTAGACGTTGATCTGGTAGACCCTGTTCTTGACCGGCACGTATATCTCCGTGGAAGGGGTGGATCCCGGGATAGGACCTACAGCCACGCCGCGACGACCTTCTTGGCCCACCCGAACGCTGTGGTGCTTCAGTCGCAGGTCCGGATAAGCGGCGAGCTTCTCTCGAACGACTTTACCGATCTGGCCGGGTTTCAGGTCCGGGGCCCGCGCGACGCGCACGGCCGGGTTCCCGCCGTGATCTTCTACGGTGCCGGGCTTCGGGTCCCACAACACGAAGCCAAAGGTGCCGTCGTACGTGCTGGCCTCCCGTTTGACGAACCACTTTTTCGGGTGGGAGATAGAGGCTCCGACGATGTCTCCCGGCGTCCGTTCGACCGGCGATGCACTCTGGGACTGGGCGACGCTGGAGCTGGGTCCTGCCAGCCCGATCAGACCTGCGAACATGATCATGCCACAGAGCGTGAAAACCAGCCTTCTCAGGTCCAGCGTTGTCCCCCTCAAGGATTCAATGGTTGCTATGTAGTTGTTATTGGGTTATTGCCGCAGAAATTTAATCTGGCGTGACGGCTTTCGCAACATTACGGACTTTCGCTAGCCGTGGAAGAACAGGAAGTAAACGCCGTAGGCGCTCGCGGCGACCAGGGTGAGGATCGTCGCGACGATCAGCGCCTTGCCGGTGATAGAGGAGCGCCACGTCTCCGTAACGAACCGCCGGAACTTCCTCGTCCAGATCTCGGCCCGGTCCAGAAAGCGGGCCGCGAACCGGAACTCGCCCGCGATCATGCCCAGCCCGATCACGAAGGTCAGCATCCCGGGTCCGGGCGCCCACCCGAAAAAAGCGCTACCGACCACGAGCACGGTACCCACGACCACGTTGAAGAGCCTGCGGGGATCGGCCCACCCACGTCCGTCCTCCTGCCGGCGCTCGTACCTCTCTGTAAAGCGCTTTCCGGGCTCGCTCTCCTTGAAGTGCCGCCAGCTCTCTTGCCAGTTCTCTCTCATCTCGCCGATCATAGCTCCCAATCATGCCACAATAGGATACTTCCTAATTATGGGGCTTTCGCGGGACCTTGTCCTCGACTGTTGTCCCCGCGATAAAATCATGTGCGCGTTGTTAGCGACGTGTCGTTGGCCTGAATTTAAAGGACGCCTTTTGATAAGAACCGCTTTACTGATGCTAACGCTCGGGCTGCTATTCTCCTGTAGCTCCCCATCCGCCGAGCAGAACGACGGTGTCAACAGCTCCACCCGTACCGGTCCGGTCGAAGAAACGACCGTCACCGGCGAGAGGACTTCGCCTTCGCAGGCGGCTTCTCCAACGCCGACCACGGAGGAGGAGAACTCCGGCCCGGAGACTACGGCCCCGCCCGTCGAGACTCTGCCGGACCCGAACGGGGCCACCAGAAGCGAGAGCACGTCCGGGAGCCCGGCGGCGGGGGAGAACGGCATGGTCAGCTCCGCAAACCCGCTCGCGACCGAGGCCGGGCTCCGGGTGCTGGCCGATGGGGGCAACGCCTTCGACGCCGCCGTGGCGGTGGCCGCCTCTCTCGGCGTCGTCGAGCCGATGATGAGCGGCATCGGGGGGTACGGGGCGACGGTAGTCTACGACGCGAAGAGTGGCGAGACGCGGTTTCTGGGGGCTTCCAGCCGGGTGCCGGGGACACTGGACGCCTCGGTCTTCTACCCGCCGACGCCGGGATACTTCGAGAACCGCCTGGGGGCCGCGGCCATCTCTACGCCGGGCGCCGTAAACGACTGGGAGGCTCTGTGGGAGGAATATGGGAGCCTAGAGTGGGAGCGTCTCCTTGAACCCGCCATAGGGTACGCGGAAGAGGGATACGTTCTGAATGCGGAGAACGCTGGTTGGATCTCTTCTGAGTTCTACACCTTCCCGGCTAATGCGCAGGAGATCTACGGCAGCAACGGCGCGCCGCTCCAGGCCGGAGACCTTCTCGTCCAGGAGGACCTGGGGCGTTCGTTACGCCTTATCTCCGAGAGCGGCGCAGAGGCGATCTACGGCGGCGAGCTCGGCGAGGCGATGGCCGCCGCCGCGCAGCAAAGCGGGGGCTTTCTCTCCACCGACGACCTCCAACGCAACAGTGCCGAGTGGCGCCCGACCATCGGCATGGACTACCGCGGCCAACGGATCGCCACCGCTCCCCCGCCGAACACCTCCTGGAATTATCTAACGCGCCTGGGCGTCATGAGCCGGTTCGACCCAGCATCGCTCGGCCACAACAGTGCCGCCTACCTGGACCTCTACGCCCGGGTGACCGAGCAGGCATTCTACGAGCGCTACGAGTACGCCGCCGACCCGGAGGTAGAGCCTACACCCCTGGACCTGCTCCTCTCCGAAGAGTATTGGGCCGGGCAGGCCGCCGCGATAGATCCGGCGCTCTCCTCCTCCACGCCGCCGGAGGACGGGCCTATCGAGCTGGCATCGGCGACGGAGGCGGCAGCCCCCGACATGAAGCGGGAGCACACCACCCACTTCGTCGTGGCGGACCGGGAGGGCAACGTCGTAAGCATGACCCAGACCATCGGCAACATCTTCGGGAGCAAGGTCATGCCCGAGGGGACCGGCATCTGGTTGAATAACTCGATCTCCTACGCTCGCTTCGACGATGGGGCGGAGGCCGCCGACCTCGTTTCCGGCCGCTTCCGGCTCCCCGGCATTTCGCCAACCCTCGTCCTGCGCGACGGCCGACCCCAGGTCGCCCTCGGGACCCACGGCGGCTACTACATAACGCAGACCACGCCCCAGATGCTCATGAACCACATAGACTTCGGCCTCGACATCCAACAATCCATCTCGGCGCCCCGCATCGCCTTCGTAGAGCCCGATTCGCTCGCGATAGACGGTGATCTCCCCGCTCCTGTCCAGAACGAGCTCGCTTCCCTCGGTTACACGCTCTTCGTGGACGAGTACGGTCTCGGCAACGCACACGGCCTCACTGTTGAGTACGACAATGCAGGAGAGCCCACCCGATTTACCGGCGGGGCCGACCCGCGGGGCGGCGGCGTAGCAGTCGGGTTTTAGGACTCCGTAGTTTCGTTGGAGTAATTAGCGTTGGCGGAGAAAGAGAAGATCCGAGACTACGAAGAAAGAGACGCCCCCGAGATCGCTCGCCTCTTCTACGAAACGGTCCGCTCGGTAAACCGGTCCGACTATTCGCGAGAGCAGGTCGAAGCCTGGGCCCCGGAGGTTCCGGACGCGGCCGTGTGGCACCGTCGTATGGCCTCACGCAAAACCCTCGTCGCCGAGAAAAGCGGTGAGGTAGTCGGTTTCGCCGAGTTGGAAGAGGACGGTCACCTGGACACCTTCTACGTTCGTAGAGATGTTGTCGGTCGGGGTGTAGGACGACATTTGTACCGGGCTGTCGAGGAAGAGGCTAAAGCCAGCGGGCTCGGACGGATCTCTACCGAGGCGAGCATCACGGCCCGCCCGTTCTTCGAACGCCAGGGCTTTCATGGGCTGCGCAAGCAAACGGTTTGGCGGCGAGGTGTCGGCCTGACGAACTTCGTAATGGTGAAGCCCCTGCACTCGTGAACCAGGCATGGAAGACCTTTCACTGGCGCGACATGCCCCGTGCTAGACTCTCTTCGTAACCACAGAACGGAGCGTGTAGAGATGGAAAAAGCGACGCTCGGAGGCGGCTGCTTCTGGTGCCTGGAGGCGGTCTACGAGGAATTGAAGGGCGTAGAGAAGGTGGAGTCCGGGTACTCGGGCGGTCACGTGCCGAACCCGACCTACCGTCAGGTATGTTCCGAGGCGACGGGGCATGCGGAGGTCGTGCAGGTGACGTTCGACCCGGAGGTGGTTTCTTACCGGGAGATCCTGGAGGTCTTCTTCACCATCCACGACCCGACCACCCTCAACCGCCAGGGCGCGGACGTCGGCGAGTCGTACCGGTCGGTGATCTTCTACCACGACGAGGAGCAAAAACGGGTCGCGGAAGAGGTGATCTCCGACCTGGAGGCGGAGGGTAGATGGGCCGATCCCATCGTCACCGAAGTGACGCCTTTCTCCGAGTTCTACGTCGCCGAGGACTACCACCAGGAGTACTACCGCAACAACCAGTACCAGCCGTACTGCCAGGTCGTCATAGCGCCGAAGGTCGCCAAGTTTCGCAAGCAGTACCTCGAGAAGCTGAAGGCGTAAGCCGGGTCTGGACCTCGCTAGTGGCCCAGTCCTCCGAGCCCGAAGAGGTCGTCCTCCGGGCTCGTCTGTAGAGCCTCGACCAACTCTACCAGGCTGCCCATCCTGACCTTCATACCGCCCCGGGCGGCGGGCGGCGGGTCCAGGGCGACGTAATCGGCGTGCTCCCGGACCGCTTCGAGTGCCCGGATGAGCCCCGCCTTCGAGACGTCGACGGCCTCCAGGTCCGCGCCGAAATTCGCAGAGGCCAGAAAGTCCTCCGCACGGGCCTCCGAGGAGAAGAGCGGCACGGCGGGGCGGTCGTCCACCAGGATCACGAGTGGCAGGGCCTCCGGCGTTACCTCCTCGAAGAGAAGCACGTAGGGCGGCTGCGGCGCTTCTTCGGCGGGCATCTCAGGCAGGGGGCGGGGCCATCGTGACGAGCAGGACCAGGTTATCTTCCGATTCATTGCGGACGCCGTGCGGCTCTCCGGCGCGGGCGATCACGGCGTGGCCCGCATCGAGATCTTCCGCGTCCTCGCCGATGGTAAAGCGCCCCGTGCCTTCGAGAACATAATAGACTTTGTCCGAGCTTTCGTGGGCGTGGACTTTCTGGGCCTGGCCGGACAAGAGGCAGTAGGTGTCGTAGAAGAGGCGTTGCGAGTCGAAGAGGCTGTTTTTCTGCATTTTCTCCTCGGAGAAGGCTATCGAGTCCGATACGCGTTTGCTTTCCAAGCCGTGCCCTCCTGTAGTGTTGATAGGTCGTTCTTTCGCTATCCTACCAGCCGCCGGACGCCTTGAGTGCGCGTCCGGCGGGGTTTACGATGCGCCGTCGCCGGAAGGAGATAGCCTGTGCAGTTTCCAACGCTAGAATTGGGTTTGCCGGACTGGGTGGGGGAGTTCGTCGAAAGCTCCGGGATCTTCCACCCGTCCGTCGAGGGCCGGATGCGGTTCGCGATCGAGCTCTCGCGGTTGAACGTGCGCCACGGGACCGGCGGGCCGTTCGGGGCCGCCGTCTTCGACCAGGGCACAGGGGAGCTGCTCGCCCCGGGCGTCAACCTGGTGACCTCCGCCAACTGCTCGATGGCCCACGCGGAGATCGTGGCTCTCACCATCGCGCAACAGGTGTCCGGGAGCTTCGACCTCGGCGGGCCGGGAAAGCCGCGCTACGAGCTGGTAGCCAGCACTGACCCGTGCGCCATGTGCCTCGGCGCGACGCCCTGGTCCGGGGTGCGTTCTCTCGTCTGCGGAGCCAGCGGCGAGGACGCCGAGGAGATCGGCTTCGACGAAGGAGTGAAACCCGAGGGGTGGGAGCAAGAATTCCAGAAGCGCGGCATCGCCGTAAAGCGAGCCGTGCTCCGTGAGGCGGCGGCGACCGTGCTGGAAGAGTACGCCGCTATGGGAGGCGAGATCTACAATCCCCGCAAGGGAAGTTCCTGAACGGTATCTGACAAGCCGGATACGGAGGATCGGGGATCTTTCGCCTGTCCCGAATGACAGTGATTCCTGATCGGGCCGCCGCCCGTCCCTTCTCAGATACGCAATATTTTCGGGAACTCCGTCAGGTTGCGGCATCCATCTTCTGTGACGACTACCAGGTCCTCGATGCGGACGCCGCCCACCCGGGGATCGTAGAGGCCGGGTTCCACCGTTACCACGTCCCCGGCCTTTAGCTCTTCGTCGGTCAGGCCGATACGGGGTCCTTCGTGTATCTCCAACCCAACGCCGTGACCCGTGCCGTGGATAAAACCCTCTGTCAGAGTTTGTCCTTTCTGCTGGTCGTGGACGATGGTCTTGTAGCCCCGCTCGTGCAGGATGTCCGAGACCTTTTGGTGGACCTCCTTGCCGTTGACGCCGGCCCGGATCATGGCCAGCGCCGCCTCCTGGCTCTCTAAAACCCCGTCGTACATTTTCTGCAACTCTTCGTCCGGCTCGCCCTTGATGATAGTGCGGGTCATGTCGGCGTAGTAGCGACTTTCCTTGCTCACGGGGAAGATGTCCAGGATTATCGGTTCGCTCGTCCGCAGGGGGCCGTGTCCTTGCTCGTGCGGGTCTGCGGACTGTGAGCCCCCGGCGGTTATGGTGCCAGCGTCGGCGGTGCATCCGTGTCTCAGGAGCTCGATCTCTATCTCCGAGCGTAAGAACTCGCTGGTTAGAGGGCGATCATTGTAGTGGAGGTTGCCGTACTCCCGCGTCTTGGACTCCCTTACGACCTCGACGGCGCGGGCGCAGGCGGCCTCGACGGCGCGCTGGGTCTTCTCGATGTACGAGATCTCCTCCTCCGTTTTTACACGCCGCATTTCGGCGAAGAGCTTTGGTTCCGGTGAAATCTCTATGCCGCGATCGCGTAGCTCATCCGCGTAGATGACACCCAGGCCCGGGGGCACGGCGACCGAGTCTACGCCGAGGCTTTCGAGCAGGCCGGCAGCCGCCGCCGCGTAGGCCCGGGAACCGCTTTTTAGCTCCCGGGCGAGACGGTTGACCTCCAACTCCTCGAAAGAAAACAGCTTGTCTATGCCGTCCTGCTTCTGGGCGCGGCCGTATTCCAGCGTAGAGACGGCCAGGTACTTTCTACCGGAGACCTGGGCAAAGATCACGGGATCGGGGGCGAGAAAACCCGAGAGGTAGTAAGCCGTGGGATCGTGTTCCGGCGCCCCGATGACCAGCAGGTCCTGATATTCTTCGGTGTTCATCCGCGAATCCTTCCGAGATACGAGTTCTACTGCCAGCCCATTCTACTATCGTCGAGAACCGTACCTGATGTGGGAGCAGTAACCAGGAGCGCCCGGAGGACGGCGGCTTTTTACCCCGGCGGTCCTATATAATCGGTCTATGTCTGAGAACGGAAACATGCGGAGCAGAGTCGAAACGGCGCTCGAAAAAGTGCGTCCCGCGATGCAGGCCGACGGCGGGGATGCCCGCGTCGCGGAGTTCGACGAGGAGAACGCCTCGGTGAGCATAGAGATGCTCGGCGCCTGTCGCGGATGCCCGCTCTCGCAGCTAGATTTCGCCTACGCCATAGAAAGCCTCATCCGGCGCGAGGTGCCCGAGATCCGGAACATCCAGGCGGTTTAGGAAATTCTACTGTTGTTCCTGGCGGGTGGCGCGCAGGACGCCCGGTGGCAGGGCCTGGCGCGCGGCGGAGAGCGCGTCCGTGGCCCGGCGGCGGGACCTGCGGAGCTTCATGCGGCGGAAGAGACCGGCGTTGGAGAGCTCCTCGTTGGTCAGGTGGGTCAGCGTGATCATGTCGTTCACGCAGGCCCGGTAGCCCAGGGCGCACATCTCGACTTGTATCTCCGAGGTCTTGCCTTTCATGGCGCGCCGTATCTCGGCGGCCCGCTCGACGATGGAACGGGAAAGGTCTTTCGGCCTGGAATCCGGGGAAGGCAGCGCCTGGGGCCGGTGGCCGGTGATCTTCTCCGGGGTGATGCGCCATCTCCTGTAAGAGAACTCTTTTATCCTGGGGTGTAGAACAAACGCGAGGACCAGCGTCAACGGAACTAGCGGCGCCAGCATCAGGATCAGCGCGTCCGGCGCGAACGAGGGCAGCAGTATGAGTCCAACGATCTCGAGAATTAGAACCAGCGCTACAACGATCTCGAACATATTCGCAAAGAACTACCTTTACTACCCTTTCCAGGACCCTAAGTCTAAGTTTCCCGGCGGGCTTTGACAAGCTCTATTTACCCACCCTGTATAATATCTAAATGCGGCAAACCAAGAGTCCGGAGTTCAGCCTCGACCGTCCGTTACCGAGCGCGGCAGAGGTTATAAGGGCGATTTTTACGAGCCCGCAACAGTTTTATCGGGGTTTCTCCGCGGAAGGACCCGTAAGGGAACCGGTATATTTCGTGCTGCTCGTCGGGGCCGTTGCGGGTACCTTGAGCGCGGTGGTGACGCTGGTATTCGGCATGATTTTCGGTGAGGTCACGCCCTCGATACTGGGCTATACTGTGCTCCAGGCCTTCCTGTTTTGCGCGCTCTCGCCCGCGATAGTCGGGGTCATAGCGGCGGCTTACCTGCTCTCCATCAGGACGTTCGTCGGGAAGGTTGCGAACTTTCGGGAAGTCTACAGGATGGCAGCCTACGCCTACGGGGCGATGATCGTGGCCTGGATCCCGGCCGTCTACGCCCTGGCGATTACCTACATGCTGATGGTGCTGATGGGCTTCGGCATAAGGAGCGTCTATCGGACGTCGTTTCTTACGGCGGTAGTGACCGTGCTGGTCGGTTTCGTGCCCTGCGGCATCGGGTTTATCTTGCTCCGGATCGCTGCCACCCTGCCCTTCGGCTGAGCCCTTCGGTTAAGCCTTTTGGTTAATCGCCGCGTGCTCACCCAGGTCTCGTTCCACCCGACGCCGAAATCCTGGTGGCAAGGAGTTTGGCCTCTTGAGTGGGTTCTTGCCGTAGCGTCTCCGGATCAGGTCGCACGAGATCGTCAGGTAGGCGTTGCGCGTCGCCAACTCTACGGGCACGGTCATCTCCCTCGGGAACACTCGATAGGCCGCGTCTTCTCTGGTCCCCAGCGCCGGAGGCTCTATCCCGCGCTCCCGGCGCATGGAGATCCTGCGCTCCCACCACCCGCGCAGCAGGCGCAGTTCCTCGCTGTCCGGCGTCACGTTCAGGGGACCGGTCTCGAACGGGTCCTCCGGCGTGAAGCCGAACGTATCCTCGAAGAGCCGGACGGCGCTCTTGCTGCCCTGGAGCCTCAGGAACTCGTACTCGGAGCGCAACAGCACGAGTTGGACGTCGTAGTAGGCGTGTAACCCATTCCTGGAAGGACGTTCGGCGTCCTCGCCCTTCTCCGAGAGCGCCCGCTGGAGGACTTCGTGCCGCCGGCGGAGCTTCAATCGCTCCTGGCCGAACACCGCGGCCCCGCCGAGAAGCCCGATCGTCACCGGCGCCAGCGCGGCCCCGAACGCGCCCCATCGGGTCGGCCCGGCCCAGGCCGTGCCGAAGAAATATCCCGAGAGCAGTACCAGAGCCCCGGCCGCGCAGACGACCGTGAAGCCGAGCATCGTCGCCCGCTTCGTCGCGCCCTCAGACGTGGAATAGAGCCGCCCCAACTCGTACCACAGTTCGAGGGTTTCTCTGTTCGATGTAGACGCCGGATCCACATGCTAGATTCTACTCCCTATGGACTACCGTCAGACCCCCGCGCACGACCTGGCGCGCACCCTCTCGAACGTGCTCAACCCGTTCTTTATCTTTACGGCGCTCTACGCGATGGTGGCTTTTACAAAGAGCAGCCCGGCTGCAGCGGCGTTATATCTGGCCCTGGAGCTGGTGGCGGCCGGAATCGTAGCTGGATACGTTTTCTTTCTGATGCGGCGTTCGCGGGTGGGGGACTTCTGGATCTCGCGCCGCGTCGAACGGCTCATACCGGCCCTGCTCCTCATCGCAGCCTTCCTCGGCCTGCTCGCCGTCCTGGTGTTCTCGGACGCGCCGGAATTTCTCTACGATACGACGCTCTCCATGGGCCTCGCCGCCGCCACGGTCGCGGCCGTCACGCTCTTCTGGAAGGCCAGCGCCCACGCCGCTGTCGCCGGACACGCCGCGCTGGCCGGTCCACTCATGCTGGGCCTTACCGGTCTCGTCTTCGTACTCGTGCTGCCGCCCGTGCTCTGGGCCAGGATCATCTCGCGGGCGCACACGCCGCTCCAGACACTAGCAGGCGCGGCGGTAGGCGCGGTGTTCGCGCTGCTTTTTCTGGCATAGAAAAAGCCCGCCGAAGCGGGCATAAAAAGTGACCCCACC
>JALYGE010000097.1 GCA_030777225.1 Actinomycetota bacterium
ATCCTCCTTAAGGGTCTGTATCGTACGTTGCGGGGCCGGGGATTCTTGCTGCAGCGTCTTGAGGCCGCTCCACACCAGCACACCGCCGATCGCGAGCACCACCAGCGCCACTATAAGGGCCGCGAGCCAGATCGGCATAAACGTCGCCAGGATAGCGATGATCGCGAATATGAGCGCCAGAAAACCCGCGTACGCTATCGCGCCTCCGGCGGCCAGAAAGCCAACGTTCTTGCCGACCCGGGAAGCCTTCTGACTCATCTCGGTCTTGGCGAGCTCTATCTCCAGGCTGATGACCTGCGAGGCGCCCCGATAGAGGTCTCCTAGAAGCTCGCCAACGGACCGATCTTCTCTATAGTTGTCTCTACTCCGCTGCACTATCCCGAACCTCCGCCGTCGGGGCTGGCGCTCTGCTGCAGTTCCCGGGCCTCCTGCTTTAGCTCTTCTTTGAGGTCTCCGGTCTGCCCGGCGGAACTCTTGAGGAAGCGGGCTGCGGCAACCCCCAGCACGAACGCTCCGCCCAGGAACACCGCTGGCCGGTTACGGGCGAGGTCTTCCACCTCGCTTATGAGTTGCTCGGAGTCTTTCTCGCTCAGGTAGTTCGAGAGACGCTCTACCTGTTCTGCAGCCTGATCTGCGTAGCGGCCGATGGCGTCCTGGTCCTGCTCCCGCAACTGCTCACCGGTGCTCTGGAGGGCCCGGGCTATGCCCTGCAACTCCCCGGAAGCCCGCTCTTTCTGGGTGGAGATCTGGCCCTTAACCTTCTCGCGGCCCTGTTCCGCAGCCGCGGCGGCTTTCTCTTGTCCCTGCTCGGCGTATTCGGAGGCCCTCTCAGAGGTCTCACTCCTTTCGGAGGTCTCACCCCGTTCAGGGATTTCTCTCTCCCCTAACCGCTGCTCTTCCAGCTCTTGCAGCCGCCGGCGAGCTCTATCCTGCTCGAATTCTTCACCACTGTAACCTTCCGTCACGGCGTTCCTTCCCTCGGGTCTACTACATTGTGACAAGTTGCTGTCCATTACCCTGTAACGCGTAGTGGTAAACAAAAGTAAAGTACAGCCCAATAAAATTGCTTCTTGGTGAGGGCTCAAGGAACTCTGAGCGACGTATTGCCCGGAAACTACCGGAGATGGAGAGGAGGGCGGGATTTGTCAATATAGTTTTCGGAGAGGCGGGAAGGCAACTTTACAGGCCCCGGCAACAAAGTTACCCTGCGCTGGCTGGAATCTTGCGTAGAGTCCGCCCGCTGCCGGAAAGAGGAGAGGCTCATCGCTCTTCTGGAGATCGTGAGAGCGGAGATAGTCTTCGAGATACAGCTTGCGGGCCTTAGAAACGAGCAACTCGCGAAACCCAAAAACGAGAACCTCTTAGGAAGCTAGCGGGGCTTTGAAGAACCATCTATCCCCAACCGCTTTGGAGCGCGAAGACTCATGACCTGGTTACTCTTTGTTTGCGGCGTCGTGCTGGTGCTGGTCGGGCTCCTGGACGTCTTTTTCGCCGTTCTAAACTACGATGGGTTCAGCTTTCTCAGCAGCCGCATGTACCGGGCGCCCTGGAGCTTCGTGCGGACGATAACCCGCCCGCTACCAAAAGGGGCGCGTAACTTCGGGCTGTCAATAGGGACGCCGCTGATGCTCCCGGCTACCCTGCTGCTCTGGATGGTCATAGAGATTCTAGGCTTCGGCCTCATCTACTACTCGCAGATGGATTACTTCTCGTTTACGAGCGGGACAGAGCCTACTTTCCCGACATGCTCTACCTGAGCGGGGTTACCATAGGCACCCTCGGTTACGGTGATATAACGCCTAATAACCCCTTTTTCGGGGTCCTGACGTTTACGCAGGCTCTTATAGGATTCTCGATCATAACTCTGTTCATCACCTACATACTGAACATCTACCAGGTCCTCCGACAGTGGAACACGGTCTCCTCCGGCCTCTAGCATCAGGCAGGCGGAACCGCGGACTACATCAGTCTCCTGAGGCCCCACTTTCCAAACGGCGAGCCCCACGGCCTGGACGCCACCATCGGCGGCCTGCACCAGAACCTGACGAACTACTACGAGGGCGTCCGCTATTATCCGCTCGTATACTACTTCCACAGCCGCCAGGCTCAGCGCTCCATACCGTACGTGTTCCGCGTGGCGAGCGAGATGGCCGCCGCCCTGCGCTGGGGGCTGCCGAAGGACCACCCCGCCGTCAACGAACCGGGCCTGCCCACCCTGCTAACCGGTATCGAGGAAGTAATGGGCGGAATGAGAGATAGGTTCGTACCCTGTTATTCGGACGAAGAGAAGCCCGACATCGTCTCCTTCGAGGTCTTCACCATCGCCCTGAGAAAAAGGCCGGACGACGGTACCTGGCTCTCCAGGTTTGTTGAATTGGAGCACCAGATGCGGGGCATCGCCCAGCTTGAAGGCCCGAGCCGGGCCCCCGAAGAAGTCTACGAGCGCTACAAAGAGTGGCTCCCCTTTGCCCTCCGCACCGACACCTTTATCCGCGACGCCGCCATAGACCTCGGCTACGTCCCCGACCAGCTCTACTCGAAAGATACGCAAGAAGTGAAAGGTTAGCCGCTTAGCCGCCGGCGACCCGTCCTTCCACGTAGAGCGTAGCAGGCCGCGTGTACCCCTCATGCCGGATGCGCGCCATCAGAGTACTACGCCGTCTACGGAATCTGTCCCGAGATTCAGCGGGCGACAGGAGCAAACCCTCCGGCTCCTCTTCTGCGAGGGCTAGCTTCTCGAAGCGCCGAATAGGGCGTGGTGGGAGTACGCGCCAACTCACGTCCTCCAAGACGCTCTCGTGCAGCGCGACGAGCCTCTCCGGCGGGCCGATGCCGTAGAGTTTTTGTCCGAAGAGCTCGTCCACCAGCGCGGCCCCCAGGCGTTCGTCCTCGATGTGGACCGCCGGGACGGAGTCTACGAAGTCCGTCGTCGCGACCCGCCCGCCAATCCGCACGAGGCGCGCCAGGGAAGATAGCGCCTCTTCCGCAGATTCCTCCGCCACGTCCAGCTCGTGAAAAAGCCCCGCAGAGTAGGCGAGGTCGAAGGTCTCACCCTCGAGCGGGGGCGCGAAAACGTCCCCCGTAACGAGGTTTACCGGAGATTCCAGGTCGGCTTCGGCGAGCCGTTCGCGAGTATTTTCGATAGTTTCTTCATCCAGATCGAGGACGGTGAGGCTTCCGTTCCGGCCGACACGGTGGCTGAGACCTTCGATCCAGAGTAGCGAGGAGCCACCAGCATAGAGTACGTCCAGGCCCTGGATGCCGCCCAGCAGGTCCAACTGGCGGTCGCAAAAGGAGATCAGGTCCTCCTCTAGCTTCTCCCGCTCCTCCGGCGTCAGGGGGTCTCTGTACGATCTCTCGGACATAAATGTCGTCTTCTCTATAGTCCCTTGCCCCGTATGGTATCGGATGGTGTCAACCGGGGTGTCAAACGAATAGTGGATTTGGCGGGCGTCTGTGGTTTCTACTCCGGATCCCGTCAGCGGATAGTTGCCGCTACACCGGCAAGCTCGTCGAGCTTTACCGCGGTCTCGTCTTCGGGCAGGGTCGGCAGGCCGAGCAGGACACGCTCTACGCCCAGCCGCGCGTAGGCTTCCAGATCTTCGGGGTCTCTGGAGGCGTTGAAGACGGTTACCGGCACGTCTCTCCCGGCTGTTTCTCGCAGTTCGTCCAACATCGGCTTTAGTTTGTCTGGCGGAAGGCCGTTTGCGAGCCAGGCGTCGCCGAGCCCGGCGATTCTCCTGAAGGCCGGCTTTCCGCCTCCGACGTAGATCGGCGGGTGTGGTTTTTGCAGCGGCTTGGGCCAGGCTCCGATGGGGTCGAAGTCCACGTATTGGCCGTGGAACTCCGGCTCGTCTCTGGTCCAGATCTCTATCATCGCCCGCAGACGCTCGTCCATCAGCTTACCGCGGGTCCGAGGGTCGGTGCCGTGATTGGCCATCTCCTCGCGGTTCCAGCCCACGCCGACGCCGAAGATCATGCGCCCTCCAGACACGAGGTCCAGACTCGCGACTTCCTTGGCGGTGATGATGGGGTCACGCTCGATTACTAGGGCCACCCCCGTACCAACCAGGAGATTTTCGGTTGCCGCAGCCGCAGCGGCGAGCGCAACAAACGGGTCCAGGGTCCGGTAATACTTCTGTGGTAGCTCTCCACCGCTGGGGTAAGGTGTCTTCCGACTGAGGGGGATGTGGGTGTGCTCGGCGACGAACAGAGAGTCGAAGCCGCGCTCTTCGATCGCCCACGCCAGAGCCCCCGGCGCAACGCCCTCGTCGGTTACAAACGTCGAGATGCCAAACTTCATTTCTTCATTGAACCATATGAATGACCTGAGTTGCCCCCTACAGGCATTGGATGGAGAAGGCTAAAAGGAAGCAGACGATCTTCAACTCGAAGCCCCTGGGCGTCACCGCATGGATCTTCCTGGCGAACATGGCACTCAACTCGCTGAAGACCGTCTCTATG
>JALYGE010000098.1 GCA_030777225.1 Actinomycetota bacterium
ACCTTACGCCAACGGCGCCCCGTCTCTGGCCGTGGACGTCCCAGCCCTCACACAACTCGCCAGAGAACGCGGCGTGCCGGTCGCCGGCAAAGACTTCAAGACCGGCCAGACCCTGATGAAGACCATCGTCGCACCGGGCTTGAAGGCCCGTATGCTGGGTCTTGAGGGTTGGTATTCGGCCAACATCCTGGGCAACCGGGATGGCGAGGTGCTCGACGACCCGGAGAGCTTGAAGAGCAAAGAAGTCTCCAAGCTCTCGATGCTGGAGCACATCCTGCAGCCGGACCTCTATCCCGAGCTGTACGAAGAATTCTCGCACGTCGTAAAGATCAACTACTATCCTCCGCGCGGCGACGCCAAAGAGGCCTGGGACAACATAGACATCTTCGGCTGGCTCGGCTACCCCATGCAGATAAAGATAGACTTCCTCGCCCGCGACTCAATCCTCGCCGCCCCGATAGTCCTCGACCTCGCGCTGTTCCTCGACCTCGCGCAGCGGGCCGGGATGGGCGACATCCAGGAGTGGCTCTCTTTCTACTTCAAGAGCCCGATGACCCTGCCGGAACTCTATCCCGAACACGACCTCTTCATCCAGCTCATGAAGCTAAAGAACACCCTGCGGACCATCGCCGGTGAGGACGTCATCCACCACACCGGCCTCGACTACTACGAGTAGCGGCGGGCTCACGCCGGGGCGAGCAGCCGCCGGTTACGCCGCCGGGCTACTCGAACAGGCTCCGTATCCGGTACCAGGTCTTGGTCCAGAAGGAGGCTTCTTCATAACCACTTTCCGCCTCCAGCGGGCTCTGGCCGATCTTCTGCCCGTCTACGAGGACTTCGACCGTGCCCAGTTCCTGACCCGCCTCGGCGCTGGGGGGTGGTTCTCTGGTGTTTACTCGCTGCTCGACGTCCAGGCCGGGGCCTGCGGGACCGACTACCTCTTCGGAGGCTACGAGCGCGACGGATTCCTCCGGGCGGAACGGTACCTGTAGCTCTTCGAGTTGCTCGTTCTGCTCTACCAGCGGACGCCGCTCGAAGTCTTCGAAGCCGTAGGCGAGCAGGGTTTCGGCGGCCATGAAGCGGTACTGATCTTCGCTCGCGCCCAATATCACTGCAATGTATGACTCTCCGCCGTCTTCGGCGGAGGCGACCAAGCTGGGTCCCGCCTCGGGAGAAGTCCCGGTCTTGATGCCCGTGGCCTGGGGATAGTAATAGAGGAGGCTGTTGGTGGTAACGATCTGTATCTCGCGGTTCTGGGTGTTGATGGTAGGCTCTGTCATGCTTACGATCTCGGCAAACACGGGGTACTCCATCGCTGCCTGGGCGATCCTGGCGAGGTCCCTCGCGCTGGAGTAGTTGTCCGGCGAATCGAGGCCGGCGGGACTGTCGAAGTTGGTGTTCTCCAGGTCCATCGAGGAGGCTTGCTCGTTCATCTTCTCCACGAAGTTGTCCACGCTCCCGTCGCCCAGGGCGTAGGCCAGGGTATAGACGGCGTCGGTGCCGGAGGGGACCAGCGCGGCTATCAGCAGATCTCTTACGGTCAGGCGCTCGCCCGCTATGAGCCCCACGTTGCTGTAGGTAACCCCCACGAACTCTTCGGCTTCCGGCGGGACGGCGATTTCCCGTTGCAGGTCAACCCCTTCCTCCAGTACGACCAGGGCGGCCATGATCTTGGTCGTGGACGCAAGGGCGAGCCGCTCGTCCGGGTTCTCGCCGCCGAGGTACGTCCCCGAGGCAGCGTCCATCAACGACCAGGCCTCCGCATCAATCTCTGGCGGGTCCGGGGCTTGTTGCTGGGGCATCGTTTCGCCGCCGGTGGTGGTTTCCTGGGCCCCCGAAGCTGTGGGCGAAAAGATCAGGAACGCCAACACCGCGAACGCGAGGACTACCTTTGTGATTCTGACGAGATACAGTGTTTGCCCCATAAACGCGCCCTCCGCTCGTAAATGCTCGTGCTCTGGTCTGAAAGTCAATGTCTACGGAACAACCTACTATACCGACTTACGAATTGTACAGAGTGGAAAACCCGTGCGGGGCATTTACAATAACAGAGTTGAAACGACCAAACTTTCGAGAGGTGAGATTGCCATGGTTACCGAAGAGCGAATAAGGGACCAGCTCAGGAACGTAATAGACCCTGAGATCGGGATGGATCTGGTAGAGCTAGGCTTGATCTACGACGTCGGCGTCCACGACGAGGGCCGTCACGTAGACGTGGTTTTCAGCCTGACCAGCCCCATGTGCCCGGTGGGGGACCTGATCCAGGAGCAGGTAGAGACCGAGACCCTCTCCGTTGAGGGCGTCGAGACCGTCAATACCCAGCTAACCTTCGAGCCGATGTGGTCCCCGGAGATGATGAGCCCCGCCGCAAAGCTCTTTTTCGGCCGGTAAGACCCGTCTAAATGCGGCTATGGACTGCCGAAGGCGTCGGACGTGAAGTCCGACGTCTTTTATATTGTGTGACATGAACATCAAGGGTTTGCTCGTAGACCTCGACGGCACCCTCTACACCGACGACGGGCCGATAGAGGGCGCTGGAGAAGCCCTGACGCGCCTTATAGACGCCGGCCTCATTATCCGTTACGTTACCAACACCACCCGCAAGCCCCGCAGCGCGATACACGAACGGCTAGCCTCCCTCGGCTTCGACGCCGAGGAAGAAGCGATACTCACCCCCGCTCGCGTCGCGGTGTTCGTCATTGGGGACCGCACCTGCTTCCCGCTGGTGGACGAAACGCTCCAGGAAGACCTGGGAGGGGCCCGGATCATGGACAAGTCGCCGGACTTCGTGCTCGTTGGTGATCTCGGAGAAGGCTTTACTTACCAGCGGTTGAACGACGCGTTCCGGCTACTGATGGAGGGCGCTGAGTTGCTGGCGCTCCAGAAAAATCGCTACTGGAGCACCGGCGGCGGGCTCTCCCTCGACGCCGGACCGTTCGTCGCCGCGCTGGAGTACGCCAGTGGAAAAGCGGCGACGGTCGTCGGCAAGCCCGAAGAGAGCTTCTTCCGGCTAGCGCTGGAGGAGATGGAGCTGGATCCCGGCGAGGTAGCGATGGTCGGTGACGACCCTGAGTCCGACGTGGCTGGAGCCCAGGCGGCCGGGTTGTACGGAATACAGGTAAAGACCGGCAAGTGCCGTCCGCAAGACGAGGGAGAGCCGGACCTCACCGTCGAGAGCTTTGCTCGGCTGCCGGAGGCGCTCGGGATGTAGAGGGGCCGGAGCAGAGCGCACCCCCTGGAGCGCGCAGGCGGCCCGAACCAGAACCCATTAATATGTTCGTAGGCGAGAAGCGGACCGCAAGACCTTTTCCAATAGAGGGAGGAAAATGAAGACCAGCGACATAGAGGTTAGGACGAACGACCGCTACGAGTTCGTCACCATAACCGACGATGTGAAAAAAGCCGTGCGGGAGGCGGGCGTAGAAGAGGGTTTCTGCATAATCTCCTCCACCCACACGACCGCCGCCATCACCGTAAACGAAGACTACGATCGGGATGTGCCCCGCGACCTCGCCGCTGCCAGCAAGGCGTTCATAGGCTCGCTGGACGTCAGTTTTCAGCACGCTGAGGGCAACAGCGACTCGCACCTGCTGACGAGCCTCTTCGGCCAGTCGCAGTACCTGCTGGTGCGGGGTGGAGAGCTGGACCTGGGCCGATGGCAGGGCGTCTTTCTCGCCGAGTTCGACGGCCCTCGGAGCCGAACCGTGCGGGTCGCGGTGTCCGAAGCGTGAGCGAATCTTTGTTCGGAAGATTTTTCGACATTGGACTATAGACAAATCGTTCTGTAATCTCTATCTTGTTGCATTATCAGGAGGCGACCGGGGTTGGCTTTACCTCCATACTTCGGGGGACGAGAAACTCCGGCGATCTCGGGGTAGGAGTGCCGGCTGGAGGAGTATTCGCGGCGAAGTTTGATCCGTAGAGCAAAAGGGAGGGATATATGACAGACGTTCTATCGGCGTTGAGCGGCGTAATTTGGGGCAACTACGTTCTAATTCCGCTCCTGTTGGGGGTGGGGGTACTACTTACTATCGTGCTCCGCGGCTTTCAGTTCCGTCAACTCGGCTCCGCTTTGCACCTGGCCCTGATCAAGCGGCGCGAAGAAACCGAAGAGGGCGACATCTCGCACTACCGGGCGCTAACGACGGCCCTGTCTGGCACTCTCGGTACCGGTAACATCGGAGGCGTGGGAGCCGCGATTTTGATCGGCGGTCCCGGGGCGCTTTTCTGGATGTGGATAACGGCCCTGTTCGGAATGGCTACCAAGTACTCCGAGGCTGTGCTGGGAGTCAAGTATCGTGAAACAGATGCCGCCGGAGAGCAAGCTGGCGGCCCCATGTTCTACCTGACCCGGGGGCTCGGCGGCCAGGCCGGACGAGTCCTGGGCACGTTGTTTGCCATCTTCGCCGCCATCGCCGCCTTCGGTATCGGCAACGCTGTGCAGTCCTTCGAGACGTCCGCGGCGATAAGAGGGGCCTTCGGTGTTCCGCTGTGGATAACGGGCCTCGTGCTCACTATAGGTGCCGGCGCGGTGATCTTGGGCGGCATACAGCGGATTGGCCTGTTTACCTCGTACTTCGTGCCTTTTATGGCGATCTTATACGTAGCAATGGCCACGCTCGTCATTCTGCTCAACATTACCAACCTACCCGGTGCTATCGGCTTGGTGGTCTCCAATGCCTTTACCGGTACGGCAGCCGTCGGCGGCTTTGCCGGGGTGGGCTTTGCGGCGGTTTTGAGTGCCGGTGTCGCCCGCGGTATCTTCTCAAACGAGTCGGGTCTGGGAACCGGCGGCATAGCGGCAGCTTCCGCCCAGACTACTTCGCCGGTTCGCCAGGGCGCGGTCTCGATGACCCAGACCTTTATCGACACGATCGTGATCTGTTCCTTCACCGGGCTCGCCATCGTCTCCTCCGGCGTGTGGATAGAAGGGGAGACCTTCCGGGGCTCCGGAGCCCGGCTCACGCAGGCAGCATTCTCCGAGGCGCTCGGAGGCATCGGTCCCATATTCCTCGCCATTGGGCTGGCCCTCTTTGCTTTCTCTACGTTGATCACCTGGGCCTACTACGGCGAACGCAACATGGTCTACCTCTTCGGTCGAAGGGGTGTGTTCCCCTACCGGCTGGTCTTTATCGCCGTAATCTTCATCGGGGCCCTGGTTGGCTCGTCCGACAGCCCCCTCAGCCCGGTCTGGCTGTTCGCCGACATCATGAACGGTCTCATGGCGCTGCCGAACCTGATCGGCCTCATCTTCCTGGCCGGCGTGGTCTGGCAGGAGACGAGAGACTACTTCAGGAGTACCGGCGGTGTGCTGGAAGCAAACCTCGAAGACACCAGGGAGCCCAGGGTTCGCTAGCACCGATGAGCTGGCCGCCCAAAACGCCGAATGCCGGGACCCTCCGGACGCCCGGCATTCGGCGCAAAGTTTAGTTGCCGGTTATTCTCCGGTAGAATGTCGTCACGGGCGTTGTGGACTCTACCAAGTTACCTGGAGGGCGAGAGATGAGCAAAGTGATCAAAGCGGGTTTGGCGATAGGCGGCGCGGCTCTGGCAGTCGGCGGGCTGCGGTGGGCGATGGGGTCCGAACCCCGGTACGCGTCCTGGGAGAAGCCCCGGTTCGAGGAGTTCGAGCACCGGGTTCTCATTTTGGGTGGTGGGTTTGCGGGATACAACGCTGCCAAGAACCTCTGTGAGAAGATCCGGGACCGGGAAGATATCGGCGTTATGGTGATCTCCAGGGACAACTATTTGACCTTCTGGCCGATGGTTCCGGGGGTCGTCGCCAGCGACGTGGGGGTCAGGAACATCGCTCAACCTCTGCGGCGGCCCCTCATCCATGAGGGCGCCAGCTTCCGCCGCGCGCCGGTCGAGAAGGTTGATCTGGAAAACCAGGTCGTCACCGCTGGGGGTAAGGAGTTCGGCTACGACCACCTAATCCTGGCCATGGGCGCCCAGCCTTCATACTTCGGCATACCGGGCGTCCAGGAGCACGCCATAAACATGAAGGGGATACCGGACGCCGTCGAGATCCGCAACCGGGTAATAGAGCGTTTCGAGGAGGCCACCCTCGGAGGGGGCGAGATAGACGAATCGAAGCTCACCTTCGTGGTAATCGGGGCCGGCGCCACCGGCGTGGAGACCGCGGCCCAGCTCCACGTCCTGATCCACGAGGTCCTCGGGCCGGAGTATCCGAACATAAACTCCAACCGCTTCCGCGTATATCTGCTCGACGCGCTACCGAACATCCTGCCGGAGCTGGACCCGGGCCTGCGTAAGGTGGCCCGCGGCCAACTCGCCTCCCGCGACATTGAGGTCATGACCAATGCCCTGGCCGAAGAAGTGACGGATAAGTGCGTTAAACTCAAAGATGGCCGGCAGATAGCTTCGGAGAACGTGATCTGGACCGCCGGGGCGCGTCCGAACGAGAAATTGGAGGAGATCGGTATCCCGCTCGTCGAGAAGACGAAGGGCGCGAAAGTGGACCAGTACTTCCGCGTAGAGGGCTTCGACAACGTCTGGGCCATCGGCGACAACGCCACCATCCCCGACGGCGACGGCGGGTTTATACCACCCAACGCCCAGGCCGCCGTGAAAGAAGGCGCCTGCATAGCGGAGAACATCCTGGCCGCGATAGACGGTAACGGGCTCAAACCTTTCCAGTTCAGGTCCCAGGGACAGCTTATAGATCTGGGGGGCCAGTTCGCCGTGAACGACGTCTTCGGGGTGAAGTTCAGCGGCCGGCTCGCGTCCTTTTTCTGGCGGGCCGCGTATCTGGTGCGGCTGGAGAGTCCCCAGAACCGGGTGCGGCAGGCCATGGACTGGGTGCTGGAGATCTTCTCCCGGCCGACCGTCGCCCAGATCGAGGGTACTACCGAAGAGTAACCTGGGGATTTCGAGGGCCCTTGAGTGGAGATCGTAAAGGTGCTAATTTAGCCGGGCTGTAAGCAGACGCGGCAAAGGTGCGCCCATGACTCTGGCCAACCAGCTAACCATGATCCGGCTGATAGCCGTCGCGCCCGTGATGCTCGCCATGTACCTGCAGTTTCCTTACGCCCGCGCCGTCGCCGTCGCCCTCTACCTCGGGGCGCTCCTCACCGATTACCTGGACGGGATCGTCGCCCGAAAGAGCGGCGAGGTCACGGGTTTCGGCAAGCTCATGGACTCTATCGCCGACAAGGCGCTTATAGTCTCTCTGTTTTTCGCGCTCGTGGGCGAGGGCTCGATGGCCGCCTGGATGGCGGCGATTATGGTGATCCGGGAGTTCGCCGTTACGGGCCTCCGGATGGTGGCGCTCGAAGCGGGGGAGGTCATCGCCGCCAACAGTTGGGGGAAGGCCAAGATGAACGCTCAGAGCCTCGCCGTTTTCGTGCTCTTGATCGGCGACCCGGATAAAAGCGGCTGGCAGGCCCTGATGACGGACATCGGCTGGTGGCTGATGCTGGTAGCCACGATCCTCACCCTGCTCTCCGGCTGGTCTTACCTCCGGGATACGCCGCGGATACTCTCCATTACCTCCCAGCGAGACCAGCGCCTCTAAAACCTGTAATATAACGCCCCGATATGGTGGACAATAATGGACAACAGCTAAAGCCTGCAGAGGCAGAGGTGGTTTTGCGCCGGGCGGCGGAGCTGGCCGCCCGCCGCAAGGAAGGAACCCCCGAAT
>JALYGE010000099.1 GCA_030777225.1 Actinomycetota bacterium
AGCTCCAGGGCGGTGTTCGTGGCGACGGCTTCTTCTATGAGGCGCGACACGTTCACGGCGTAGGGCTCGCGGCGGTTCAGGATGCGTCCGGTGGGGTGGGCGATGGTGCGGACGTGAGGGTTGTTCATAGCCCGGACCATGCGCTCCGTCATGGCGGCTTCTTCGAGGTTGAAGGCGGTGTGGACGGAGGCGACCACGAAGTCCAGCTCCGCGAGCAGGGCGTCCTCGTAATCCAGGGAGCCGTCCTTGAGGATGTCCACCTCCGAGCCGCAGAGCAGGCGGATCTCCTCGTACTCCTCGTCGGCTTTGCGGACGGCTTCTATCTTCTTTTTCAGGCGTTCGGGCGAGAGGCCGTTGGCGACCTTCAAAGACTGGGAGTGGTCGCAGAAGACGACATACTCGTAGCCGCGTTCTATGGCGGCCTCGGCCATGCTCTCGATGGTGCCTTTGCCATCGGAGTAGTTGGTGTGGACGTGCAGGTCGCCGTGCACGTCGCCGACCTCGATCAGGTCCGGCAGCTCGCCTTTCTCCGCGGCCTCGATCTCTCCCCAGTCCTCGCGCAACTCCGGCGGAATATAAACCAGCCCCAGCTTCTCGTAGAGCTCTTCCTCCGTGGCGACCGGCTCGTAGTCGCCGGTCCCTGCCTCCGCCAGCCCGTACTCGGAGATGTTGACGCCCATCTTGACGGCCCGCTCACGCAGCACGATGTTGTGAGCCTGGCTGCCGGTGAAATGGTGCAAGAGCGACCCGAAAGCCTCCGGCTCCACGATGCGGAGGTCCACGTCTGTCTCGCCGGTCTTTATGGAGACCTTCGTGTCGCCGTGGGCCACGACCTCGGTGACGAAATCCGCCTCCGCGAAGGTGTCGGCCAGAGAGTGAGGGTCCGTGCTGGCGGCGACGATGTCCAGGTCGCCGATACTTTCTTTCTGGCGACGCAGGGAGCCTGCGACCTCCGCCCGCTCCGTCGCCGGATGCGAGCGAATGAAAGCAAGCAGGCTCTCTCCGATGGCCGTAGCCTCGTCGAGGAGCATCCGGCGCTCCTGGGAATTGTACGTCCTGGCCGCCCGCACCATGCGCTCCGCGCTCTTCTTGCCGAAGCCCTTGAGATCGGAGATTTCCTCCTCATCCAACTCCGCCAACTCTTCTACGGTCGTAATACCCAGCTCTTGCCAGAGACGACCCGCGGTGCGCGGCCCCACGTTCGGGAGGCGGGTTATCTCCACGAGGCCGGACGGTATCTCCTCCAGAAGGTCCGCGAGTATTTGGGGCGTCTGGTTCCCGGCGAGCGTGCGGATGACCTCGGCCGTGGTGCCGCCGACGTGGGGCAACTCCTTTACGTCCTCCATGTCGGCTACGGGACGGCCGGCGGCGGCGACAGATTCGGCGGCCCGCTGGTAGGCGAGTACCCGGTAGTGCTCTTCGCCCTTTATCTCCATGAGCGTCACGATGGTCTCCAGGGCGCGGGCTATGTCGCCATTCTGCAGCTTCAAGGTTCTCCTTCCGGTCTATGGCAGCCGTTGGAGATTATATGTGCTGAGAGATCCCGACAAGCCGGAAGCTACGCTATAAAGCCGTTCTCCCGGAGCCACTGCTCGGCGACGTTTGCGGGGGTCTTGCCCTCGATGTCCACCTGCGCGTTCAACTCCAGCAGCGTCTCGGTGGTGAGCTTCTCTGAGATGGGGGCGAAGAGCTCGTCTAGCTGCGGGTACTCGTTGAGGGTCTCCTCTTTCACAGTCATCGCCGGATTGTAGACGGCAAAGAAGTCCTCATCGTCTTCGAGAAGCTTGAGGTTCTTATCCTCGATCAGGGGGTTCGTGGTAAAGACCACGCCGAAGTTGCAGCGTTCGCCCCGCGCCACGTTCTCGTAGACCGAGTCGAGAGGGACTACTATCTGGCTGTCTTCGGGGTACTCGAAACCGTAGGCTTCTTCCAGGCCCGGCAGGCCGTCGGCCCGGCTGCTGAAGTCGTTCTCGTTCCCGTAGCACAGCGTCGCCTGCTCGGGGTTCTCCTGGGCCAGACGGGCGAGATCCGAGATGTTCTGGACGCCGAGCTCGCTGGCGGCCTCCGGGTTCGCGGCTATGGCGTAGGTGTTGTTCCCCGGAGCCCGGGGGAGCCATTCGATGTTGTTCTCTTCGAGGTCTTGCTCGGCCACGGCCCGGTACTGCTCCTGGGGATCAGAGATCGGGTCGGAGTTCGCTAGATGGACCAGCCAGGCTGTTCCGGTGTACTCCCAGTACATGTCTATGTCGTTGCTGATGAGGGCTTGCCGCACCTCGGCGTTGCCGCCGAGCCCGATCTGGGCGTTCACGTCGGCCCCGGCGGCCCGCAGCGCCTGGACGGCGATCTCCCCCAGTATCCTCTGCTCCGTGAAGTCCTTGGAACCAACGGTGAACTGGGCTGTGCTCTGCGGACCGCTGAGGTTGAACTCCTCGGCGATGCTCCCGCCGCTGTCGCTACCCCCCGGTCCTCCCTGGTTGCCACATCCTATGGCGACCAGAAAAAGAACGAGCAACAGCAGCCCCGTATAGATCCTACGCATACCCGGCATTACTTGTTGGAACTCGGGGCGGGTTTGGCTACGGGATCGCCGACGGCGCTCCCCCGACGACTCTCCGCAGGTTCCCGCACCTCCGCCGAGAGGGACTTATATAACGACACGCAGAGACCTATCATCACTACGGTGAACGGGATCGCCGCCGTGATGGTCGCCGTCTGGAGGGCGTTCAAGCCCCCGGCTACCAGCAAGACCGCCGCGAAGGACGCTACAACTACCCCCCAGGTAAGCTTGACCACCGCGGCGGGGTTTACGGTGCCGCCCGTGGACATACTGCCCAGAACGAACGTCGCCGAGTCGGCCGAGGTTACGAAGAAGATGCTCACCAGTATCAGGGCGAGAACCGAGGTCACCTGTCCCAGCGGGAAGGCGGTCAGGGTGTCGAAGAGCGACTTGGGCAGGTTGCTGGCGGCCGTCTTGGCTATGTTCCCTCCCTGGTAGAGGTCCAGGTGTATAGCCGAACCCCCGAAAACGGTAAACCACAGGAAGGTAAACGCGACCGGGGCGAAGAGTACGCCCAGGACGAACTCCCGGATCGTGCGTCCCCGCGAGATCCGGGCGATAAAGGTCCCCACGAACGGCGCCCAGGAGATCCACCACGCCCAGTAGAAGATCGTCCAGTTCTCGGCCCACTGGCTGTCGTCGAACACGCCGGCGGTGAAGCTCATCTGGAAAAACGACCCGAGGTACTGTCCGATCGATTGCGTGTACGTCTCCAGCAGAAAGACCGTCGGCCCTACAAAGAGGATGAAAAATAGCAGGGTTACGGCTATACCCATGTTCAACAGGCTCAGGTACAGGATGCCGCGGGAGATGCCCGTCGCGGCCGAGATCATGAACGCTACCGTAAGTACGGCGATAATTATTAGCTGGGTCGTGTTAGCTACTGGGATGCCGAAAACGTAGTCGAGGCCGCCGTTGAGCTGCAAGGCGCCTATCCCGAGGGCCGTGGCGACGCCGAAGAGGACGGCGAAGATCGCGAAGATGTCTACGGCCTTGCCGATAGGGCCGTCGACCCTGTCTCCGAGCAGAGGCCGGAGCGCCGCACTGATCAGGTTTCCTCCGTCCTTGCGGAAGTTGAAGTACGCGATGGCCATGGCGACCACGCCGTACGTTGCCCACGCGCTAAGACCCCAATGGAGAAAGGTGAACCGTAAGGCCAACTCCGCAGCCTCGGTGGTCCCGGCTTTGGCCGCCCCGTATGGCGGGGAGCCGAAATGGGAGGCGGGCTCCGCCACGCCCCAGAAAAGAAAGCTGAGCCCGACCCCGGCGGCGAAGAGCATGGCAAACCAACCTATGCGGGTGAACTCCGGCCGCTCGTCGTCTTTGCCCAGCTTTATCCGACCAAAGCGGCCGAAGGCAAGGACGATACAGAACACGAAGAACCCGAACACCGCCATCAAATATACCCAGCCGAAGGTGGCGATCGCGTAGTTCAGTACGGCCGTAAAGGTGTTGGAGAGGTTCTCCGTAAAGAACGCACCCCACAGCACGAACAATATCGATAGAGTGACCGAGATTATGAATACCGGTCCTATCTGAGACCTGAGCCTTTGTACCATTTAAAATCCCTTCCTCGACTACTCTCCTCGACCCGGAGTATATTCGTCCCGGTGCGAACCCTCAAAAACATTTGTGAGACCGAGCGCAACTAAACATGCGCCTGCCCTCAAAGGCATGACTCCAACCCTGTTAGAGACTTTCAGAAACCTTACCCTAACAGAGGCCGTAAAAAGACCGGATTTTTATAAGATTCTTTAAAGGTTTGTTAAATTGCGTTAATTGTGTTTCTTTATACGCAAAGGTCTAGGCATGTGAAACATAAAAGCACTCGGGAACTCTGGATCGGACAGGCATGAGCCGCCTGTGCTAGGTTTACTTGCGACCGGTATTGACCCGGGGCTGGTCCGGGGTTTCGATAAGTAATAGATGACGGCCGGCGCGGGGTATGTAGAGAAAGGAAGCGAAGAATGGATATGTTGCCGGAGATGTTGCCGACCAGGATACTGCTGGCCGCCGACGGCTCGAAAGATTCGAGGCTCGCGCTCCGAATGGCGGCGGGTCTGTCGGCCAGGATCGGCGCCGAGCTTCACGTAGTGTACGTGGCTCTGATCTCGCCCTGGGTCCTGGGTGGCAGGGTGTCGGACGTAGAGTACAGGCAGCTCCGGCAGGAGCAGCAGGGGTTCCTCGACGGGCTGGTCCAGCGGATCGAGGCCACTGGCGGGACGGTGACTGAGGCGCACTTCATGGTGGGCCACCGGGCGGACGAGAAGATCATCCAGCTCAGCGAGGAGTTGGGCGCGGACCTGGTGATCGTGGGCAGCAAGGGCCAGAGGACCATAGAGCGGGCCCTCATGGGCAGCGATTCGGAGAGCATTGTCCGCTACGCCCGCTGCCCAGTTATGGTGGTGCGCGAAGGGAGCCTCTCCAGCGGGTAGATAACGTCGGTTTTTGGACCCGCCGGAGGCGACGGGCCGGGTGCGGGAACGGCTGGAAACCGGGGTCCCGTAATGGTAGCTTTGCCGCCGTGCCCGGAGCCGTCCTGCAGTCGTCAATGCGAAAGAACGTGAAAGAAGCCGGGCGCTGCGCTCCTATCGCGCCTTTGTCCGGTACTCGTCCACGTTGGTCCCGGCCGGCGCGCCTCTTTATTCGCCGGCGTTCTACCAGGAGTTGAGGTACGCGTGAACTTTCTCGAAGCGTTTCTGGTGGGGCTCGTGGGCGGGATGGCGGATTTCCTGCCCCTCGGGGGTTCGGGCCATCGCATACTGGTGGGACGGGTCTTCTTCGGCCGCGCCTACGACCGGGAATTCGCCGGGGTTTGTGAGATGTTCGCGGCGCTCGCGGGTATAGTGGCGCTTCGCAAAGAGGTAACCGGCCTGCTGCGTTCCCTGAGACAGCCGGGGACCGGGGGCCGCCGGGTGGCGGGATTGCTGATTGTGGCGGCGGCTACGACCGTCTTTGTCTCGCTGCCTTTCGAGGGGGCTGCCGCGAGGCTCTCAGGCGATCTCGTCGTCGTCGGGGTATTGTTCCTGGTCTCCGGGTTGTTGCTCTACGTCGCCGAAGAGATCGGACGGCGGACGCGCCCGCTCGGTGCTCTAGGGCTGCCGGGGGCGGTGTTGATCGGGTTGCTCGGGGCGCTCGCGGTGCTGCCGGGTATCGGCCGGATGGGGACGACCGTCTCTGGCGGAATGCTGCTCGGTATCGTCCGCGAAGCCGCGACAGATTTCGCCCTGTTGCTCTCCGTGCCGCTCCTGATGGTTGCCGGACTGTGGAACCTTTCGAGCGGCGCGGGTGGGGCGGGGGCGTGGGTTCTGACGCTTGGCGCCGCCGCTTCGTTTGCGGGAGGGTTTCTGGCGGTGGGCTTCCTGCGGTGGTACGTGCGGGAGTTCTCGTTGATGATTTTCGCTTACTACCTGTGGCCCGTCGGGGTGTTCGCCATCCTCTACGAATATCTGGGCTGACGCTCGGCTAGAATACGGCGATGGACTTACTGCAGATCTTGCTGCTGGCGGTGATCGGTGTGGGCGGGGGGGTGCTCTCCGGGCTCGTGGGGGTCGGCGGCGGCATAATCTTCGTGCCGGGTTTGATCCTCGCCGGCGGGTGGCGGATACAGGAAGCGGTCGCGGCGAGCCTGGTGATCATCGTCTTCAGCGCGCTCTCGGGCACCATCCGCAACGCCCGCAGCGAAGACCCGGTGGACTGGCGAATGGCGGGCCTGCTCTCGTTGACAGTGGCCCCCTCTTCCCTGATCGGGGTCTACATCAGCAAGGTCTCACCGGAGACGGTCGTGCAGATTTGCTTCGCCGTTCTCCTGCTGGCTTTGGCGTACCCTACGGCCCGCGGCGGCGGCTCGGCGATAGCCGTCCCCGGGAAGAAGCTGCCCCTGCCGGTGGTCTTGCTGGCCGGTGTCGGCGTCGGCGCCCTGTCGGGGCTACTCGGGATCGGGGGCGGAGTGATGCTGGTGCCGCTCATGGTGCTGGGCTTCGGAGTGGGCGTGAAACCCGCCGTTTCGACCAGTCTGGCGGTCGTGCTGGCGACGGCGTTCGTCGGGGCGGCGGGCTATCTGCTTACGGGTTTCGACCGCATACTGGGGTTGCCGCCCCTGGTGGCGGGCGCCATCGTCGGGGCCTGGCTCGGCGTGCACCTCCGGGACCCGCTGCCGGAGGATAAACTCCGGATAGGATTCGGCGTCTTTATGGTGGTCGTGGCGATCCGTATCGGGGGCCAGGCCCTGGGAATTTTCTAACGACCCTTACGACTTTCGCAATATTTAATATCCCGTGACCCTGAGAGTGCGGTATTCTTAGCGCCTATGTCGGAGAACCAGTCATACGAAAACCAATCATACGACCGGCAGTTCCAGACCACCGGCGACCGCAGCCGAGAAGATAACGCGTCCTCCAAAAAAGGCGGCGGTGGTTGGCTGGAGTTCCCCATCATACTCATCGTCGCGTTCGCGTTGGTCTTTCTCTTTGTCCGGCCGTACGTCGTCGAGGCTTTCTATATACCTTCGGAGAGCATGACGCCGACGCTGGAAGTGGGAGACCGAGTGCTGGTGAACAAGTTTATCTACCGTTTTACAGAGCCCGAGCGGGGGGACATCATCGTCTTCAAGACCCCGGAGGGGATGGATAACTCGGTGGACGGAAACCCGATAGCGCGCCTTATCGGGTGGTTCCAGGGCAAGAGGGATGAGCGGCAGGACCTGATCAAGCGTGTAGTCGGCCTGCCGGGCGACACTATCACCGTACGTAACGGCAAGCTCTTCGTGAACGGCGAACGACAGAACGAACCCCACCTCAACAGAGAGATCCCGGACCAGAGCTTCTTTAACGAGATGACCGTGCCCCAGGGTAAGGTCTTCGTGATGGGCGACAACCGGACCAACTCCCGCGACTCTCGCTATATCGGTCCCATCCCCAAAGAGAACATAGAGGGCGAAGCATTCCTGCGCTTCTGGCCGCCGGGCCGGCTGGGACTAATCTAGGCGCTCAACCGTTCTCTGTTCGTGGACTCAAAGCCGCCGAGTCCTTGATCTACCCCAATCTGGTTTCACCTCCGCTCACCCTGGGTGAGGCGGCCCCTGCCGGATGCGCCGGCGCAGGTACTCGGGCTCGTTGGGTGGTGACCAGGGAGATTCTATCCACCACGTCGCCCCCGCCTCGGCGAAGGAGCTTACGATGGAGGCCGCCCCTTCGAGGTCTTCGCCGGGTGTCTCACCTTCTACGATTATGTCGAAGGGGGTGTTTTGCGCGCGGTTCTCTTCGGCGTAATGTCTCATGGCGTGCACATCCTCGGGCGCGGCCTCCCCGCGGGTGGTGTAGGCGAGCAGGCCGTCGTAGCGCAGCGCGCGACCCATAGACTTCTTGCTCGGCCACGCCGCCACTACCCAGATCGGGACGCGCGGCCGTTGAACCGGCGCAGGAAGAAAGGTCATCTCTTCCAGCCGGTAATGATCTCCTTCATAAGAGAACGGTTCGCCGCTCCACAAACCGGTGAGGATCTCCAGGCTCTCGTCCAACAGCGCGGCGCGTACCTTGCGATCTGTCGGCTCCCCGACCTTCGAGAAGCCGCCATCGTCGGTGGCCCCGAGGCCGACCGGCAGGACGAGCCGGCCGCCGGAGAGCCGGTCCAGGGTCATGGTCTCGCGGGCGAGCTTCCAGGGACGCCTCCGGGCCGGGGGCGTAATGATGGCCCCGAGCCGCACGCGTTCCGTCACCATCGCCATCGCCGCCATCGCCACCCACGGGTCGTAGGTCTCCATCTCCCCGATACAGATCCCGTCCCAGTAGAAAACGCCGTCCCACCCCGCCTCTTCGGCCTCGTGGGCGAGTTCCGCGACGGTGCGGGGATCCCCTTGCGTAACGATAAAACCGTAGTTCATACGGACTCTCCTGACGGCTGAAGCACTGTAGACTCCGTAATGATACTCGGAGAACGGGCCGGCCAAACCGGCGTAGTCTGGAGCGGACTACCTACCGTAAGTCTCGGTGAGGTTCCGCAGCCTCTCGGCGAGCTGAGGGGTGAGCGCGGACTTCTCCAGCCGCCAGGTCCAGTTGCCCTCCGCTGCTCCTGGTATGTTCATCCGGTGCTCGGAGCCGAGCTCTAGAGTGTCTTGCATCGGCACGATGGCCCGGCGGGCCACGGAGGCGTGGGCGAGCCGGATAAAATCCCAGACCCTGGCGAACTCCTTGCCGAGGTAGCGGCGGGCGAAGTTGCGGCCTTCCAGGTCGGCTGAGGCCCACCAGCCGGCGGTGGTGTCGTTGTCGTGGGTGCCGGTATAGACGACCCAGTTGTCGTCGGCGTAGTCGTGGGGCAGGAAGGCGTTGTCCGGGCCGGAGAAGGCGAACTGGAGCACCTTCATCCCCGGCAGTCCCAGCTCGTCGCGCAGCGCTTCTACCTCCGGCGTGATCTCACCCAGGTCCTCGGCGATGATCGGGAGCTCTCCGAGCGCCTTCTCGAACGCCCGGAAGACTTTTTCACCGGGGCCTTTTACCCACCGACCGTTCCGGGCCGTCTCCTCGCCGGCGGGTATCTCCCAGTAGGCTTCGAAGCCGCGGAAGTGGTCAACGCGCACCGCGTCGTAGAGCGTGAGGGCCATCCGTAGCCGCGCCACCCACCAGGAGTAGCCGTCCTCTCGCAGCGCCTCCCAGTCGTAGAGCGGGTTGCCCCAGAGCTGGCCCGTCTCCGAGAAGTAGTCCGGCGGGACGCCGGCGACGACCGTCGGCTCGCGGGAGGAGTCCAGGAAAAAGAGCTCCTGGTTCGCCCACACGTCGGCCGAGTCGTGGGAGACGAAGATGGGGATGTCCCCGATCACCTCGACTCCCGCCGCGTTCGCCGCGCTCTTTACGTCCTCCCAATGCCGGAAAAAGAGGTACTGACAGATCTCGTGAAACCGGATCTCCTCCTCCAGCTCCCGTCGAGCCTCCTTCAACGCCCGGGGCCGCCACTTGGAAACATCCTCGTCCCACCGGTGCCAGGGACGACCTCCATACCGGCCCTTGAGCGCCATGTAGAGCGCGTAGTCATCGAGCCAGGTTTCGTGCTCTTCCTGAAACCTCCGAAAGTCTTTGCCAGGCTTTATCCTGCCGCTCGCCTCCCGGAGCAGCTTCGTCTTGGCGGAGATGACCGCCGGGTAATCTACCGGGCCATGTGGCGCCTCCGGTACGTCGGAGCCCAGCAAACCATCCTCTACGAGCTTCTCAGTGCTGATGAGGAGCGGGTTGCCCGCGAAGGCCGAGTACGATGAGTACGGGGAGCCGTCCTCACCCGTCGGGTTCAGGGGCAGTATCTGCCAGAGCTTCTGTCCCGCGCCTTCGAGGAACCGGATGAACTCCAGGGCCTCCGGCCCCAGCTCCCCGATACCGTAGGGTCCGGGAAGGGAGGTGGGGTGGAGCAGGATGCCGGCAGAGCGCCGGGTCTCTATGTTCTCGGTCTCGGTGCTGTCTGTCACGCGTCAGATTCTAGCGGTTTGTGTCGCTACTGGCTTTGCCTCCAGCGTGGACACCAGTCGGCGCGCCTCTTGCTCTACGGAAAACATTCTACCCGTCCGAACCGGAAGCGATGGTTAGTCCAAGATCTGGCGCGTCAGGCGCGAGGAGTCGAAGTAGGCCGTAAAGCGCTCGGCTACCGGCCAAGCCTATCTCTTACCCCGGCGCACGGGCTGTGAAAGTACACCCAGGGAGGTGATCAAGGACTGCAGATCTCCTCTATCTCGACCCGCTCGATCCGGTCCCCCGGCTCGCGGTCGCGCTGCGGGTCCCGCTCCCGGAGGGCGTACACCACGTCCATCCCCTCCACGACCTCGCCGAACACCGCGTGCCGCCCGTTCAGCCACGGTGTCGGGCCGTGCGTAATGAAGAACTGCGATCCGCCGGTATCAGGTCCGGCGTTCGCCATCGAGAGGATGCCGGGCCTGTCGTGCGCCAGTTCCGGATGAAACTCGTCCGGGATGCGGTAGCCCGGGCCGCCCGTTCCCGTGCCCGTGGGGTCTCCGCCCTGCGCCATAAAGTCTTCTATAACCCGGTGGAAAGTCGTGCCGTCGAAGTACCCCTCCCGTGCCAGAAAGACGAAGTTGTTTACCGTCGTCGGAGCCTCCTCTGCGAAGAGACGGATCTTTACCAGTCCCTTTTCGGTAACGAAGTTGGCGTAGTACTCGCTCGCGGGATTCAGCGCCATCTCGGGTGGATTGCTGTAAGTTCCGTTAGCCATGATCTCCTTACGTACAGTTTGAGGTCGCAGAAGTTTATGCTATCTCATCTGTCCAGGGATGTTAGAACCCAAGAGTACAGTAGCTGCTTTGACGGAGGGACCTGCGGTGTGCGGCGAGGCAACAGCTAGAATAGCTGGATGCCGTCCTTTGAGATTGTTGGCGATATCAAGAACCGGGAGATTATTGCGCAAGGTCGCGGTATCCGCGATCTATCTGAACTAAAAAGTAGGTACGGTGATGGTAACTGGCGCAAGTGCAAGGGAGAGGCTACCATTGAACTGCCCGATGGTAGAAGCCGGGCCACGACGAGCCCGACCAGTGCATCTACAAGTTCGTCTCCTTCGGCACCTACAACCCGGGTGACCGGCAGGCGAACCTTGAACTGCTCGCCGACGGCATGCTCTACGTCGCCGACTTCGCCAACGGGCGGTGGGTAGCCCTCGACTACGAGAACAACCCGGTCTTCCG
The DNA here is from genome assembly GCA_030777225.1 of Actinomycetota bacterium. Lineage (GTDB taxonomy): Bacteria > Actinomycetota > Rubrobacteria > Rubrobacterales > Rubrobacteraceae > SIRX01. The sequence goes on from JALYGE010000099.1 coordinate 11,235, forward strand.
GGAGAACGAGTTTGCGGGTCAGGCCGACGTGCTGGTGCGCGCCCCCGAGGCGGCGGCGCTCTCCGAGGAAGAGGATGGCCCGCCCATCGGCACCCCGATGGATCGCTGCGAAGACATCGAGGTGCATCCCGAGGACGGCACCATCTACGCGGCGCTCACCAACAACGAGGACCACGGCAACTTTCACGGACAGATCCTGCGGATGTACGAGAAGGATGGCAACCCCGAGGCCGAGGAGTTCACCTTCGAGATCTTCGCCGCCGGAGGCCCCAACACCGGGTTCTCCAGCCCGGACAATCTGGCCTTCGACCGCGATAACAACCTCTGGGTCGTTACGGATATCTCCAGCAGCGGCCAGAACAAGGGGATCTACGCGCCCTTCAAGAACAACGGCATCTTCGTAATGATGGGCGCCAACGATGCCATGCGCGGGGAGCCCGTCCAGTTCGCCAGTGGTCCTGTGGAGAGCGAGATGGCAGAACCGGCCGTTCACGCCGGACGGGAAGACCATGTTCCTCTCCATCCAGCACCCGGGCGAGGAGAGCGAGAGCACCGACGACCCGACCAGCACATGGCCGCACGACGACGAAAACATACCTAAGCCTTCCGTGGTTGCCATAACCGGCTTCGCGTAGGAGCGGTCCCGGCGCATCTCCAAGTCGGGCACCCGGCTTCCCAGTATAATGTGCGCTAGTTTTGTAGAGACTTGTTACCGGGGAGAGGA
>JALYGE010000100.1 GCA_030777225.1 Actinomycetota bacterium
GCCTTTGCCGGTTTCTACGAGTCCCCGGATTTCTGGAGAGTCCCGTCTGAGGTTGCGTCCGCCGGGACCGAGCGGCCCCGCAGGATACCGACGACGGCGCCGAGTCCCCCGAGAAGTAGCGCGCGCATGACGAGGTTGAAGAGGGAGCGGCCCAGATCGTTCAGCACCGGCGGCTGCAACCCGGCTTCCACGGATTCTGCGCTGGCCAGCGGCGGAAGGTCGTTGACCTCCTCCCGAGACTCGCCCCGCTCTTCGCGCTCCTCACGGATCTCCTGCCGTTGCTCGTTGAAGTACGAGGTTATCTCTGGAGAAGCCTCGCGGGCGTAGTCGCGCATAGGACCGGCAAATACCGTGGCTTGCAGGGCTACGGAAAGCAAGAGCGAGATCCCGATGAGTACCGCCACTACGGTAGCGGCCAGCGTACAATCCCGAAGCAGTAGGGACCTGTACGGGACGCCCGGCTCCCGCAGCACGGGCCGCACCTGAACGGCGGCCAGGATAGCCAGAAACAGTTGCGCCGTGACGACCAGTATCCACGCGAAAGACTCGAAGATCGCCAGTACCCAGTCGGCTACGGACGCCGGGTCCAGATAGAGAAAACGAAAGCTGACCACCACCGTTACGAACGCCGCTATGGCCCCGTAAATACCGCCTATCTTCAGTGGTCCCAAGTGCCCTCCGACTTAGTCTGGTTCTTCTTCCCGGCCAGAATACAACATCCCCCGCGAGTAGTTTGTGAGGGGTTTTGCCTGAGACCTCTGAGGGCCTTCTAGCCGGGAGGTTCTTGCGCCGTGTGGCGTCCTCCCAAAACAAAGTAGAGGCCCAGGAGAATGACCACGCCCCCGATAACGGTCGCGGTCGCTGGTTTTTCGGAGAGTACGAACCAGGCCAGGAGAGCGGCCACCACGGGCTCGGCGAGGATGGTCCCCGAGACGATCGAAGCCTCGACGTAGCGGAGCGCCCAGTTAAGACCGTGTGGCCCATCAACTGTGGCCCGAGCGTTATGCACCACAACCAGAACCAGGTCTCGCCGGAGTAGCCCCACAGCGGCGTACCGGAGAAGAGCGCCACGATCAACAGCGTCACCGAGGCCGAGGAGTAGACGACGATCACGTACGGCAGCACCCCCACGCCCCCGGAACGCTGGAAGCGTCCGATGAGCATGTACACCGCGAACGTTACCGCCCCGATCAGGGCGAGCGCGTTTCCCAGAAACGCCGCCGACCCGACCGATTCGTCCTGCGCGATAACCGCTGTTCCCGCGAGGGCGATCAGGATGCCCGCAAAAGACATCGGCGAAGTCCTCTCACCGAACAGGAGATACGCCATAACGGCGACGAAAACCGGCTGGGTGGTAACCAGCACGACGCTCGCCGCGACGCTCGTGTAGTCCAGCGAGGAGATCCAGAACCCCAAATGCCCTCCGAGGATCACACCCGACGCGAGACCGACCCACAGCGTCCTCCCCCGGGGCCTCCGCTCCCGACGGACCATCGCCAGCGGCAACAGCACCGCCACCCCGAGGGCGCAGCGCCAGAAAGCCACCTCGATAGCTGGGGCTTCCGCCAGCCGGATAAAAACCGCCGCCGCCGAGACGGCCAGAACCCCGACGGCTACGGCAGGGGGCGCGATCCTACTCTGTACCTTACCCTGTACCAAACTAGAGCCACAGCCTCCCGTATCAACTGTCCCCACCGCGACCACGGCTTGCGCCACATCGGATTGTCGTATGCCGGTTCCACCCAGGCTTCGAGGCCCACCTCCCGAAAGGCCCAGACCGTCCGCACGCAGTGTAGCGGGTCGGTAACCACCCGTACGCCACCTATCTGCTGCTTACGTGAGATCTCCGCCAACCGTACCGCAGAGTCCCAGGTGTTTACGGCCTCATCCTCTAACAGCACGGCTCCATCCGGCACACCTTCTCGCCACAGTATGTCCCGCATAAGCACCGCTTCCCTCGGCGGATGCTCGCCCAGTCCGCCGGTGGGGACGAGGAGATCCAACTTCCCCTCCGCGTACAGCCGGGCGGCGTGTCGGGTGCGGGCCTCCAGCGCCGGACTCGGCCTCCCGCCCCGCAGAACCTGCGCCCCCATTATTACCGCCGTTCGGGGAGCCGCTTCGCCTGCTAACGCCAGAGAACCGCCCCGGTAAACCCGCCAGAGCATCCACAGATCGCGGAGTAATTCTTTCGTCCGAACCCTCTTCACAATTCCCCGACGCCGCAGGCCCGTTGGGCTTTCTCCAGGTCTTCCGGCGAGTTGACGTTCGTCAGAAACAGCCTCGGCTCTCCAAACTGGTTCAGTTCCCCTTCGACACGCCGCACCCCGTCGATGCTTTCGAGGAACGCGTGCATGGCCCGGACCCCGATATTCAGGGCGAAGCTCAGGTCTGTCAGCACCTCCCGGCGGTATGCCGCGCACAGGGGATGCAGCCGTCCCTCGTAGCACGGTACGGCTACCCGGACGTTCTCACCACCAGCGAGTTCCAGCAGAAAAGCGACGAGTTCACTCGGTATAAAAGGCATGTCTCCCGCCGCGACGAACACCCGGTCTCTCCGGGCGGCAGCCAGACCGGCCTCGATGCCGGCGAGTGGGCCCGCCTGTCCGGGACGCAGGTCGAGTATATGCCGGGCCTTCGGGAAGTCTGGGCCACCTAGCGAGCGTCCCCCCTCACCGACCACCAGAATCTCTTCGCACCGGCTCTCCAGAGCGTTGTAGACGCGATGGAGTAGTGACGAACCGCCCACCTCCATTTGGAGCTTGTCACGTCCCATGCGCCGGCTGGTCCCGCCGGCCAGGATCACGCCGGAAGCTGTAGGCTCCGGTTTCAGGAGGCGGGCGACGCCGAAGGGCCTCTCGCCGTCTGTATCTTCCGCCGGAGCTCAGCCGCCCGGCTTCCCTGCGGCGCGGCCCGTGTGCTCCGTGCCAGGCGTTTGGTGAAGGCCAGGTCAACGGCGGTCTTGTGAGCCTTGCGCGCCCGGCGCCAGGCGCCGAGCCTCCCCGAAGAGATCAGACGCAGGTAGAAAGCCTTCCGGCGGAAGTAGGTCGGCAGGATCTCGTACTCTTCTGAGGTTATGGTGCCGACCGAGACCTCATCCCGCAGCTCGCTGCGGATTATGCGCCGCTCGACCGCGAGCCACAGGACGATCAGCGATATGTAGAACAACGTAACGGCGAAGAGCCCCAAATAGACCAGCGGACCCAGGAGCGTCGCGGTGAAGTTGAACAGGGCGTGCAGCATTATAGCCCCGGTCAGGCCCAGCATCGGGAGCAGCACCTTGAGAAACCTGAAGCGAACCCAGGGGATCAGGCCGATACCGATCCCCGTCAGCGAGGTAAAAGCTGCGTGCGCGAAGCCCCCGAATATCCGACGCACGACGAACGTCTCTGGCCCGGCCTGCACGTAGTAGAGCAGGTCCTCCGCGATGGCAAACCCGAAGCCCACCGCGGAGCCGTACACGATACCGTCCATGACGCCCGAGAACTCTATAGCCCCCCGTCGGCGGGCGATGGCGTAGGCGATGGCGAAGGCGATCAGGAGCGCCAGTCCCTTGGCGCACTCCTCGATCACCGGCGCCCCCACCACCGCCGTCAAGAAGCTCGCGGCCTGCTCGGTCGAGATCGTAGTCACCGTAAAAGCGAAGAGCGCATTGAAGACCAGCGCGATAAAGACCGCGACCGTAAAACCCCAGACGAAGACCGGGATCACGTACAGCAGCGATTCGCGCTCGTAGGCGTCCACGAACCGTATAAAGAACACGTACAACATCGCCTGCACGATCCCAAAACCGACCAGCGGCGCGCTCAACTCTGCCATCGAACCTCGCCAAGAGACATATTCCCGGGATTGTATACCCGCACTTGGTAAAATACCCGTAGGCTAACCGGATGGAGAACTGTGGACTACGATCCCACCAGCGAGAGTTCCGTAACCAACGCCCTGGGCAACCTGACCCACGGCGTCTACGTCCTCTCCACCCGGCGCGGCCAGCAGACGAGCACCATGACGGCCTCATGGGTCGCCCAGACCTCCGAACGGCCTCCCTGCGTGGCGGTCGCCGTCCGAGAAGATCGCTACACCCACGATCTTATTCTAGAAAGCGCCACCTTCGCCCTGAGCGTCCTGCGCGACGATCAGGTAGACGTGGCGACCCACTTCAGCGACACCAGCAGTGAATACCACGACAAGCTCCGCGGTGTCCCCTACGGTTTGACGCCCGGCGGCTCGCCGCATCTGCTCGACTGCATCGCCTACATAGATTGCAGAGTCCGTGATACCGTACGCGCCGGAGACCACACGCTCGTCATAGGCGAGGTTACCGCGGGCGAGTCGCTGGGCGGCGGCCCCCCGCTCCTCTACGACCCGACCGAGTACGAAAGCGCGCTGCGCTAGATGGCGCCGGGACCGACCTCGAGACTGCGGGATCTCGGCTACGATCTCCCCGAAGTGCCACAGCCGGCAGGTTCCTACGTCCCGGCCGTCGGCACAGGTTCCCTCATCTTTACCGCCGGGCAGTTACCCCTTCGGGATGGCTCCCTGGTCTGCACCGGTAAAGTCGGCGACGCGGTGGGTGTCGAGGAGGCGCAAGAGGCTACCCGGATCTGCGCCCTGAACGCCCTGGCGGCGGCAGCGGACGAGGCCGGCGGCCTCGATAATATTTCCCGCGTAGTAAAAGTAACCGGCTACGTTGCCTCCGCCGAGGGTTTCACCCGCCAGCCGGAGGTCTTGAACGGCGCATCCAACCTTATCGGCGACGTTTTCGGTAGCTCCGGAGCCCACGCCCGCTCGGCAGTAGGCGTCGCGGAGTTGCCGCTGGGCGCGCCGGTCGAAGTTGAGGTCGTCGTGGAGGTTAGGTAACCCTCCGGGGTTTTCTACGGCCTTACCGGAGGGACGTAGACCTGGGAGGGTTTGATCGTTTTACCCTTCGTGTCGGTGAGCGGGTAGTACACGTCCGTGTGCAACTCGCCGCTGTAGAGTGTGGAGCCGTTCTGGGTCACCGTTTGGTAGGTGACCCATTTGGAGTAATCCGGCCCCATATACACCGGCTCGGAACGCATCGAGACCTCCGTACCGTTGGGTTTACCGTAGATGTCGGCGTAGATGTGGCCATCGTTGGCGACGTACTCCTGGAGCAACAGATACCCGTCGGTGTTGTTCTGGAACTTCATGTCCAGGTCGTCGGCCGTGCCTGGTCCGCCCCACCACACGGTCGAATCCAATCCCGGCCGGATGTAAGGAAGCTGGGCGTTGTGCGGGTGACGCTCTACCACGTCCAGGCCGGCGAAGTTGGCCGCCATGTAGAGGGTCGAAGTGACCTGGCAAAGTCCTCCCCCGTCGGCCTTTGTCTCCTGGCCATCAATTATTACTTTCGTAGTGTTGTAGCCGAGCCCGGCAACGTGGGCGTTCATGGAGAAGGTCTCACCGGGAGCCACCAGAGTACCGTTAACCGCGTTCGAGGCGATTTCGAGGTTCTCTCTGCGCTGCCCATCGTCGGGCACTATGCTGTAGTTAGTCCGGTAGCTTCCAAGCAGGTCGGTGGGCATGAGCTCGTTGGCTTCGTCAGTGGTGAGCTCGGGCTCCGTAACCACTACCGGCACCTGATACTCGCGCTTGTCCTCGAAGATACCCTGCTCTATAGCACCCAGCAGCTTCTCGTCCTCGATTTTCTTGCCCGTCTGGCTGGGGACCACGGTGATCTGGGTCCCGTTGATATCGTAGTCCGCTTCCCTAGCCTCTACCGTAAGGGCGGCGTATACAGCGCCCAAGCGCTCTTTCAGCCGGTCGCGGTTGACCTTTACCTGTAACCCGCCGTCTTTTTCGGTGACGTCCAGCGTAGAACCCAGGTCGGACGGCGAGAGTGTCCACTGCTGTCCTTCAGCCGTAAGGACTACTTCTCCTGCGGTAGCCGACCGGACCTTCTCAGCGGCCTCTTCAGCCTCCGCAGTCGTGATTTCGGGCTTTAGAGGCTTTCCGACGATTTTCACGTCGCCGGTCATATCCTCGACCGCCCCGCTGACGTTTTGGACCGTAGCCGGGACGTCCATCTTGTATCCCTCGGCGGAGTCCGACACCTGAGCTTCGGAGCCGATGATCTCGATCCCCGCCTCGACGGGCTGCTCGTCGAGCCTCTCGGCGAGGTTCTCTACTTTGGCCCTGGCGATCCCCGGCTGGTAATCTACCTCCGGCTGTATCTGAACCGTGCCGTATACACCCTGCGCCCGCTCCTTGAGCCGATCCAGGATCGAACCCCGACGGCCCACCGAATAGGCTTCCTCGACCGTGGATGCTACGTCGAAGTCTACGCCCATCTCGGCCGCAGTAAACTCGAAGTCCTCCGGCCCGGTAAACTCGAACTCTTTGAGCGCCCCCGTTGTACGCTCCTCCACGGCCTCCCGCGCCTCAGCCGGGGTCTTTCCTCCGAGCGGCACCGTGCCCACCTCCACGCCAGAGTAGATCCTGCCGGAGTTCAAGGCGTAATCGGCCGCCACCAACACGGCGATCACGGCGCAGATGATGATCAGCGGACCCGCCACCCGCCATCCCCGGCGGCGCTTTTTGGCGTGGTAGATACCTCCGCCTTCCAACAACCCTCGCAGGTCGTCGTCTCCAGAGGTTTTACCGAGTTTTTTAATGCTCAAGCTGGCTCATCCCTCCACGCATGGGCCACATACCTACGGTCAACGCGAGGACGCCGAGCCTCTAGCGCAGCGACCCTCAACTTGAGAACTTAACACGCCTTGAACCCCTGCGCCAGCTTTACACGAACGTTTTCCGCTGTCTGGACCTGGACCTCAAATATAGCATGAATCTAAACCACAGCTTCATATCTCGTGCTTTGTCTGGACTCTGCGGGCCATTTCGCGAGCTTGCAGTATAATCGCGGGCACGTTTATCCTCATGCGCGTTCGACGCGTAGTAGTTAGATACATAGATAGGAAGTGTTTTGGAAGCGGTTCAAGAGAGCACGGAGAAGATCAGGTTTTACACCGGCAACTACTGCCCGTACTGCCAAAGGGTGAAGAAAGAGTTGGACCGGCTGGATCTCGAATACGAGACGGTCAACGCTGACGAGGACGGCCGGGCGGAGGTAATAGAGCTCTCCGGGCAGCGGGCGATACCGATCATGACCATCGGAGACGAGGTACTGGTGGATTCCAGCTACATAATCCGCGAGTTGCGCCGGCGCTACGCCTGATCCTGCCCCTTCGGGGAGGAACCAGCGGTCCCCAGCTCCCGCAGGACGTAGTCAGCGTAGTAGGCTATGGAATCATCGGCCCCGTTGTCCAGAAAGGCTCGCGCCTTGCCGATGGGGTCCAGCACAAACTCGTCTAGTTCCAGGACGAAGCTCTCACCCCAGTCCTTGGCCGGGATCCAGGCTCCCCGTATGCTGCTGTTGCGGAGAACGACCTCCCCGAGGTAGCATCCCAGGCTCTCGACGAGGATGCCCAAAATCGGCGGCTCCTCGTGGGGCCAGTCAGGGCCGGGGGCGTCCTTTAACGAGGCGGTGAGAAGCTCTTCTACCAGGGGGAGCGAGTCCTGGCTGTAATCTAGTGTGGTATCCCATTGCCGCAGCGCCGTTTGGATGAACTCGTCGGCAAGCTCTGAGGGGGTCTCGGCTCCTCCGCCGTACAGGTTTATCTGGAAGAGGGCCGCCGGGGTCTTACCGAAAAAGAAGGCCACTCTCTCCGGCGCAGGATAGGCGCTCAACAGGCCCAGTCCCGCCTCCGCGTAATCGGAGCGCCGCAGCACCGCGGCAGAATCCATCGCCTTCTCGACGGTAGACTCCCTCCAACGCCGGGTCTCTATCTCGACGAAAAAGTCCTGCTCTTGCCACCTCAGATGTATCGGGAAGACGGCCCGGCCGGTGTCGGTCTCTATCTCCTTGAAGAGCTCTACGACCTCCGCGCCGCGCCGCTCCAACTCGGCGGCCACCTGGAGTATCGTGGCGGGACGCTCCGCGTCGGGCTCTATCTGGATCGGACCATACCGGGCCTCGCGGTCGCTCTCCGGTTTTTCCTGAGGCGTAGCGCGTCCGCCTTTCCTCCAGAACATCCGGGCAAACAACTCCTGAGCGTCGGTCCCTCCTACGGCTTAACGATTCTAGCATTCACCGGAATTTGCCGAAAGCGTCCCCGTACTCTAAGCTTACCGCCATGCTTCAAAGACAAGAACTGATACTGCTGCGCCACGGACAGTCCACAGCGAACGCCAGCGGCGTCTGGCAAGGCCAGTTGGACTTCCCCCTCTCGGACGAAGGCCGTCGGCAGGCTCGCCTCGCCGGTAGAGCGCTGGCCGGCGCCCCACTCGACGCTTTCTACGCGAGTCCTCTCTCCAGGGCCTACGAAACGGCGGAGCTGGTAGCTCGTGAGGCAGGGTTCACGGGAGGGGTCGTCGCCGAACCCGGCCTCGTCGAGCGGGCGGGCGGCTCACTGGAGGGCACCACCAGCGAAGAACGCGCGGCCCGCTCCCCGGAACTGACCCGGAAGCTCGCCTCCCTACCGGAGGAAGAGCGCTGGGAGATCGTCGGCGCAGAGACCGATGAGGAGGTCCTACGCCGTTTCGGCGAGGCGATATCGGGGATTCGTAGCCGTCACGGCGCAGGGAGCCGCATAGTCGTTGTGTCGCACGGCGGCGCCATGCGGGCTTTTCTGCGGGATGTGCTAGGACCGGATGTTCTCCCGGACTCTCAGCGGGCTCCGAATGCTTCCATAACGCGTCTTACCTGGGAACTGGATGGCTCGGATCCTCAGCTCCTCGATATCGCCGCGACGGACCATCTCTACCGCGAAACAGGCCTAGCGGGAGAGTAAGCGGCCCGGTCGTTAGCCGGTCAGCCTACAGGGCGTACCCGGCGCGCGTTCGGTCCCCGGTCGTTCTGTCCTACCTCGTACTCTACCTCGTCGTTAGGGTCGAGATCCGAAGGCTTGCCCTCTACTTCGGAGTGATGCACGAAGAGGTCTTCCCCGGTGGGCCGAACCAGGAACCCATAACCCTTCTCCGGGTCGAACCACTTGACGCGGCCCCGTTCGCGGGAGTCGTCCTGCGTAGCCGAGTCAGGAACCGGCATCTGAAGCGACGAGCCCGCGCCGTTCTCTTGTCCTGAGCTTCCTTCGCGACGGTCGATCTCCAGCACAATAGAGTCCTCTGCCACCTTGACTATAACCGAATCCACGTCAGACCAGTGCTCTTTCCAGATGGGGTCCTCAGAGATAGAGGGGTCGAACCACATACCCCAGCCGTCCCGCTCTCCGTGATCCAGGACGCCCTCGAAGACGCTCTCCGGCTCGCTCCGGCCTCGCTCCCGCCGGTAGATGTCGTTGCGCGACCGGAAAGACTGGACCGAAGAAGCGCTCGTCCCCAGGGCGTTGGCGATCCAGTCATCACTCTTGCCTTCGTCCACCCAATCGCGGATCTCGGCCATGTGCGGTTTTAACGCGATGCGCTTTTTGGAATCTGCCATTGTCGTTGCCTGCTCCTTGCTACTTGTCTATTGGAAAACTCGCGTTGAACCGGTTTTAGTGTTCCCTGATAGATAATACGCCAATCCAGCCAATAAGCATTCTACCACCTGCTAACGTCTAGTAGAAGAGATTTCCTGAACCGTTCCGGGCATCCTATCTCTGCTCGGAGTTCCCCGGCGCGTCCTCGGTACCGAACTCCGGGGAGGTTGGAGGATCCGCCACAGCTTCCTCCTGTACGCCAGGGGTTTCTTTTGCCTGCGGGTCCTGTACCCGACTCGGTTCTTCACCTTTCTTCGGGTCCTCACGGGCCACCCGGCGCGCCGCCCGGTCCTCGCCGCTGGGCTCCGGGGGCTTCTCCGTTTCTTCAGCCGTCGGCTCTTGCTTAGTTTCCTCCGGCTCCCGCGGCGGCTCGGGGAAGTCCGTCAAGCCTTCGCGGGCGATGTCTTCCAGCATCTCTCCGACTATCGGCGCAGGAAGGTCGAGGTGCAAGGAAAGGTTCTCGGCGCGGGCCAGGATTTCGTACTCGTCGTCGGTTTCGCCGAATCCTAGCGCGGCCAGCGCCCGGCCTACCTCTCCGGTGGGCACGAGGGTGTTTCCACCGGCCGCGACGCGCAAGTACTGCACAAGCGGCAGGTCGAAGCCCGCCACCACGCCGACCACGGGCTCTGTATCGTAGATCCGCCGCCGGATAAAGAGTCGGGTATCGTAGGAGTCGGCCCAACGCCTCAGCACTTCCCGTTCGTTTATGTAGTTGTACTGGGCAACCCGGTGCTGGAACTGGCCCAAAAGACGACCCGTTATCACCCGGAGCTCGTCGTCGCCAAAAAACCACTCGTTCCCCTCGACGTTCATTATTCCGCTGACCCGCGGGATAGTGAGCTGGTCCTCGTCGTCCTCGAACTCCGCCTGGAACTTGCGCACCAGCTCCCGGATCTCCTCTAGAGGCCGGCCGCTCTTCACGAGGACGGACTCGTAGATCACGAACGCCGCCTCCCCGCGCTCCCGGTCTACCTCGTCTACCCTCCGGGCCGCCCTCTCCAACCTGCGGTCATAGTCCTCCAGGTTGCGTATTTTCCACGCAGCATCGGTAGTTCTGTCTGCAACCTCGACCATGAAAACTCCTTTTTAGTCCTCGAAACCGATTTTATCGTCCCAAATATACAGCATCTCCACCCGTTTCAGGCCCCGCTCCTGAGAGCGTAAACTCCCGGGACTGTCTGGACGAAATGGCTCTCGGGATTGTCGCGAACGTCCACGGAGAGTCGCGCCCTCATTGTATTATGTGGTGTTTTACCTGAACTCTTCAGGTATCCCGACTCCAGGGCTATCTCGGTTATGTCGGTGTAGTGGAGCGGGTGACCGATCTCACGTAGTACCTCGCGGGCGGCGGCCTTGAAGTCGAGGCCGGCATCTTCTCTATCTTCTCTAACGTTCGATCTACCCGGCGGTTTCAGGCTGGACCTCCGGATATGCGCCTATGAGGCTCACGTAGGGACAGTGCTCTTCGAGGGCTTCGAGCGCCCTTTGCACCCGGTCCTCCTCGGGATGCCCCTTGAAGTCTGCGAAAAACACGTAGGTCCAGGCGCGCTTGCGGCTCGGGCGGCTCTCGATGCGGGTCAGGTTGATCCCCTCGTCGGAAAACGCCGAGAGCGCGTCTTTGAGAACCCCGGGGCGGTCTTTGACCGAAAATACCACGCTGGTTTTGTCGCGGCCGGTCCTTCCGGCCCAGTTCCTGCCCAGCACGATAAAGCGCGTCGCGTTCGTGCGGGCGTCCTGGATGTTGCGGGCGAGTACGTTCAGGCCATGCGACTCCGCCGCGAGGGTGCTGCCAACCGCCGCGACCCCCGGTTCTTCGGCGGCTCGCCGGGCCGCCTCACCGGTCGATTCGACCTCCTCCAGCGATACGCCGGGCAACTCGTGGCGCAGCCAGGTCGCCGCCTGAGCCAGGGCCATAGGATGCGAGCAGACGATACGCACCTCCTCCAGGCTCCCCGACTTCGAGAGCAAGTTCTGCGAAATCGGGAGATAGACCTCGCCACAGATCTTGAGCGGACTGTTCATCAACTCGTCCAGGGTGTGCGTCACAGCCCCCTCCATCGAGTTCTCCACCGGGACCACGCCGTGCTCGGCCTCGCCGCGTTCGACCCGGGCGAAAACCTCGGACACGGTGGTCTGCGGCTCCAGCTCTACGCTCGTGCCGAACGAGCGCCGCGCCGCCTCGTGGGTAAAAGTCGTCTCCGGCCCAAGGTAAGCGACCTTCAGCCGGGCTTCGAGGGAGATGGAGCTGGAGATGATCTCCCGGAAGACCGCCTCCAGGCCGCGGCGGGGGAAATCTCCCTCGCTCAGTTTCTCCAGGCGGTCCAGCACCACCCGCTCGCGGGCCGGCGCGTAGGTTTCCAGGCCCCGGGCGCGTTTTATCTCCCCGATACGCTGCGCCAGCCGCGCCCGGCGATCTAGCAGACCCACGATCTGCTCGTCCACCGCGTCGATCTGCTCCCTGAGGCCATCCATCTCGCCCGGCGGGCGGGCCTCGTCCTCAGCGAGCATCGTGTCCTCTCTTCTCTTTGCGGATAACTGTTACAGACTTGTCATGACCGTACATAACTTCAGTCTCCTGTCGGTAGTTTCTCAGCCCTCAGCGTAGGAGGGACGCACCGACGAACCCGGCGTGGCGTCCCTCCCCGGTAAATCGCCGGTTGGCGCCGGGAGTGCTATTGGAGACCGCTTCGAGGGAAAGGTTCATAACCGGGCTTTAAAGTACCAGAGAAAGAGCCCCGATGTCAAAGCACGACGAGTAGCGTGGCTACGACCGCGGCGAGACCGAAGCGATAGTAAGCGAACGCCCGGAGGCTGTGATCGGCGATGTAGGAGATAAAGAATTTGATCGCCAGGTAACCGACCACCGCAGAGGAGACAAAGCCGGCGCCGAAGATCAGGGTCTCGAAAGCGGTCATGCCCTCCGAGATCACCTCCGTCAGTTGTAGCGTGCCCGCCCCCGCGATAATCGGTACGCTCATCAAGAAAGAAAACCTGGCGGCCTCCTCCCTCCTGAGCCCCAGAAAAAGGCCGAGCGTGATCGTGGCCCCCGAACGAGAGACCCCCGGCACGAGCGCCGCCGCCTGGGCGACCCCGATCCCGACCGCCTCCAGGAAGCCTAGCTTCGACGCCCGGCGGCTCCGCTTCCCCACGACCTCGGCCACGATAAACAAAACACCGACGAGCACCAGGTTGAACACTACCACCCAGGGTAAGCGGGTCCGCGTCTCTATAAAGCCCTCGAAGAGAAACCCGATCAGGGCTGCCGGGATCGTCGCGGCGAGGATGAGATAGGCCAGCCGCTGGTCAGGGTTGGACAGGTTCCTGTGACCCGTGACCGAGCGCGTAAAAGCGTAGGCCAACCGGACGAGGTCGCGCCAGAAAAACGTCACGACGGCCAACAGCGTCCCCATGTGCAGCGCCACGTCGAACGAGAGCCCGAAGCGTTCCGGGTCCAGACCCAGAAAGTATTGTCCGAGTACGAGATGGCCGGAGCTCGATACCGGAAGAAACTCCGTCAACCCCTGCACGATGCCGAGGAAAATTGCTTCGATAAGCTCCAGCACGCGCGTACTATGACAGAATACCGCGGCGCGGGCTAGGGATAGGCGAGCGCCTTAAGGGCCCGGGAGTCCTTGAGCGTAATTCTCCCGGCCTCGATCTCTATGATCTCGCGGTTCCGCATCTCGTTGAGGACCTTCGTCACCGACTCGCGGGTCGAGGCGACCATCGCGGCCAGGTCCTGGTGGGTCAGCCGCAAACCGATGGTGATCGCGCTGCCGTTGCTCTCACCGAACTTCTGCGCCAGTATGGGCAAGAGGTTCGCGAGCCGCACTTCGGTCTCCCGGGGCAGGAGGCACTTTACCAGCTCCTCGTACTGCACGAGGCGCAGCTCCAGCAACGTCATCAGCTTGAACGCCACGCGGGGTTCCTGCCGCACCGCCCGCTCGACGAACACCTTCGGTACTTTCGTTACGGTACATTCCGTTACGGCTTCCGCGTAGGCGCGCTGCTTGGTCTCGCCCGCGAACGCGATGTGGCCGAAAATGTCCCAGGACCTCAGCAGCCGCAGGGTAGCCTCCTTGCTCCCGGAATAGGGCCGGAATAGCTTCAGCACACCGGAGATCACGACGTACAGAGCGTCGCCGTACTCACCCTCCCGATAGATGGCGTCGCCCGGTCCGTAAACCCTGTCGGCGGTAGCGATTCCCATCTCCGCTAACATGTCTAGTAGATCCCTGCACTCCCGCTCCTGGAGCGCCGTATATTCGGGCAAGGAGTAGTCAACGCTCATCTTTTTCCCCTAAAGTGCTCTGACTCGTCTATATTTGAAACCTCTACGGAACCTCTACGACACGCACCCGCTACATCTTGCTACATTGTACATTACGATGCTCGGAAGCTCGCAGGCTTGTCGGGGACAGGGGGATGTCGGTAAGATAGAATGTCGTTGAAATGTTCGCTGAGAGGAGGCACGGTGAGGGAGCGGTTGGCGTTTGGGATTCTGGTGCTGATCATGATCTTTCTCTTTGCTTTTGTGTTCGCCGTGCTCGGCCGGGGCGAATACGAGCCTTCTACAGAGGGTAGCTCCGAGCCTCAACCGGTAGTGTCTTACGAACTCGCTTGAGCCGGTCTAAGCCCCCTCCGGTGTCCCAGGCCGGCGCTCGACCGCTACTTCGTACGTGGTCATCTCGGGATGGCCGGTCAGCAGATCCGACGCGCCGCCCCGGCCGTGCGCTCTCTTGAACTCGTCGCTATGAACCCACGACTTGAACGCCTCTTTATCCTGCCACCACGTTATGACGAGCACCTCGTCCGCTTCCTCGCTCTTCAGTACCTCCATAGAGACAAAACCCGGAAAGTCCTGCACGTTGCCGCGACTCTCGGCGAAGCGCTCGACGATCTGGTCCGCCGCGCCCTCTTTTACGGGCAGGCTGTTGGTTATCGCGATCACTGATCCCCCTTACCGTCTTACCTGGCGATGACTATACCGCTACCACCGACCCGCTTGGCCACGCTCATGGCTTTGAGTGTCTCCCGCACCAGCTTGCCGGTGTCCGCGCCGTGGACCGGGTACTCCGCCACCCCGACGTCCACCTGGAACCCGAGGTGCTTTTCCTCCAGGCTCTCCAGCACCCGCTCCGATATACCGTAGGCGTCCTCGCCCCCCATCTCGGGCAGCAAGGCACAGATCTCGTCGTCCCCGAATCGGGCGCAGATGGTTCCCTCGGGCGCAGCGCCGGTGACGGCCGTCGCCAGACCTTTCAGGGCGTTACGCGCCCGGTCTATCTCTCCTTCGGCTACGGTGTCGGAGAAATCCGCTATGTCGAAGACGGCGAGTGCGAAACGCTCGTATGTTTCTATAGCCTGCGGCAGCAGCAACCGGTTGAAACGTTCCCGGTCCGGGAGCCCGGTCAGGAGGTCTGTGGCCGCCGCCTGACCGACGGCCTCTTGCATCTCCTCCCTAACCATCGCTTCGAACGCCTCTAACCCTGCCTCCGTGACCCAATCCGAAGCCTGGAGCATTTTGGTGAAAAAGCGCGCTACTTCTGCCCCGTCGAGGCTGTGAAGATCCACGCTCTGTTCGACCGAGCGCCATACGGAGCGCCGCAGGACGGCAAAGTCTTCGATAACGCCCACGGCATCCCTGTCCAGCGCGCGTTGGCAGCGGGAGATCTCGCGCACCAGCGCCCGGATGCCTCCCCCGCGGCTGAAGGTCCCAACAGACTCCGGGCTCCGCAAGAAGTCTACAAAGACTTCTATAAGTCGCTCGATGCCCCTCGCAAGACGCGAAGCGGCCTCGCCCTCCGGCTCATCACCCCTGCTATCGCGCCAGTAGGCCAGTATCTGCGGGGTTTTGGCCTGGATCTCCTCCGGTATGCGAGATGCGCTCTCCACGCCGCTAGTATAACTGTTTGTCTGAACGTTGATCCAACCACCCCACCGAACACGTAGTTACAAATATGCCTGTAGGACACCTGACAAGAATCTCGCCCGCCTCTGAAACTTATCGCGGGGCAGTGCGTATAAGTTCTTGCCGGTAAAAAAAGAGTTTAGAAGCATGGCTGAAAAGGGTAAATTAAGAGTAGTTTTCAAAACTGATTTCGGGTAGGATGGTGTTTTAGGAGGACGGAATGGCGACCAAGCCGGACAGACAGGTGGACAACAAGACGGCGAGAGAGACGGAGACTCCCGAGCTTCTCGCGAAGTACCTGGCGCACATCGGGCAGGGGGATCTGCTCACTCACGAAGAAGAGATCGACCTCTCCCAGCGCGCCAAGGAAGGCGACCAGCGGGCGCGGCAGCGCCTGATCGAGAAGAACCTGCGCCTCGTCGTCTCGGTGGCCAAGAAGTATCGCGGCTACGGTCTGCCGTTCGAGGACCTCATTCAGGAGGGCAACATCGGCCTTATGAAGGCTGTGGAGAAGTTCGACCCGGCCCGCGGCTTCCGGTTCTCGACCTACGCGACGTGGTGGATCCGTCAGGCGGTGCAGCGGGCGGTGGCGGACAAGGGACGCACCATCCGGGTTCCGGTACACATGACGGAGAAGATCCGGAAGGTCTCCCGCGCCTACAATGAGCTCTCCGTGGAGCGCGAGCGGGAGCCCTCGGAAGAGGAAGTCGCCGAACGTCTGGGCTGGAACCTCGACGAGGTTCGTCTCACGATGAGCGCCATGCCGGACGCGACCAGCCTCGACCAGCCGGTCTCGACCGACGAGACTTCCTCGCAGCTCGGGGACTTTATCGAAGACGACAAGGTCTCCGATACACCGGATACGGTCATGAAGGAGATGGAGACGGTGCAGCTCCAGGAGGCCATCGAGCGGCTGCCGGAGCGGGCACGCTACGTGCTGGTCCGCCGCTACGGTCTCGACGACCGGGACCCCGCCACCCTCGCCGAACTCGGCGACGAGCTGGACATCTCCCGGGAGCGGGTCCGCCAGCTCCAACGCGAGGCCGAACGCATCCTCAAGGGCGGCGAGTACGGTCGCGTACTCCGCGACGCTGTCGCCTAAAGCCGAGTAATCCGTCCTCCAGAGCCGGACTTCAAGAGTCCGGCTCTTCTTTTGCCCGCGATCTGCTAGCCTCTAGAGGCTTTGAAAAAGAAACAAAATCTAAAGTTCTGGGGCTCTCTAACCGCCTTCGCGATCTTCTCCGCGGTGGCGGGTCTCAGGCTGCTCCACGGCTTCGACCTGTGGGCGCTGCGCGTCTCCCAGGTCTGGACGACTTCCTTCTTAGATCGCACAGGCGGTATCTTCTCTATCCTCGGAGGTGTCGAGTTCACTATTCCGGCTTTCGGGGCGCTCGTAGTCTGGTTGTTTCTGACGAACCGTCGGACACTCGCCGTCCGCCTGGCCATAGCCCTTCTCGTAACGAGCCTCGTAGAACTCGCGATGAAGATGTGGCTCCCACAGGTCCCGATGCCGGAGGGTGTCGCCCGTACTACAGGCTTCTCGCCGGTCATCGACGTTCACTACGCCTACCCGTATCCCAGCGGACACATGCTTCGCTCGGTCCTACTGCTCGGCGCCATCTATCTACTCTGGAAAAATAAGGTTGCCCGGTTTCTCATCGTCCTAGCGCTGATCGGGATGGCGCTCAGCCGGATCTACCTCGGGGTACACTGGGCGTCGGATGTGATCGGGGGCACCGTACTGGGGATAGCCGGGCTCGTCTGGGCTTTCGATCAGGGAAAGAAAAGAATCACTAAATGGAGATAACCGTCGTCGGCTCCGGCACGGTCGTGCCGCGCCTCTCCCGCCGCCAGAGCTGCGTTGTGGTACGCGCGGGCGATGAGACCCTCGTCTTCGACCTCGGCTCCGGGGCAGTCCGCGGTATGCTCCACGCCGGCCTGGACCCCTTTTCCGTAGACCGCATCTTCTTCACCCACTTTCACCCCGACCACACCGTAGACGTTGTGCCGCTGCTCTTCGGCATAAACTACGGCGCCTACGAGCCGCGCAGCCGCCCTCTCTACGTCACCGGGCCCGAACCATTCGAGGAATTCTGGCACAAAATACTAAACGTCTGGGGCGAGTGGATGGAAGGTGACTACCCACTAGAAATCTCAGAAGTGCCCCACGAGTGTTCCTCGCCCCTGGATCTACCCGGTTGCCGCATCTCCTGGTCTCCGGCAGAACACCGCCCCGAGAGCATCGCCTACCGCCTGGATGAGGAAGACCGCGCCTTCGTCTATACCGGCGACACGGAGTACAGCGAGTCGGTGGTGGAGTTGGCCCGCGGCGCCCACACCATGCTGGTTGAGTGTTCCTTTCCCGACGACAGTCCCGTACCGGGCCACCTGACGCCGGAGAGCGTCGCCCGTATCGCCTCGGAAGCCGGCGTGGGCCGCGTCGTGCTCACACACATCTACCCCGCGGCCGACGGGTTAGACCTCATTGCAGAAGTCGAGAAGGGTTACGGCGGAGAAATAATTGTTGCCGAAGACGGGCTCGAGATCAGCGTCTAAAGATTCGAGCACGCGGCGCAGCGGCCGTGCAGGGTGATCTCGTGCCAGTCGGTGACGAATCCCGTCTCCCGTTCGACCTGCAACGCCAGGTACTCCATGAGCTCTTCGTTGAACTCGATGACCTGCCCGCACTCCTCGCACCGGGCGTGGTGGTGCATCCGCTCGGTCGCCAACTCGTAGCGGGAGTAGCCCTCGCCGAAGTCTTCCTTGCGGACGATGCCAAGCTCCGTGAGCAAGTCTAGAGTCCGGTAGACCGTCGAGAGGCCGAGGTCCGGGTGCGCTCCCTTTACCCTGTCGTAAAGATCCTCCGCCGACAGATGACGCGCATCTTCCAACTCGCCGACGATAACCCGCCGCTGGTTCGTCAGCCGGTAACCCCGACTCTTGAGTATCTGCTCGAATTCCACCATCTAAGGTAGTCTATCCCGGCAGAGCACCAGGATCAAGAATTACTCTTATCCACATGAGTCTCTTTCGCGTCTCCGAAGGTAATCCTCCGTCCGCCGGGCCACCAGTTCCAGTCTCCCAGGACGCGCATGGTGGCCGGGACTAGCAAGACCCGGATGATCGTGGCGTCCACGAACACGGCCACGGCGAGCCCCAGGCCGACCGCTTTGGTGAGGATGATGCCGGTAAAGGCGAAGGCGCCGGTCACGACGATTATGATGGCGGCGGCGGAGGTGATGATACCGGCCGTGGATACCAGCCCCTTGGCGACGCTGGCCGTGTTGGAGTCGCCGTTCTCGTAGGCTTCCCGGATGCGGGAGAGCAGAAAGACCTCGTAGTCCATAGAGACACCGAAGATGGTGCAGAACATCAAGATCGGGAGCGTCGCGTCCACGAAGCCCAGGGGTGCGAAGTTCAGCAGGTTCGAGAGGTTTCCGTCCTGAAACACGAAGACCATCGCCCCGAAGCTCGCCGTGAGGCTCAGGATGTTGACCGCCACGGCCTTCAGCGGGATAAAAACCGACTTGAAGGTGTAGAGCAACACCAGGTAGGTCACACCCAGCACGAACGCCGCCGCGTAGGGCGCTTTTCCGTAGACGCTGGAGATGAAGTCCTTCTGCCCGGCGGAGAGACCGCCGACGAGGAAGCTAACACCCTCTGGCGGCTCGACCGAGCGGACCTCCCCCACCGTCTCCCGGGCGGCCCCGACGTAGGGGCTGGCCTCTGTGACGGCCCGTAACAGAGTGCGGTCTCCCGCCACGAAGTTATCTATGGCCTCCTGCAGCTCTTCGGATTCGCGGGCCTCGGGGAGCTGCAGGAAGTTTGCCACGCCCTCCGGCGTGGTCTCTCCGCCCGCGGAGATGCCGTCCGGCAGGTCCGGGACCTGTTCGTCTATCCGCTGCCGGACCTCTGCTTCTACCTCGGACCTTATCTGCTCTCTGGCCCCAGCCTCCTCCAGACGCTTCTCGACTTCCGGCTCCACCCGAGAGCGGATCCGCTCTTCGGCGCCCGGTGGCACGGTCCCCTGGGTAGCCTCTAGCTGGGAGGTCTGTTCGTCCACCGCTTTCTGGACTTGCTCTTCTTTGAGCTGATCATACTGCTCGTCCACCAACTCGTCCGTTCTTCCCTGGGCTTCGGATTCGGCCTTTTCGCGGGCTGTCGAGACCTCTTTCGCGTATTCCCGGGCGGCGCTCCGGCCGACCGTGTAGATGCTCTCAACGCTCTCGATACCGTCGGTATTTCCTACGCGCTCGCCGAGCTGTTTGGTGTCTTTGAGACCTTCGACGCTCAGTGGGTCTTCGAGCGTGGTGGCGATGATCTCCATCGGGGACAGGCTTGCGTAGTCAAAGTCTTGCTTGAGGATGTCGTCCCCGGCGCGCGACTCGTATTTCTCCGGCAGGACGCTCGCTTCGGGGATACCGATCTTCATGTGCGTCACCGGATAGAGTAGGGTGGAGAGCATCACCCCCACGAGCAGGATAACGAGGACCGGACGCCGCATAACGACCTCCGCGCTCCGACCCCAGAAACCCGCCCCCACCGCGCCCCGGTTCCGACGAACGGCGAGAGCGTTCACCCGATGCCCGAGGACGCTCAGAACCGCCGGCAGCAGCGTCAGCGCCGCAGAGACCGAGACAAAAACCACGAGAACGCCCGCCACCCCGATAGAGCGGATAAACATAAACGGAAAAAAGAGCAGCCCTGAGAGCCCGATAAGGACCGCCAGTCCCGAGAAAAAGATGGACCGTCCCGCCGTCGCGACGGTCCTTGATACAGCCTCCGAGACCGGATAGCTTTCCAGCTCCTCCCGGACGCGGCTCACGGCGAAGAGCGCGTAATCTATGCCGAGGCCCAGCCCCAGCATGGTCGCGATACTGAGTACGAAAACAGACATGTCGTAGACGCCGGCCAGGAAGTAGAGCGTCGCCAGGGCAGTCAGGACGCTGACGCCCCCGATCAGGACCGGAATACCGGCGGCCACCAGCGTCCCGAAGGCGATCACCAATATAACCAGCGCCAGCGGGAAAGCGTACTTCTCCGCCCGCCGGATGTCCTCGTTGCTGGCGTTCGTGATGTCCAGGTAGACGGCGGGGGCCCCGGTGACGTAGGTCGTCAGCTCGTCAGAGCGCACCTTCCGGCGCACCTCGTCTACCAGGCCCTGCGTCTCGTCCGTCGAGACGTTGAAACCGACGATGGCGTAGGTCTTCTCGCTGTTCTCCGAAACGAAACGTGGGTCTTTCGTATCGGCATAGGTGGTCACGAACCGGGTCTCCTCCATCTCGCGGAGCGGTTCGAGCGCCTTCTCTTCCGCCTTCCGGTACGCGGCGCTCTGTGCAGAGAGCTCCTCGCCCTCGAAAACTATAGTAAGAGTCGCCGGAGAGACGCCGAACTCCTCGACCATGATGGCCTGCACCCGCTCGGCCTCCGAGCCAGAACCGTCGAACCCGCCGCCCTTGAGTTGGCTACCGAGCCTCGGCGCGAAGAAAGCTGCCACCACCAGAATAACGGCCCAGAACAGCAGGACCGTCCACCGGTAACGGTAGGTAAACCGGCCCAGGCGCGCGAACAGGTTCAGGACCGCCTATCCCTGGCGAAGGCTCTACTCATACTTCTTATAGTAACCGACGCATCTCGTGCGAATAGTAGTTCTATTACAGAACGGCGAGCTGCCGCCCCTGTTAATGTTTGCGAGGCAGAGTGAGCGTGAGCAACAGGCCGAGCACGGGCAACGCGGCGATCACGAGCATCGTGAACGGGAGGCCGCGGGCGTCCGCCAGAAAACCGAGGATAGGAGCCCCGATTCCTCCGAGCCCGATAGAGAGCCCCATCGTTATGCCGGCGGCGAGCCCGATGCGGCCGGGCAGATACTCCTGTCCCATGACCACGGTGACGCCGAACGTGCCTATGGTGGCGGCCCCAACCAGGGCGAGGAGCAACATGCCCGTGAGCGGGCCGGCCAGCGTGAAGCCGAAGATCAGGGGCGGCAGCAGGAGCATGGAGGCGCCGAGCACGGTACGGCGTCCGAAGCGGTCGGCGAGCGGCCCCATCGTCAGGGTCCCTATCGCGCCGGCGAAGAGCATGATCGCGAGCGCCGTGTTTCCCCGCGCCGTCGAGGTATCCAGCACCTGGGCGTAGTAGGTGGCGACGAACGTCACCAGGCCGAAGTAGACGAACGACCGGATGGTGACCACCCCGATCATGCGCGCAAACGGCCCCCGATGCTCCGGCGCAGAGGTCGGCTCCTCGGGCGCGCTCGCCTCTACTACCGGCTGGAAGCCCATCATTCGGGACATCTCCACGAACAGCACCGCGGCCATGAGCGCCGCGGGCAGCGCCAGAAACAACGTGCCCGGCAATCCGAAAAGTAGGACTAGCGGCGTGGTAAGTACCGGGCCGAGAGCAAAACCGGCGTTGCCGCCCACGGAGAAGAAGCTCATCCCCCGCGCTCGCCGGGAGCCGGAGACGTAGTTGGCGAACCGGGCCGCCTCGGGATGAAACGCCGCCACCCCGATGCCGCTGAGAACGACGCAGAGCAGGATCAGGGGATAGCTCGGGGCCACGCCGGTCAGTGCGATGCCGAACCCGGCGAGCAGTACGCCGAGCGGCATCAAAGCCGGCAGCGGACGACGGTCGGAGAAGATCCCGAACAACGGCTGAACGATAGAGGAGCTGACGGTGGCCGCCATGACGAGCGTCCCGGCCGCCGCCAGCGACAGCCCACGCTCCGAGATCAGGAACGGCAGCAGCGCCGCGACAGCGCCCTGGTTTACGTCCGTGAAGAGATGGCCGGCGGAGAGCACGCCCATCGCCCGCCGATCCACGCCTTTAATAGCGAACTCACTCAAAAAATAGTCTCTCTAAATCTTCGCCAGCGACCGTTCGATACTATCAGTCTTCGGAGAAAGTGTACGGCGCGAGCGCCCAGACCTTCGCCGTGCGGAGGTTCGCGCCGGCTTCCGCATAGTCCTCGAACAGCTCGCGGGCGGCCTCCACCGCGTCTGCCGCGCTTGCCGGCATCGGGCGTCCGCTTTTTGGAGGTGAGATCTTGAGCACGACCTCCGACGCATCCGCTTCTATGCCGGCCAGCTCCCGCGCTTTGTCGAGGGCCGTCTGCCAGCCCCCGATCTCATCTACCAGCCCGTGCTCGCGAGCTTCAGCCCCGGTCCACACGCGGCCACCGGCCAGCTTTTCGAGGCGTTCCGGCCTCAAGGCCCTGCCCTGCACGACCCTATCCTTGAACTCCTCGTAGATGCACTCTATCTGGCCGCCCAGGACCTTTCGCTCGTCGTCCGTAGGTGGTCGGCTCGCGTCGTAGAGACCGGAACGGGCGCCGCGCTCCACGGCGACGGGGTTTATGCGGAGCTTCTCGTAGAGGCCGGTGGCGACGGGTCGCAGCGAGATCACGCCTATAGAGCCCGTGATAGTGTTGCACCGGGCGACAATGTGACTCGCCGACGCGGAGACGTAGTAACCGCCGGAGGCCGCGGCGTCACCCATGAGCACCACCACGGGTTTCTTCTCGTTTATGCGCCGGACTTCGCGCCAGATCAGGTCCGAAGCCAGCGAGTCTCCGCCCCGCGAGTCCACGTGAAAGAGCACCGCCGCCACCCGGCGATTTTTCTCCGCCACCCTCAGGGCGGCGACCACCGACTCGTTCCCGGCCTGCTCGCCCCCGATCAAGGGCAGCGGGACCGGCAACTTTCTGCTCCGTCCCCGCACTATGGCCCCCGATAAACTAACGACCCCTACCCGCCGCCGGGAATGCCTCCGGTAGGGCATTTTCAAAGCCTTGCGGGCCACCCCCCACTCCGCGAGCTTTGCCTTTTCGCCGTCCACGCCAAGCCTCTCCGCCAGCTCGTCCTCGTAGCATACGGCGTCCAGCAAGCTCTCCTTCAGCGCCCCAGATGCGCTGTAGGGCGCCCCGTCGATCTTCGTCCGCGCCTCTCCGGGAGTTATGCCCCTTCCCTCAGCCACCGCGGCTACCAGCTCCTCGAACCGCCGATTCACGAGCCGTTCGGCCTGTTCGCGGGCTTCGTCGGAGAAATCCTGGCGCGCAAAGGTGTCGTAGGCAGACTTGTAGGGCGAGACCGCGAACACTTCCGCCTCTACGCCGGCGCGCTGCAGAGCGTCCTTCACGAAGTTCACCCTGGTGCGGACGCCGGTCACGCTCACCGTCGCCAGCGGGGTCACCAGGATTTCGTCCGCCGCGCACGCCAGGTAATACGAGCGGGTGTCCGGCTCGATGAGATAGGCGATTACGCGGCCGCCGCGCTCCCCGTAGGCGGCCAGCTCCCGTCTGAGCTCTTCCAGGGCGGCCCAGCCAGCGTCCAGGTTCTGAACGCGAAGCACCACGCCTCGCACCCTCCCGTCACCGGAGATACGCCATAGCCTCCGGCGCGCTTCTTCGAGGCTGAGAGCCGGAGGACCGGGGCTGAGCCGGCGCCGTAGAAACCCGATCGGGGACTCGAACTCCAGCAAGCCGCCGCCCACCTCGAAGACCACGTAGTCCGGCGCGCGTCTGGTAAGCCGGACGTAACCATTGCGCAACAGACGCCAGGCGTTGATCAGGGCGTTTACTATATAAGCCATAGGAAGTTATGGTACACCGTGATGCTTCGGTAAAAGCGTATGGTAAACTTGAAACCAGGAATGGTTATTGATCCGATGACATCGCCGGTATGACGAGCAAGGTCGAGCAGAACGTGCGGGAGAAGCTCCGCAGGTCAGGATACACGCTGACCTCGCAGCGGAAAGCCGTGCTCGAAGCCCTGAAGGAAGCTCGGGGTCACCCCTCGGCCGAGGACGTTTACCTGATCGTCAAGAAGAAGAACCCCAAGGTCGCCTTGGGCACGGTCTACCAGGCGCTCTCGGTGCTGGAGGAGATCGGGGTAGTACGCTCCAAGCACTGGTCGGAGTCGCCCACCCGTTACGACCTCAATACCGAGCCCCACCTGGACATCCGCTGCCAGGAGTGTGGCGATGTATCCGAGATACCGGGTGTGGAGCTGGCGAATTTGGAGGCCCGGATCCGGGAGAACACCTCCTACGAGGTCAGGAACACCAGGCTGGTCGTAGAAGGGCTCTGTCCCGGCTGCCGGGAAACCGCCTAGAGTCTCTTTACCAGAAGCCACCCAAGAGTTAATCTGAGTCAGGTATCATCTGGAGGCGCGAGGTCTTTATATCGCGCCATCGAGTTTGGAGACAGGGGCTTGAGCGGGGAACAGGACAAGGATTACATACAAAAGATCGAGGGCCAGATGCAGGCGGCGCAGGCCCTTATAGAGAGTCTCGAAGAGGAGGTCATGAGCCTCCGGCGAGACCTGGAGCAGGCCAGCGTAGCCCTGAAAGCGGCCCAGGAAGAGGTCGCCGCCCGTGGGGAAGCCCTCGAAGAGAAGGAAAGCGAGCGCGCCGCCGCCGAGGAGAAAGCCCGGGAAGCCGCGAGCATCGTCTCCGAGCTGAGGATACAGAGCTCCAACGAGCAACTGGGGCTGACCAACCAGCACATCTCAGAGTTAGCCCGGCTGCAGGACAGGTTCCAGGATCAGCTCCGCTCCGAGATCGAAGCCGCGCTCTCTGTAGAAGACCGGGATGCGCTTAAAGAAGAGTACCGGGAGCTCGAACAGGCCGCGGAGCAACGATACGAAGAGCGGCTCTCGGCCCTCGAAAGCTCCTACCAGGAAGCACAAGAGAGATTACGAGAAGGCGAAGAAGAGCACGATAGAAGACGCGCAGTCGAGATCGAAGCCCTCCGAGAAGAATCCGCAGAGCAGAAACGCAAGCTGGAAAGAAGGCTCCGGGAACAACTGGAGCAGCGGTTGCAGGAGGCCCTGCGCTCGGCGGCCGCAGACCACGAGGCGGAGCTCGAAGCGCTGCGAAAATCTTTCGCCGACCGGGAACAGGAACTAAAGAAAGATCACCGGGCGGAGCTGGAGAACCAGCAGGCCGAGTTCAACACCCTGCTCGCGGAGATGGAAGCCCGTATTAGTGAGTCCGAGGAGCGCCATCAAGCAAAGCTGCGCGAGATAAAAGGCCTCGCCGGGAACCGGGAGCAGGAGCTGCGAAAGACGCATTCAGCCCGCCTGGCAGAGGCGAAGGCCGAAGCCGAGCGCCGCATAGAATCCCTCCGGGGCCAACGGGAGGCGGATAACAAGGCCCTACGGGCACGTCACGAACAGGACCTGGCCCAGCTCCGCGCCCGGTACGAGGAGCGCCTGGAAGAAGCCGCCGAGCGCAGCAGGTTGGAGCTGTGGACGGCCCAAGAGAAGCTGGAGGGCGTCAAGCTCGAAAGAACTTCTGAAGCCGCCGCCTACAGAAACCGGCTCAAGGAACTCGAAGCCGCCCGTCATCAGGAGAGGGACGACGAAGAGGCCCCGGTGGTTTTGACGCAGGAGGTTGCCGCAGCAGAGGACCTCCAGCAAGAGGAAACGGTCCCACAGGAAACTGCCTCGCGTCTCCAGGCTCGGGTAGATGAGCTGGAAGCGGCGCTCTCGGATTCCGAGCGCGAGCGGGGAGCGCTGGAGCGCGAGTTGGAGGAGTCGCGAAAGGGCGAAGCGGAGGATGCCGGACCAGAAGGACCCGCCGAGCCCGGCCGCAACGGCCACGAGCGAACAGCGCCGGAGCAAGAAGCGGGCGGGCTACACGCAGCCGACGTCAGCGCCCGGGAAAGAGTACGAGAGCTCGAAGTACGGCTGCAGGAAGCCCGAGAAGAGAGCCGCCGCAACGCGGAAGAGTTGCAAAAGGCTCTTGAGAGCCTGAGCCGGCTCTCGGACCCCGACCGCCGGCTCAGAAGCGGCATCTCCGCGTTCAACGCCAGCGAGCATCCCCGTCACGTGGCCTCCATCTCGAAGTCCCTGGGCTTACCGAAGGTACACGCCGGAGTAGACGAAGCGGCGCACAAACCCGTTTTTACGTTCGTGTGGGAAGAGCTCGCGTGGCGGCGATACGTGGCGGAAGCGGCCGAAGACCCCCAGGAACCGCGGGTCTACCTCGTAGGAGGTGGCGACGAACCAGAAAAGCTTGACGCCGAAGAAAAGCAGGCGCCCAACGCCCGGGTGGACGCCCGAGGACGGATCATCCTCGGCGTTCAGGCTCGTTAGCGAACCTCTCTTTGTCCATCTGCCGCTGGCGTTGCCGGATGAACCGCCGGTTATGGGCGTAGAGCGCTTCGCCCCGACGGGCTCCCACGTAAGCGCTGACGATCGCGACCAGCAAGACGACGAGCATGAGCGAGATCGCCTGCAGCGAGTCGAGGCCGGGAAACAGTCCCTTTCCGGAGAACACGTTTACGACGGGTGAGATCGCGAACGTGGCCGGGGCGACCAGCGCGCCGTGGAGCTTGCGGCGGCCGGGTGCCCGATAGCTGGAGATCATGCCGCCCCAATAGAACGAGAACCCAGCAGCCAGTACGAGGAACAACGACGGGAATAAAGTATTCTGGGCTAGCGAGGGGTCCAGGAACCTCATCGCTATCGGCCAGAAGATGCCGAAGACCACCAGCACCGCGATCCCGAGCGCGAGCAACACGCCGAGCGCCACAGCGCCGACGCTTTCTCTAAATCCTTTCATACCCGGAGATTCTACCAGCGGCACCCGAAAAACTCGTAGCAGCCTTCACTCCGCTTTATTGCGGTGCTACTCGGCGAGCGCCCCGACCAGCTCGCGGCAGAAGGCCGGGATGTCCGGCACAACCCTGCCCCACACCAGGTTCCCGTCCCGGAAGGCGGGCTTGTCCACCCACGTCGCTCCGGCGTTCTCCAGGTCGTCCTTTATGCCGAGCGAACCCGTGGCCCGCGCACCATCTACGATGCCCGCCGAGATCGCAACCAGCCCGCCGTGACAGATAATGCCGACCGGCTTGCCCGCTCCGTGCACCTCTCTGACCATGTCCAGGATCTCCGGGTAGCGCCGGAGCTTGTCGGGCGCCCAGCCACCGGGGACCACGAGTCCATCCAGCTCCGAGGCGTCTATGTCTTTGGGCGTGGCGTCGGCCCGGGCCGTGAGGGCGTTCTTGCCGTAAACCGTATCCAGGTTGGGACCTACCGTTATTACCTCGGCCCCCTCTTCCCGGAGACGCATTAGCGGGACCCAGTACTCCAGGTCCTCGAACCCCTCGGCCAACAACACGACGAGCTTCTTTCCTTCGAGCTTCACTGTGCCTCCTTCTGATCGATCAGTTTTGTTTTGCAGTTCCCAGCAAGTCGTCTACCTCCCGCTTCGCCTCTTCGCCGCCCAGCTCCAGGGCGCGGGCGAGCTCGGGCACGGCCTCCGCGCCCCGTCCGGCGCGCAGAAGACGGTCCGCGGCCTCCAGACGCGCCCGGTATGCGGGCTCCGTACCGTTTCCGGCGGCCGCTTCGCCGTGTACGAGGGCCAGTATCTCCTCGCCATACCGGGCGGCCCGGCGGAGCCCGATGCCTTTTATGGAGCCCAGTTCGTGGATGGTACGGGGTTTGCGGGTGGAGATCTCCTCTATGTGAGAGTTGTGGAGCACGACGTAAGCCGGGACTTTCTGGCTTCGGGCCTGCTCTCCCCGCCAGCTCCGCAGACGCTCGAAGAGTGCCGGGTCTACCTCTTCGCGTTGACCCGGGGACTCGGACGTTGCCGCCTCGACCGCGAAGCGCTGCGCGACGGCCGGCTCAGGCGCGTTCTCCTCTTCCTCTCCACGACACACGTCGCAACCGTCGCAGGGAGTGACTTCTTCAGCATCGCCGAAGTGCCGGAGCAGATGCTCGCGGCGGCAGGTCTTCAGGTTCGCGTAGGTTTCGACGTCCTCGAGTTGGGAGTAGGCAGTCCGGGAGAGATTCTTGAGGCGGGCAGCGATCCGGCGCCGGGTTTCAGCGTCCAGCGCAGCCTTGAGTCTCACGTCCACCAGGGAACCCCGCGGTATGGCCTCCGCGAGGCCGTCGGCCATCAGCCGGTAGACGGCGCCCTGGGCCACGACCGGGCGCACACCGGCGCGGCGGGCGAGATCCGGCAGGCCGATGTTCCCGGCCCCGGGAAGGGCTGCGTGGACGGCGACGACGCTCTCCGGCAACCCTTCTGGCTCCTCCATGAGGCTGCGAATCTCCACCTCGGCCCAGAGGTCGTAGCCGCGGGAGATCAGGCCAGACTCTTCCAGGCTTCCCAGCAAGATGCCGGCGGCGCCCTGCTCCACACCCCCGAGCGTCGCCAGCGTGCCCGGCGCCACGTTCGCCCGCCCGTCCCTCTCGACCTCAGACAAAGCCCGGAAGAAGGAGTTAACCTCGCTCTCGCCGGCGGAGTTCAGCCCGATCAGGCGCTTCCGTCGTCCCAGATCCTGGCCCCGGTAGAGTACGACGCACTCGGCGGGCTCTCCGTCGCGTCCCGCCCGGCCGGACTCTTGCAGGTAAGCCGGAAGGCTGCCGGGGATGCTGGAGTGGATCACGAACCGCACGTTGGGCTTGTCTACCCCCATCCCGAAGGCGACCGTGGCGACGACCACGGCCACTTCGTCGGTCATGAAGCGTTCCTGGACATCCGAGCGCTCCCCGGCCCCCAGCCCGGCGTGGTAGGCGGCGGCGTCGACCCCGGAGCGGCGCAGGTTCGCGGCCAACTCCTCGCACTCTTTGCGGGTCGTGGTGTAGACGATGCCCGGTGGCGGGGTAGTGCGAATCACATCCAGTATCCGGTCCAGCTTCTGCTCTTTCTTTTTCACCGCCCGCACCCGGTAGGTGAGGTTGGGCCGGTTGAAGCTCGTTACCACCACCTCTGGCGAGCGCATCCCCAGAGACCGTAGTATGTCCTGGCGCACGCGGGGCGTGGCCGTGGCGGTCAGGGCCAGGACCGGCGGGCTGCCGAGGTCTTTTACGGCGCGCGGTAGGAACAGGTAGTCCGGACGGAAGTTGTGGCCCCACTCGCTTATGCAGTGGGCCTCGTCCACCACGAAGAGCCCGACGCCCGCCCGGCGCAGGGAGAGCACGAACTCCAGAGAGCGGAGCCGCTCCGGGGCGACGTAGAGCATCTTGACCTCACCGTTGCGAACCTTCCGCTCCACCTCCCACCGCTCCTCGGGCGCGAGACCGGAGTGGAGCGTGGCGGCGCCGGTTACGGCGCTCTGGATGAGCGAGTCTACCTGGTCCTTCATAAGAGAGATAAGCGGCGAGACGATCACGGTCAGGCTCTCTTGCATGAGCGCCGGAACCTGGTAACAGAGGCTCTTTCCGCCGCCGGTCGGCATGACCGCTAAAGTGTCACGACCATCGAGGACGGCCCGGATCGCCTCTTCCTGACCCGGCCGGAACGAGTCGAACCCGAAAACCTCTTTAAGCACCTCCAGCGGCATGAGGTCAGTTTAAAGCATTACAGCTATTCAGCACCCCGGCGTGTCGGCCCGGCTACTCGTCGTCTCTGGATCTGGGGGTAAACCTGGGGATAGGGTTCAGGTCCTGGATGCGGCGCGAGGTCCGGACCTCGGGCTCGTGCGGCTCCGGCGGCGGTGGGGTGCGCTCGGCGGCGTCGAGCACGAAGTCGAGGACGCGCCGGATCTCCACGCACGCCTTATTGTAGGCGAGCTTGAAGCCGAGCCCCGGCGCGGCGAGGGCCGGCGGCACCAACAGGAAGTACAGCGGGTTGTAGA